>JAFIEQ010000040.1 GCA_020832455.1 Nitriliruptoraceae bacterium
CCCCCCCCCCCCCCCCCCCCCCCCCCCCCCCCCCCCCCCCCCCCCCCGCCCGGGGTGTTCGGCCTCCTCGGCTGCAACGCCTCGGGCCACGTCCTCATCCGTAGGCTGCGTTCCCGATCCGTGACACGACGCGAGGGGGTCACCGGTGCTCCAGGCCGCCACAGAAGCACTGCTGATGATCTTCACGCCCGACCGCATGCTGTTCCTCGTGCTCGGGACCCTCATCGGCGTCGTCGTCGGTGCACTCCCTGGGCTGGGCGGTGTCGTGGGGATGTCGCTGCTGCTGCCGTTCATCTTCGGGATGGACACCTTCGACGGTGTCGCCCTCATGATGGGGATGATCGCCGTGGTGCACACGGCGGACACCTTCCCGTCGGTGCTGCTCGGTGCGCCGGGATCGGCTGGTTCCCAGGCCACGATCATGGACGGCTACCCGCTCGCGAGACAGGGCCAGGCGGCACGAGCGTTGGCCGCGGCCTTCACCTCGTCGTTGCTCGGCGGGATCATCGGTGCGTTCACCCTGTTCATGCTGCTGAACATCGCCAGGCCCCTGGTGTTGCTGCTGACGTCCCCCCGGCTGTTCATGCTCGGGCTCTTCGGGCTCGCCACCGTCGGCGTCCTGGTGCGCGGGTCGGCGCTGACCGGGGTCCTGTCCGCGCTCGCAGGGCTGTTGCTCGGAGCCGTCGGCGCCTCGGTGACCGGTGGCGTCTACCGCTACACGTTCGACTCCATCTACCTCTTCGACGGCGTGCCGCTCGCCATCATCGCTCTCGCGCTGTTCGCCATCCCGGAGATCATCGATCTGTTGATCAGCGGCGAGGCCGTCTCCAAGGACGGACGGGGCGGCAAGCTGCGGGGTGGGATGCTGCGCGGGGTCCGCGACGCGTTCGGGAACAAGTTCCTGGTCACCAGGTCGGCGGTGCTCGGTACCGCCGTGGGGATGATCCCGGGCCTCGGTTCGAGCGTCGTCGACTGGCTCGCCTACGGCGTGGCGGAACGCACGACGCGGGGGGAGAAGAACTTCGGTGACGGCGACATCCGGGGCGTCATCGCGCCGGAGAGCGCCAACAACGCCAAGGAGGGTGGCGCGCTGGTCCCGACCCTGCTGTTCGGCATCCCGGGGTCGGCCACCAACGCCATCCTGATGGGTGGGCTGCTGCTGCTGGGTATCCAGGTCGGCCCGACCATGCTCACCACCGACCTCAACGTGACGTTGGGCATCGTCTGGACCCTCGCGCTCGCCAACGTCGCGGGCACCATCGCGTGCTTCCTGCTCGTGGGCCCGATCGCGCGTGTCACCTTCATCCCGGCCCGACAGTTCATGCCGTTCCTGATCGTGCTCATCACCATCGCGGCGTACCAGAGCTCGGGGAACTGGGGCGACATCGTCGCCCTGCTCGTGCTGGGGTTCACGAGTTGGTTGATGAAGCGGGCCGGCTGGCCGCGGGCTCCCTTGCTGATCGGTGCCGTGCTCTCCGGCAACCTCGAGCGGTACCTGTCCATCTCCGCCAACCGCTACGGCACGGAGTGGCTCACGGATCCGTTCGTCATGGTGATGGCGGTCCTCTGTCTGCTGATGATCCTGGGTGGGAGCGCGAGGACGGGCAGCAAGGACGACGAGATCATCGAGGAAGCGCTCGACGCGGAGGCCAAGGATGAGTGAGCAGGCCGCCAAGACGCCGCTGCGCTGGACCCCCGCGGTCGTCCTGCGGTTCGTCCTCAACATCGGTTTGCCGCTCATCTTCGGCGCGGCGGCGTTCGTGGCGCTCGACTGGCAGATGCGTGCGTCCATCCTGCCGCTGACCGTCACCGGGTTCGGTCTCGTGCTCGGGATCCTCAACCTCGTCCTGGACTACCGGCGGCTGCGGTCCACCGGTCACGCGTTCGTGAACGCCGATCGTGGCGACGTGGAGGCGGTCGTCGAGCAGGACCCGGAAGAGGTGGTCGCGGCCGAGACCCAGGAACTGTTCGCGGGACTGCGCTACTTCGGCTGGATGCTGGCGTACATCGGCGTCATGTGGGTCGCGGGCGCCCGGGTGGCCTCGGCGGCCTTCCTCATCGTCTTCTTCCGCTTCGAGGGCAAGCAGTCGTGGCGGTTCGCGCTCATCGGCGCGGTGGGGGCGGTCATCGCCATCACGGCGGCCCAGGAGCTGCTGAACCTCCGCATGCCCCGGAGCATGCTGGGCTGGTGAACCAGGTCGATGTCGTCGTAGCGGGAGCCGGGGTCGCGGGGATCGCTGCCGCGATCGAAGCGGCCCACCGCGGTTGCCGGGTCACGATCGTCGATGCGGACCCCGTCGCGGGTGGTACCGCGAGGATCGCCGGGGGCGGGATGTGTCTGGCCGGCACGCCACGACAGACCGAGCTGGGGATCGACGACGACCCCGAGCGCGCGCTGGAGGACTGGTCGCGTTGGGGTGGACCGGACGCCGACCTCGTCTGGGCGGAGCGCTACCTGCGCGCGAGCTCGGGTGAGCTCTGGCGCTACCTGGGTGACCTCGGCCTCCGGTTCGGCGACGTGCGTCCGCAGGAGGGCAACCGGGTCCCGAGGTGGCACGCCCCGTTGGGCGGTGGGCGTGCCCTGATGCAGGTCCTGGAGCGACGGGCGCGGCGGTGCGCTGCCATCCGTTGGTCGCTCGGGGTCCGCGTCGAGGGGCTGCTCCGGGAGGGTGGCCGTGTCGTCGGTGTCCGGACGAAGGCCGACGGTCGCGAGCATCAGCGGTACGCACGCACGGTCATCCTGGCGACCGGTGGGTTCGCGAGCGACCGCGCCAGCGTGGACGAGCGACTCGGTACCCGGGGGAGTGGACATCGGATCCTGCTGGGCGGCGGGGCGGGCGCGACCGGGCAGGGCCACCGGATGCTCGCCGACACCGGTGCGCAGCTGGTCAACCTCGATGCCATCTGGATGTACCCCTACGCGACACCGGATCCGGCCGATCCGGCAGGCGATCGTGGGCTGGTGTTGCGTGGGATGGATGGCGAGGTGTGGGTGGATCGTGATGGTCGGCGGTTCCACGACGAGTCGAAGCGTGGTGGGGCGACCGGCACGCCCGCGCTCCTGGCCCAGGCCGGTGCGACCGCATGGGCCATCGTCGACGCGCCGATCGCTGCCTCGCTCACCATCGCCGCACCGGCCTACCGGAGCGGGACCCGTCCCGACCGCGAGGCGATCGAACGCCTGCTCGCCACGTCACCGTTCGTCCACCGTGGCGACGACCTCCGACAGCTCGCCGACGAGGCGGGCATCGACGGTGCGGCGCTCCAGCGCACGATCTCGGAGCACAACGCCGCGCGCGCGGAGGGCCTCGGTCACGACCCGGTCCACGGGCGGCCGTTGGCGGGTCTCCGACCGCTCGACCAGCCGCCCTACACGGCGATCCAGCTGTTCCCGATCGCCCGGAAGACGCTCGGAGGCGTCCGGACCGATCCGTTCACCCGTGTACTGGCCGAGGACGGCACGCCGATCGACGGGCTGCTCGCCGCGGGCGAGGTGGCCGGGATGGCGGGGGGCCGCATCAACGGTCGCGGTGCCCTGGAGGGCACGATGGTCGGCCCGAGCCTGTTCAGCGGCCGCATCGCCGGCGCGGTTGCCGCAGCATGAGGGCCTCCCGCACGGCGCGCTCGATCCCCGCCACCGCTCGACGGCCGACCACGCCGTGGCACTGGCGATGAACGGGCTGCGTGGCAGGCTCGATCCGGGTGAGGGGCGCGTGCTCGTGACCATGGCGCTCGCGACCTCGACGGTCGAGGGAGTCAGACCGACCGCTTCCTACCGCGCGATCGAGCTGGGAGCGGGCGCGTTCGAGATCGGCATCATCGCCGGTGCGTTCGCCACGCTGGCCGTGTTCGCCGCCGTGCCGCTGGGGCGTGCCGTCGATCGTCTGGGCGAACGGCGCTTCCTGGTGATCGGTGCGACGCTGCTGGCGGCTGCCGCGGCGGTCGGGTTGAGCTTCCCGTTCGTGGCCGCGCTGGTGGTGATGCAGGGCCTGCTGGGGCTCGGACAGGTGTGCATGGCCATCTCGGCCCAGACCCACGCCGGCAACAGTGCGCGTGGTGCTGGCGATCACCGGTTCGCACGGCTCTCGGTCGCCGTCGCCGTCGGGCACTTCACGGGTCCGCTGCTCTCGGGGCTGATCATCGATCTCGGTCCCACGGGTCCGCTGGGTGCGACCACGTTGACGACGCTGCTGGTGCTGGGCGGCCTGGCTGTGGCGACCCTGGTGTTGTCGACGGGTGTCGCCTCGAGCCCCCCGGCGAGCACGAGCGACACCGAGCTGCGCCGGACCGGCGTCGGTGAACTCCTGCGGATCGCGGGGATGCCGCAGGCGATGTACGTCGGCATCGCCGCGCTCACGACGCTGGACCTGCTGATCGCCTACCTGCCCGTCGTGGGGGAGGAGCGCGGCATCCCGCCGAGCGTGATCGGGTACCTGCTGGCGACCCGCGCCGCGATGACGATCGCGTCGCGGTTGTCGATGGGCGTGCTGCTGCGGGCCTGGGGGCGTCGTGCGTTGCTGCTCGGGTCGATGGCGGTCGCGGGCGCCTGCATGACCGGGATCGCCTTCGGTCTGCCGGTCGCGATCCTGTTCCTGCTCCTGGCCGTCGCGGGCTTCACGCTCGGCGTGGGCATGCCGATGACCACGGCGTGGGTGTCCTCACGGGCCCCCACCGGCTCACGGGGTCTGGCCCTGGCGGTCAGGACGACCGGGAACCGGCTCTCGCAGGTCGTGGTGCCGATGTCCCTCGGTGTCGTCGCGGCCGGGTTCGGCGCCGGTGCCGTGTTCTTCGCATCGGGTGCCGGTCTCGTGGTGGCGGCTGCGCTCGTCCGTACCGCCCCCCTCGGCCCCGAACGATGAGTGGTCGACGGGGCGTACAGCCCGAGCGGTATCGTGGTCGGTTCGAGTGCCTGCATCCGATCACGGTGTGCCGGGCTGTCCAGGAGAGCCGACGTGTCACCGCCTGCTGAGACCCTGAGCACGCTCAACCGCGCGTTGGATGTCCTCGAGGCCTTCACGCCCGACCAGCCCGTCTGGGGGCTCTCTGCCCTCAGCCGGGAGCTCGGCATCGGCAAGGCCAGCCTGCACCGGTTGC
Organism: Nitriliruptoraceae bacterium; assembly: GCA_020832455.1. Classification (GTDB taxonomy): domain Bacteria; phylum Actinomycetota; class Nitriliruptoria; order Nitriliruptorales; family Nitriliruptoraceae; genus PWLR01. The sequence continues at coordinate 5,095 of JAFIEQ010000040.1, forward strand.
TCCGCAACCTCGAGCAGCGCGGCTACCTCCGGCAGGACGAGGACTCCAAGCAGTACCGGCTCGGGTACGCGGTGCTGCGCATCAGCCAGGCGGCGATCGTGCAGACGCCGACGGAAGTGGCCCAGCCGTTCCTGCGTGAACTCGCGCGATCGGTGGGGGAGCAGACCACGCTGTGGGTGCTCGACGGGCAGCACGCGGTCTGTGTGGCCAAGGTGTCCGGGCGGCAGGCCCTGCGCACCCACACCGACCTCGGTGCGCGAGAGCCGGCGCTGTTGATCGCCTCGGGCCGCTGTCTGCTCATGGACCACGCCGTGGACGACCTCGAGGGCTTCGACGCTGCCGAGGCGCGGTGGCTGGCACGCTTCCCCGCCATCCGGGACAACGGGTACGAGCTCAGCCACGGGGACCGGTGGGGTGACGTCCACGCGGCCGCGGCTCCCATCCGTGACCACGAGGGCCGACTCGTGGCCGCGATCGGTGTCTCGGCCGCCGCGACCCGGTTCGGCGAGGCCGAGCTCCTCGCTGCCGCCTCGGCCGTGAGTGAGACGGCAGCCGCGGTCACGGTCGCACTCGGAGGCGCCGGGCGGCGCACGTCGGCCTGAGCCGGGGACGCCGCGTGACCGCGTGCACGACCAGCCGGACCGATCACGGCTGCGAGGCACACCTCGGCACAGCCCTCCGACCACGGCCCGTCGGTCCAGGATCAGGCGGGCGGGTGCAGCGGCCGGCGTCAGCCGTGTTCGTCGCCGAGACGCATCATGATCACGGGACAGGTGGCGCCGACGATGACGGCCTGTGCGTCACTGCCGAGCAGGGCCTTGCCCACCCGACTGCGCTTGCCGAGCCCCACCGCGATCAGGTCGGCATCCCGTTCCTCGGCGATGCGCAGCAACTCCTGCCCGGCGGCGACACCGATGAACTCGACCTCGCAACTCGTGTCGTAGCCATCGGCGGCGAGCGGTGCCACCAGCCGCTCGAGCCCGTCCTTCGCGCGCTCGCGTCGACGGGGCTCGTCCCCGTCCTTCCCCACCCGGACGAGGGTGACGACGTGCACACGCGCCCCGGGAGCGGCCGCTTCCCGGACGCAGCGGATCAGTTCCTCGTGGTCCTGGTCGACCTTCACGCCGACGACGACATTCTCGAACATGGGCTGCCTCCGGTCACAGGCGCGGGTTGCGCGACGTCGGTCCGCTATGAGGGACGTCGGTCGTTGACGGTAGTCGAGTATCTGGTCGGGTGGCACACCCGTCGGACAGCGAGCCACTCAGAGGGGTATCCCCGGGGCGATCGGGCCTGGTCCCCCGCGTAGCGCGGCCAGCACCAGGGGGAACCACGGCGCGACGCGGCGCCCGGGATCGTCGAGCAGCCGGTCGATCTCGCTCGGTGTGAACCAGGCGACCTCGGCGACCTCGGTGGGGTCCGGCTCGAGCGGCAGGTCCGCAGGGACCCGTCCTCGGACCACGACGTCGTACTCCACCTCGATGAGTCCCGACCGCTCGTCCCGGGCGCGGTAGGAGAACGCGTTCCACGCCGCGAGCGACGGCGCTGTCCGGATGCCGAGCTCCTCACCGAGTCGACGTCTCGCCGCCACCTGCACCCCCTCGCCGGGGGACGGGTGGCTACAGCAGGTGTTGGCCCAGTCGCCGGCGAAGTGGTGCTTGGTCTCCGCGCGTCGTTGGAGCAGCAGTCGACCGTCCGGGTCCTGCAGGACGACACTGAACGCGAGGTGGCGCCGGCCCTCTCCCTGGTGGGCGGCCAACTTCGGCATGGATCCGGTCGGCTGAGCGTCGTCATCGAGCACGACGACGTGGCGCTCGGCGGCGCGATCCGCGTCCGTCATGGCACCAGCGTCCGCAGCGTCGCGGGGTCCGCGGGGACGCCCTGCGCCAGGCCGCAACCGTCGAGGAACCGCCCGAGCTGGGCCCGCACGTCATCGGGGACGGCGTCGAAGGGACGTGCCGGCCCACCGATGTCGATGCCGAGGTGGCCGAGGGCGGCCTTCATGACGGGCGCGAGCCCGTGACGCCCCCACACGCCGGGGAAGTAGGCGAACAGCCGCTGCCAGGCGACCGCTGCGTCGAGGTCGCCGGCGGCGTGTGCATCGCGCACCTTGGCGGCGATGCGGGTCCCCGGTGGAGGCATCGTGGCGCCGGCCCCGCCGAGCATCAGCGTGATGAGCATGGGCTGCATCGTCGTGAAGTACGACGCGTGGCCGGGGAGGTCCACCTCGTGGATCAGGCGGGAGATCTTCGTGATGTCGCGCGAGCTCTCCTTGAACCCCACGATGCCGTCCAACCGGCTCAACTCCACCAAGGTCGCGATGTCGGGGTCCGCGCCGTTGGAGGGGTTGTGGTAGGCGACGACCGGGAGAGGGCTGCGCTCGGTGACCTCGGTGAAGAAGGTGACCAGGGCGCCGCGTGACGGCTGCCCGCCCCACGGAGTCGTCGGCATCAGCACGTAGGCGAGGTCGGCGCCGGCGTCCGCGGCCAGTTCGATCCACCGCAGACAGCCATCCGGAGTGGCGGCGGACGCGCCCGCCAGGACCGGGATGCGCCCGTCGACCCTGGCGATGCTCTCGCGCAACAGCGCCGCACGCGCGCCGTCGTCGAGGACGTGGTACTCGGCCGCCTCCACGGCGCCGAGCGCGACCGCGTCGCAGTCCTCGACGAGCAGGTCGATCTGGGCGCCGAGCGCGTCGAGGTCGACACCGCCCATCGCGTCGAACGGGGTCAGGCACGCCCCCATGATCCCGTGCAGTCGGTCGGTCGTGGTCACTGCCCGCTCCTCCGCGTCGGTGGCCTCGGGCGTCCGCCGCCACGAGGGCCGGTCCGCCGGGACCGTCACGCCGGGTGCCGTGGACGTCACCGAAGGACCACCACTAGAGTACTTGACTGAAGGCTAGTATCTAGCTGGTGCCCACGAGGAGATCCCCATGACCGTGTCCGTGACCCGTCTGTCCATCGACGACGCACGTCTGCTCTTGGCCGGTGCCGCGATCAAGAGCGCCGAGATCGGCGTCCCGATGTGCACCGCCATCACCGACGAATCCGGTGGCCTGCTCGCGTTCGAGCGCGAGGACGGCGGCAAGCCGACCTCCATCGACATCGCGATCGACAAGGCCTACACCGGCGCCCGCGCCCGCCCGCCGCCCCCGATGTGCCCGCAGCCCCACCCCCCCCCGGCGGCCCCGCGGGGGGGCGCCGGCGCGCGCCGGCCGACCCGTTTCTACCAGCAGAACACCCGACCGGATGGTCCGACGTGGGGTATCCACGTCACCAACCAGGGCCGCTTCTGCATCATCCCCGGCGGGCTCCCCGTCGAGATCGACGGCGTTGTCGTGGGCGGTATCGGGTGCTCGAGCGGGACGGCGGACGAGGACGAGATCGTCGCGCAGGCGGCCATCGACCACTTCATGGCACACCGAGGGTGAGCTCCGACGCCGCGGAGCGCGGAGGCGCCGGTGCCCGGTGACGAGGCGAGCGCCCGTTCGCTCGCGTGGCGGATGGGGTTCGGCGGTCTGCTCGCGCTCTCGATGGGGATCGGACCACTGGTCCCCTACATCCTCAGCGCGCTCGCGCCGTCGATCATCCAGGACCTGGGGCTGACCCGGACCGAGCTCGGGACGCTGGCGACCGTCGCCTTCGGCGTCGCGACGCTCGGTTCGAGTGCCAGCGGGGGCCTGACCGACCGGCTCGGCACCCGCCGGTGGTTGTTCATCCTCCACGCCGTGGCCGGTCTCGCCCTCGTCGGGGTCGCGATCGCGCCGGGCTTCTGGTGGTTGGCCGTCGCGATGGTGCTCGCCGGGGTACCACTGGCGGCATCGAACCCGGTCACCAACCGACTGCTCGGCCAACAGGTCCCCGCGGGACAACGTGGTCTGATGCTGGGGGTGAAGCAGTCCGGGGTACAGATGGCCCAGGCGTTCGCCGGCGCACTGCTGCCCACCGTCGCGGTCTACGTCGGGTGGCGGGCGGCGAGCCTCACGGGCCTGGTGTTCGTCGCGCTCGCGCTGGTCCTCAGCTGGTACCTGTCCGACGATCGCGGCGAGCGTCTGCCCCGGGCGCAACGTCCCCGTGGTCTCGCACACCCGATGGTCGGTTGGTTGGCGGTGTTCGGCCTGCTGGTGGGGATGGTCATCCAGGGGGTGAACGTCTACCTGCCGCTGTACACCTTCGAGGTGTTGGGCTTCACCGAGACGCAGGCGGGGGCCGTGGCGGGCGTCGTCGGGGGCGTCGGGATCCCCGGCCGGATCGTCTGGGGCCGGTTCGCGGAGCGCTTCCGGACCGCAGTGGTGCCGATGCTGGTGGTGGCGTCGCTGTCCGCGCTCGCCGTCGTGGCGATCTGGTCCTCTGCCGTGGCGGGGCCGCTGTGGTTGTGGGTCGGGGTGGTGCTGTTCTCCGGGGCCACCCTGCCGAGCACCGTCGTCATGATGATGGCGATCGTGCGGGGCGTCGCCCCGGCGCGCACCGGCAAGGCATCCGGTCAGGTGATGCTGGGCGTCTACAGCGGCTTCATGCTGGGCCCCGTCGCCTTCGGTGCGATCGTCGATCTGACCGACGACTACGCGGTCGGCTTCGCTGTCCTGCTGGCCTGCTCGTTCGGTGCCATCGTGGTGTGTCTGGCCTGGTGGCGGCGTGCCATGGCGGCTGCTGCTGCCGGTGAGACCACCGCGACCGGCGATCAGCCGTCGTGACGCCACCGCTGGGTCGCATTGCGGTCCACTTGACCGCATATTGGACCGTCGCTACGCTAGCGTCAGAGGTCAGACCTCAAGGGAGGAGCTCGGGCTCCGTCCGACACGGACGGTGGCCGAGTGCGACCCACCAAGCCGCACCCGACGGACACGGACGGGCGCGACGCATCGCGGACGAAGGGAGCGGGATGAGCGAGACGACCGACACAGAGGTCCTCATCGTCGGGGCGGGAGCGGCCGGGTTGATCCTGGCGCTGAGCCTGCACGAGATCGGGGTCGATTGCCGGGTGTACGAGGCGGTGAAGGACATCCGTGAGGTGGGAGCCGGGATCAACCTGTTGCCCCACGCCGTCAAGGAACTCGACCAGCTCGACCTGGTGCCCGCACTCGACGAGGTCGGGATCCGGACCAAGGACGCCTCGTACTTCAACCACCACGGCCAGCTCATCTTCACCGAGCCGGCGGGCGAGGCGGCCGGCTACCCCTGGCCGCAGTTCTCCCTGCACCGCGGCGACATGCAGGTCACCTTCCTCAACGCCGTCCTCGAGCGGTTGGGCCCCGACAGCGTCGTGACCGATCGCCGGTGCACCCACGTCACGCAGGACGAGGACGGCGCGACGGCGCACTTCATCGACAAGGAGGGCAACGAGCAGCCCTCCGCGCGGGGGAAGATCGTCGTCGGCTGCGACGGCATCAACTCCGTCATCCGCAAGCAGTTCTACCCCGACGAAGGCGAGCCGCGTTACTCGGGGCTCACCATCTGGCGCGGGGTCACGCCGTGGCAGCCGATGCTCAGCGGCGCCAACACGGTGCGGATCGGGTGGATGGACGTCGGCAAGCTGATGGTCTACCCCATCCGCGACGACATCGATGACGAGGGCAACCAGTTGATGAACTTCGTCGCGACGCTGGAGCGTCCGCGACCGGATTCCTACGACTGGAACTCCGACGCCAAGCTCGAGGACTTCTACGAGCCGTACGCCGACTGGCACTTCGACTGGTTGGACGTCCCGGAGCTGCTGGACAAGCCCGAGCGCTACCTCGTCTTCCCGATGGTCGACCGCGATCCGCTCCCCACGTGGACCTTCGATCGCATCACCATGATGGGCGACGCCGCCCACCCGATGTACCCACGCGGCTCGAACGGTGCGGGGCAGTCGATCCTCGATGCACGGTTCATGGCCGGGTGCATCAAGCGTCACGGGGTCACGAAGGCCGCCATGCAGGAGTACGACGCGGAGCGCGTGGAGGCCACCGGCCGGGTCGTGCTGCGCAACCGTGCGGCGCCGCCGGACCGCATCCTGCAGGTGGTCCACGAGCGCACCAACGGGCAGCCGTTCGATGACATCGACGACGTCATCTCCCAGGAGGAGCTGCAGGCGATCTCCGACGACTACAAGAAGGTCGCCGGGTTCGAGATCGACCAGCTCAAGGCGCGTCCCGCTTTCGTCTGACCGACCACGAGTGGCACGACCCACGAACGAGGGGCCCCCCCCCGCGGGGGGGGGGCGGCGGGGGGGCCGGGGGGGGAGCCGGGCGTTGCGGGCCCGCCCCGCTTGGGGCGCACCCACCCGGCTTGGACCCACGCCTCAACGCGGCCCCCACCCGTGGGGGGTGGGCCCTCGTTCGTGCACGTCGGCTCAGACGTCCTTGCCGGTGCGGACCATCGAGAAGTCGATGATGCCGTCACGGATGTAGGAGTGGGTGACCCCGAGCTCCCGATCGTTCCCGTCGATGTGCTGGTGGTCGAGCAACAGGACCGGCGACGACGCGGGGAGACCGAGTGCTGCCTCGACGTCTGCGGGGGCGATGATCGCCCGGATCCGGGCGACCGAGTAACGGATGGTCTGGCCGGTCCAGCGGCGCATGAAGGCGAAGGTGGAACGCTCGGCGGTCAGCTCCTGGACGGGCGCGTGGATGTTGTCGAGCGGGATGTGGTCCGGGCTTAACACCGCCGCACGGCCCGAGGCCCGTAAGACCGGGGCTATTATCAACCCGTCGCTCGAGGTGGGGGCGCCGCACCGTGCGGCGACCTCGTCGGGGAGTCGGTCCTGCGCCAGGCGGACGATGTCGAAGCTCGGCTCGAAGCCGAGGTTCTCGATCACCTGCAGGAACGGCAGATCCTCGGCGAGGTTGGCACGGATGTCGAGGGCGTGTCGGTTGATGAAGGTGCCGACCCCGTGGAGCCGGAGCACCTTGCCCTCCTTCTGCATCGCCAGCAGGGCGGAGCGCACCGTGGGTCGGCTGAACCCGATCTCCTCCGCGAGCCGGTCCTCGGCCGGCAGGCGTGCCTCACCGGCCGCGGCCAGCTTGGCGGCGAGCGCCTCGAGGTCCTGCTTGGCCTGCTCGTAGTGCGTGTCGTAGGCCGAGCGCCGACGCGACGGTGGGGTGGCCATCTCGGTCAACGTCGGCTCCTCGTGATGTGGCGGCCGAGCAGCGCTCCACCGCAGGTGGCCGCCCGAGGTCGGTCCGTGACGGCCCCCGGGCGCATCGGGCTCCGATCCTAGGCTGTCAGACGTCCGTCTGCGTGCTAGGAGCGCTTCTCGTTCCGGCGTAGACGCATGGGGTCTTGTGTTAGTTGACGTGCGTGACGTATTCTCGATGTCCTAAGAGGTCTGACGTTTCGATGGCGAGTCTGGGATGGAGAGCGTGCGATGGCACAGGACCACCGGGAGCAGCGCAACGGAGCCGAGCGGCTGCCGTTGCGTGTCAACGGCGATGACGTCGAGGTCGAGGCGGCACCGATGAGCGTCCTCGCGGACGTCCTGCGGGACGAACTCGGGCTCACCGGGACCAAGCTGGGCTGCCGCGCGGGCGACTGTGGGTCGTGCACGGTGCTCGTCGACGGTGTCGCCATCACCTCGTGCCTCATGCCGGTCGCGCAGGCCGCGGGGCGCGACGTCACGACGATCGAGGGACTCGAGACCGACGGGGAGCTGCACCCCGTCCAGCAGGCGTTCTCGGATCACAACGCGAGCCAGTGCGGCTACTGCATCCCCGGCTTCATCGTCGCAGCCGCCGAGACGGTCGCCAACGGGGAGGTGCTCGACCGCGAACAGGTCGTGCAGTCGCTGTCGGGGAACCTGTGTCGGTGCACCGGCTACGAGAGCATCGTCGATGCCATCGTCGATGCGTGTGGGCACGGCACGGACCGGGAGGTGGCGTCGTGACCGGGATCGCCCCCCGCTGGATCGGTCAAGGGATCGCGCAGACCGACATGCGGGACAAGCTCACCGGGGCCGCCGACTACGTCGGTGACCTCACGGTGCCACGCATGCTGCACGCCGCCATCGTCCGCAGTGAGGTGGCGCACGGCATCATCCGCTCCATCGACACCTCGCGGGCCGAGCGCGTCCCCGGCGTCCGAGCGGTGCTGACGGGCGCGGACACCCCCAGCATCCCGTTCGGCCCCTACGTGCCGGACTGGCGCATCCTCGCCGAGGACAAGGTCCGCTACATCGGTGATGAGATCGCGGCGATCGCGGCGACCTCGCCGGAGGCGGCGCGCGAGGCGGCGGCGCTGATCGAGGTCGACATCGAGCCGCTGCCGGCCGTCTTCGATCCGTTCGAGGCGCTCGCACCGGACACGCCACCGATCTGGGACGAGCGACCCGACAACGTCGCGAACGCGTTCGCGATCGACCGAGGCGACCTCGAGGCGGGCTGGGCCGCCGCGGATCTGGTCGTCGAGGGCGAGTTCACGACCAACCGCATCTACCACGGCTACCTCGAGCCCATCGGCGTCCTCGCCGAGGCCCACCCCAACGGCCGGTACACGCTCACCGTCCCCACGCACATCCCCTACAAGGCCCGCATCACCTACGCGTCGGCACTCGGGATCCCGCTCGATCACATCCGGATGGTCGTGCCGCCGATCGGTGGCTCGTTCGGGGCGAAGTACGAGATGCTCGAGCCGCTGATCGTCGCGTGTCTGAGCCGTGCGGCCGGGGCACCGGTCCGCCTCGTGTACGACCGCGAGGAGGACGCGGCGATCGCGCGCCCGCGACCGCCGTTCCACTTCCAGCACCGCATCGGCGTCACCGCCGAGGGACGCTTCGTGGCCCGCGAGACCGAGGTCACGGGGATCGCGGGTGCACGGGTGTTCTGGTCCCCCGCGATCCTGGCGACGGCGGTCCACCGGGTCGACTCGCTGTACCACTTCGGGTCGATGCAGGGCTCGGGCCGGCTGGCGTACACCAACGAGCCACCGACCACCGCCATGCGTGGCTTCGGCAACGCGGAGGCGCTGTTCGGCATCGAACAGCTCATCGACGAGATCGCGGAGCGGCTCGATCACGACCCGATCGAACTGCGCCGACGCAACGCGGCCAAGGCCGGTGAACGCACCATGCACGGCTGGCTGATCAGCTCCTCGGAGCTGCCCGCCTGCCTCGACCGCGCGCGCGAACTCTCGGGCTACCCCCAACGCCGGGCGTTGGTCGAGGGCACCCGCGGGCGCACCGGTATCCGTCGGGGCATGGGCATGGCCATCGCGCACCACGTCTCGGGCTACAAACCCATCCTCAAGGACTTCGACGGCTCGTCGGCGATCGTGCGGCTCGGGGGTGATGGCCGGGTGTCGCTGTTCGTCGGCGAACCGGACCTCGGGCAAGGACAGGTCACGATCCTGTCGCAGATCGTCGCGGAGGGTCTCGGCTGCGCTCCCAACGACGTGCAGGTGCAGGGCGTCGACTCCGCGATGAGCCCGGACGCGGTCGGCACGCTGGCCTCGCGGGCGACCACGATGGCGGGGATGGCCGCCGTCGAGGCGACCAGGGCGGCGCGCGAGCGACTCACCGCCTTCATCGCCTCCGGCTGGCAGGTCGATGCCTCGGAGCTCGAGTGGGACGGTCCGAAGGTCACGCACGCGGTGAGCGGACGGTCATCGACCCTGGCGGACGCGGCCCACGACTACCAGGTGGTGCACTGCGGGCTGCCGCTGCTCGGTGAGGGCGTCCACCGCCCCGACACCGAGGACCTCGACGCCGAGAAGTACGGCAACCCATCGGTCGCCTACCCCTTCGCCGCGCACGTGGCCGAGGTCGAGGTCGACTGCGACACGGGGCAGGCGCGCGTGATCGGCTACTGGGCCGTGCACGACTCCGGCACCATCCTCAACCCCTCGACGGCGCGCAGCCAGGTGCTCGGTGCCATCGCCCAGGGCGTCGGGTGGTCGCTGATGGAGGACGTCGACATCGTCGATGGCGCGGTGCGCAACCCCAGCTTCCTCGACTACCGGATCCCGGGTGCGGGCGACATGCCCGCCCGGACGGTGGTGGAGTTCGTCGAGGGGTACGAGCCGAACGGTCCCCACGGCGCGAAGAGCCTCGCCGAAGCGGCGATCAACCCGACCATCGCAGCGGTGGCCAACGCCATCCACGACGCGACCGGGGTTCGGCCACGGCACGTGCCCATCGCACCCGAACGCCTCTGGGAGGCGCTCCAGGAGGACGCATCGTGAGCAGCGTGATGGACCCCACGAAGGTCACCTACCTCCGGCCGACGTCCGTCGCCGAGGCCGTGGACGCGCTCCGGACGAGCGACGGTGCGCGCCCGATCGCCGGCGGGACCGACCTGATGGTCCAGGTCCGCCTCGGGCGACGCCGACCGGACACGGTGGTCGATCTCAGCGCCGTCGACGGGTTGGCGGAACTCTCCGAGGAGCGCATCGGTGCCGGCGTGACGATGCGCCGGTTGCTGGCCTCGGAGCACGCCGCCGCGGCCTGGCCCGCGCTCGTCGAGGCCGCCAGGCTGCTCGGTGGACGCCAGATCCAGGCGATGGCGACGGTCGGCGGCAACCTCTGCAACGCCTCGCCCGCCGCGGAGTCCGCGACCCCGCTGCTCGTCCACGACGCCACCGCCCGCATCGCCGGCCCGGACTGCGTCCGCGCGGTCCCCCTGGAGGAGTTCTGGTCGGGTCCGGGCCAGACCGTGCTCGGGCCGGGTGAGCTGCTCATCGCCGTGACGCTGCCGGCGACCGCGGGACGGTCGGCCTACCGGCGCATCGAGCTGCGGCGCTCCGTCGACATCGCGGTCGTGAGTGCCGCCGCACGGTTGGAGATCGTCGACGGTGCCGTGGCGCAGGCCCGGGTCGCGATCGGTGCCGCAGCGCCGACCCCCCGTCGCGTGGTGGCGGCGGAGCAGGTGCTCGAGGGTGTCGCGGTCGGTCCCGATCTCGAGCGCGCCATCAACCAGGCAGCGGTGCTCGCGGGCGATGCGTGCGTGCCGATCGACGACACCCGGGCGACCGCTCGCTACCGCACGGCCATGATCCCCGTGCTGGTCTCGCGGGCCCTGGCCGCCTGCGTGCCCTGAGCGCGGCGGCTCCACCCCGCCAGGAACGGCCCTGTCAGCCAGGTCCGACCCTTGTCGGGGTGTCGGGCATCAGCTACCTTGAGCAGTAAGACGTCAGAGGACTTACGGAGATGGTTGCAGGCACGGGCCTTGGTCGCCCGTCTGCAGCATGGGTGGGGAGGACGAGCCATGGGTGACACGCCGCCGACGCTACCGAGCGTCTGGCTCCAGGATCTGACCTGGGAGGAAGCCCAGAGCTACCTCGATCGGGATCGGGTCGTGCTCGTGCCCATCGGGAGCACGGAGCAGCACGGCCCTGCGGGTCCGTTGGGGGTCGACACCTACGTGACCATCACCCTGTGTGAGGACACCGCACAGCGTCGCGACGTGGTCTGCGCCCCACCGCTGTGGTACGGCGACTCGTCCCACCACGGTGGCTTCGCCGGCACGCTCAGCCTGCGTCCGGACACCCTCATCGAGGTCGTCCGGGACGTGTGTCGCAGTCTCGCGAGCCACGGCTTCGACCGCATCGTGCTGGTCAACGGCCACAAGGGCTCGAACCTGCCCGCGCTGACCTCCGCGGTGCGGGTGCTGCACGAGGAGGAGCTGCCCAACGTCATCTTCGCGGTCGCCGACCCGCTGCACCTCGCACGCTCCGCCGCGCCCACGATCAAGGACGTCCGCGAGCACCACGCAGGCGAGCTCGAGCTCTCCCACGTGGAGCACCGCTTCCCGGGCTCGATCCGCATGGACCGCCTGGAGGACCCCGCGATCGACTTCGACGAGCTGTTCGGCGGGTTCGTGGGCGACGACCTGTTCGGCCCGGCACCGGACGGCGTCGACATCATCTGGTCCGGGGCGGAACAGCGGCGGTTCGCACCGACCGGGAGCCTGAGCTCCTCGCTCGGGGTCTCCGCGGACAAGGGCCAGGCCTACCACGACCACTGCGTCGGGCGCCTCGTCGAACTCGTCGACTGGTTGCGTTCCTACGAGGGGCCCCTGGGCCAGGAGGAGCAGCGATGAACCGCCGCGACGTCACGACCGACGTGTTGGTGATCGGTGCCGGTGCTGCGGGCATGTACGCGGCCGCCGAAGCCCGACGTCAAGGGGCGCGGGTCATCCTGCTGGACAAGAGCATGGTCGGGCGCGGCGGTGCCACGATCATGGCGCAGATGACCGTTGCGGCGGCGGTCGGCCACGCCGAGGACGACAGCTGGCAGCTGCACTACGCCGACACCCTGGAGAGCGGACGAGGGCTCAACAACGAGCAGCTGTCCGCGCTGATGTGCCAGGACGGACCGCCCCGGATCCTCGAGAGCTGGGAACGGGGCGTGAACTGGGCCCAGAACGGCGACAAGCTCGACCAGGTCAAGGCGCCGGGCCACTCCCGCAAGCGGTGCTGCTACGTCGGCGCCCTGCAGACCGGGACCGGCGTCGTGCGGGGTCTGAAGAAGGAGCTGCGTCGTCAGGAGGTCGAGTCGCACGACACGACCGTGGTCACCGACCTCATCCAGGACGATCAGGGCGCGGTCGTCGGGGCGGCGGCGTTGGAGGTCAAGGAGGGTGTCCAGGTCGCGTTCTGGGCGCCGTCGGTGATCCTGGCCTGTGGTGGGCTGACCGAGCTGTACGCCCGCAACTCGGCGTCGGTGAACATGACCGGTGACGCGTACGCCCTGGCGTTGGGTGTCCAGGCGGACCTGGTCGACATGGAGATGGTCCAGTTCTTCCCCATCGCCAACCTCGCGCCGCGCACGATCGGTCTCGACCCGATCATGTGGGACCCCTTCCGGTACCGACTGGGGGGCAAGCTGCTCAACGGTGAGGGCGAGGAGTTCATCGAGCGCTACGCCGGCGTCGCCGACGAGGGCACCTACACCGCCACCCGTGACGTCGTGACCTACGGCATCCTCAAGGAGGTCGAGGAGGGCCGAGGCAGCCCGGCGGGCGGTGCCTGGCTGGACTTCACCGACCTCACCCGGGAAGAGATCCGCGACGCGTTCCCCGCGGCCTACGACCGGCTGCTCGAGCAGGGCATCGACGTGAGCGAGCGCGCCGTCGAGGTCGCGCCGACCGCTCACTACACCATCGGTGGCGTGCGGGTCGACATCGACATGCGGACCAACGTGCCCGGGCTCTTCGCCGCCGGTGAGGCGGTCGGCGGCCAGCACGGCGCCAACCGGCTGTCGGGCAACGCCCTCACCGAAGCGTTCGTCTTCGGTGCACGCGCCGGCGAAGCCGCCGGTGGCTACGCCGTGAAGACGGTCGGCGGCACCCCCGAGCCCGATGCCACCGCCTCGGCGGCGATGGACGAGGCGCTCGCCACCATCGCGGGGGTCCGGGGCCGGAACCACGACAGTGACGTGTTCCTCCCGGCCCTGCGCTCGCGTCTCAAGGACATCATGTGGCGCAACGTCGGTCCGTTCCGTGACCAGGATCGGCTCGAGGTGGCCCGCGAGCAGATCGCCGAGGTGCGTGAGGAGTTCGAGACCCGCGCCCGCGTCGACCAACGCGAGGCGTTCAACCTCGAGTGGCAGGAGTGGTTCGAGCTGCGCGGCATGCTCGACGTCGCCGATCTCGTGCGCACGGCCGCCCTCGCCCGCACCGACTCCCGAGGTGCCCACCAGCGCGACGACTTCCCGCAGGAGGACGAGCGCCTGCTGGCCAACACCGTGACGCGCCGCACGCCCGAAGGCTCGCTCGACGTCCGGTGGGAGGACGTGGTCACGCTCGATGCGGACCCCGCATCGTGGACCCCACCACCGATCGACACCGACCCACGCGAGAGGACGCCGCGATGAAGCTGCAGATCCAACGCCAGGACGGGCGGACCGACACCTACGAGGTCCCCGAGTACGAGGGCATGACCGTCCTCGATGCGCTCATGTGGATCCGTGAGCACCACGATCCCTCGTTGGCGTTCCGCTTCGCCTGCCGCTGCGCGAACGCCTGCAAGGAGTGCATCGCGGTCGTCGACGGCAAGCGCCAGTACACGTGCACGGTCGCGGCGGTCGACGAGGTCGAGGTCGCCCCGCTGCCCAACCAGCCACTGCTCCACGACCTGGCCGTCGACCACTGACGCACCCACGTCGTCGGACGCCGACCGACCACCGGACGCAGATCGTCCCACTGTCCTCGACACCGCCGGAGGGACCCGATGATCCACCCCGCACTCGCGCGCTTCATCGAACGGATGGACACGCTCGTCGACTCGACCGATGATCCCCACAAGATCGCCGACGTGACGGGCGACCTGGTCGCGGAACACCTGCTGTCCGAGCCGGACTTCCTCGAGGACCGCCACCGCGTACCCAGCGACGACGAGTACCAGCAGCACGTCGTCCACGTGCACCCCGAGGGCAAGTACTCGATCGTGTCGTTGGTCTGGCAGCCGGGACAGGCCACACCGATCCACGACCACCGCTGTTGGTGTGTCGTCGGTGTGCTCGAGGGCAAGGAGCGCGAGGAGCGCTACGCGTTCCACGCCGAGGGCGACCAGGAGTGGCTCACCGACGAAGGCGTCGGTGTGTACGACCCGGGCCAGGTCTGCCGCCTCGTGCCGCCCGACGAGGACATCCATCGGGTGGTCAACGCGTCCGAGAGCCAGTCGATCTCCATGCACATCTACGGTGCAGACATCTCGCAGGTCGGGACCAGCATCAACCGGGTGTTCGACCTGCCGATCCGCGAGCGTGTCGAGGCGGCGGGCACCGACGCCTCCTGGCGCGAGCGCGACCCGGGCCTGCCGGCCCACTGACCCCCAGCCCGGTCCTCCGGTCGCCCACCGGCGCTCGGCGCCGTCCCTGCCCCTGAGAGGTACATCGTGACCCGTGTGAACCTGACGCTGGCCTGCGGGCCCTACGACCGCACGGCCGGGCTCGCCGACGGACGGATCCGGCCGGAGGGGGTCGATCTCAACGTCCTGCAGTTGGAGCCGGAGGAGATCTTCTGGCGGATGATCCGCCACGCGGAGTTCGACGTCTCCGAGATGTCGCTGTCGTCGTTCTCCATCGCCCGCTCCAACGGTGACGAGCGGTTCCTCGGTCTGCCGATCTTCCTCTCGCGCAGCTTCCGCCACTCGTCGATCTACGTCCGCTCCGACCGCGAGGTGACCGACGTCGCCGATCTGCGAGGGTGTCGGTTCGGTGTCCCCGAGTACCAGATGACCGCGTCGATCTGGACCCGTGGGTTCCTCGCCGACGACCACGGACTCGAGGCACGCGACGTCACCTGGGTCACCGGTGGCATGGAGGAGCCCGGTCGCGCGGAGCGGCAGAAGCTCGACCTGCCCGACGAGATCAGGACCGAGCGGCTCACGGAGACGACGCTGACGCAGGCGTTGCTCGACGGGGACATCGACGCGCTCATGGCACCACGTGTGCCCTCCGCCTTCCGCCAGCAGGATCCCCCCCTGCGACGGCTCTTCCCCGACTACGCCGAACGGGAACGCGAGTACTTCACGCGGACCGGGCTGTTCCCGATCATGCACCTGGTCGTGGTGCGACGCGACGTCCTCGAGCGCCATCCCTGGGTGGCCCAGAGCCTGACCAAGGCGTTCATCGACGCGAAGCGACTCGCGATCGGGGGCATCGAGGACGCGCCGGCCCTGCGGTGGACCCTGCCCTTCCTGCTCGAGGCCGTCGAGCAGGGCGCCGAGGTCTTCGGTGACGACCCGTGGCCCTACGGGCTCGACGCCAACCGTGAGGCGCTGACCGTGTTCCTGCGCTACATGCGTGAGCAGGGGCTGATCCACCGGGACATGCAGCTGGAGGAACTGTTCGCTCCCTCGACGCTCGTCCAGTCGCGCATCTGACCCTCGGCACGTACCGAAGGACCGAAGACCGGCACCCGCCGGAGACCCGCACTCCGGCCAGGGAGAAGCTCATGTCCGTCATCGTCGCCATGACCGGCGCATCCGGCAGCATCTACGGGATCCGGCTGTTGGAGGCCTTCCGCGAACTCGACGTCGAGACGCACCTGGTCATGAGCCGCTCCGCGGCGCTCACCTTGCGGTTGGAGACCGACTACACCCCGGAGCAGGTGCAGGAACTCGCGAGCACCGGTCACTCGGTCGGTGACATCGGCGCGAGCATCTCCAGTGGCTCGTTCAAGACCGACGGGATGGTCGTGGCGCCCTGCTCGATCAAGACCCTCTCCGGGATCGTCAACAGCTACGAGGACAACCTGATCGTCCGTGCGGCCGGGGTGGTGCTCAAGGAACAGCGACGACTGCTGCTGATGGTCCGCGAGACGCCGCTGCACCTCGGCCACCTGCGGCTGATGGCGACCGCGGCGGAGATCGGGGCGACCATCTTCCCCCCGGTCCCGGCGTTCTACTCCAACCCGGTGACGATCGACGATCTCGTCAACCAGTCCGTCGCCCGTGTCCTGGACCAGTTCGGCTACGAGTTGCCGATCAAGCGGTGGGCGGGGACCAGGGAGCACCTCGAACAGCGCGGCGACCAACCGTCATGACCGGTGACGATCGGCGCCTCGCGGGCGACCGCCCCGTCGGGGCCGAGGCATCGGGTGACGGCGCGGGCCGTGGCGCGTGGGGCGCCGCCGTCACCACCGCCGTGCCGGGGATGGCGGCGTCGGCGCTGGTCGCCGTGGTGGCCGCCGGGCTCGCCTGGGTCCTGCCGGTCCCCATCGGTGGGGTCGCGATCGCCGTGGTGCTCGGCATCGTCATCGGCCAGCTCGTCCCCCGCGACCCGCTGGCGCCCGGTGTCGGTGTCGCCACCAAACGGATCCTGCGGCTCGGGATCGTCCTGTTGGGCGCGCGACTCAGCCTCGTCGACGTCGCGCAACTCGGTCTGGTGTCGGTGGGGCTGGTCGTGGTCACCATCGCGCTCGGGCTCAGCATCGCCTGGTTCGTCGGCCGACGGGTCGGCCTGTCCCGGGAGCTGTCGACGTTGCTCGGCGTCGGCTCGGCCATCTGCGGGAACACCGCGATCATGGCGTCGGCGCCGATCATCAAGGCCCGGTCACGGGACGTGGGGTTGGCCGTGACCACGATCACCCTGTGTGGCACCGTGGCCCTGCTGACCTACCCATGGCTCGGGCGCCTGATGGGGCTGGACGACGCGACGTTCGGGCTGTGGGTCGGCCTCGCGGTGCAGGACACCTCCCAGGTCGTGGCGACCGGTGCGGCCTTCTCCGACGAGGCGCGCGACGTGGCCACCGTGGTCAAGCTGGTCCGCAACACCTTCCTCGCGCTGGTGCTGCCGATCCTGGCGTGGGCGTGGCAGCGCACGAGCGGCGGGTCGTCGGGACCGGTGAGCGTCCGCAAGGCGTTCCCGACGTTCGTGCTCGGCTTCATCTTCGTGGCGGCGTTGCGGACGGTCGGGCTGATCGGCGACGAGCTCGCCGGCTGGCTCGCCCAAGGGGCCAACGCCGCCATCCTGGTCGCCGTCGCCGGGCTCGGGCTCAGCGTGGACGTCGCGGATCTGCGCACCGCTAGCGCTCGCGCTGCCGGTGTCGGGGCGTTGACCGCCATCGTGCTCGGTGGCGCCGCCCTCGTGGTCGCCCTCGCGGTCGGGCCGATCGCCTGACGGACCCGGCGGTCCCGGTCCGTGGTGCGCGGTCAGTCGTCGGTCGGCAGGCCGGCGGCCACCCAGGACATCAGACCTCCGCGCACGTCCACGACGTCGATGAACCCGAGTTCGGCCATCATCGAACGCACGTGCGCCGTGCGTTGCCCGGAGCGGCAGTACAGCAGGTAGCGAGCGTGCGGATCGAGCTGGGCGAGGCGTGCGGGGAAGTGCTCGTCGTGGAAGTCGAGCTGCTGCGCGCCCGGGATCCGGAGCTGGGCGACCTCGGCGTCCGTGCGCACGTCCAGCACGACCGTCGCGTCGTCGTCGAGCAGCGTGGCGGCCTCCGCCGGGGGCAGGACCCGGATCCCCGGGCCCCGCTCGGTGTCCGGCAGGCCAACCCAACGGTGGCCGTCCCGGGTGAGCTCCCGCTTCCAGATCGGGGTCCGGTCCTTCACCCGCTCGAGTGCGTCGCGACCGGCGTCGAAGGCGACGTCGCGGTGCGCCGCGCTGGCCAGGATCAGGATCGTGTGGGCCCCGACCGGCAGCTCGCCGAGGGCGTGGATCAACACGAGGCCGAGCAGGTCGGGGTGCGCGTCGATCAGCTCGTCGGCGATGTCCGACAGCACCTTCCTCGCCATCGCCGGGTACGCGGAGTACTCGAGGCCGACCACGCCGTCGAGGTCCGGCGCGTGGTCGCGGACCGTGCCCAGGAAGCTCACGCTCGCCCCGACCCCACCGGAGTTGACCACGTCCGTGAGGCCGTCGACGTCGAACGGCGGCGATGCGAGGTCGAGCACGACCCGCACCCCCCGACGTCGCTCGACCTCGACGCCCGTGGACCCCGGTGGCTCGGGCCGCGATGCACCGCCCGCCACGGGGGGCAGCAGCGCGACCTCGCGGACGCCGAGAAGGCGCGCCTCGTCCTCGGCGATCTCGAGGTCGAGCGCGACGTTGGTCGATGGGAGCAGACCCGCGAGCGACGGGTACGCGCTCGCGAGCCCGGCACGCAGGTCGGCGACCGTCGCCGAGTCCTCGACGCTGATCACGACCCGGCTCGCCGCTGCCCGCTCGGCGAGCCCGCCGAACAGGCGCACCTCCACGTCCATGGCTGCTCCTGTCGGTCTTCTCTGGGGCTCGGCTCGTCGTCGAGCCTACGTCGAGCCGCCGTCGGGGCGTGACCCCGGGTTCGTCGGACGAGGTCGGCGAGCGCCCGAGGCGGTGGGGCGGTGGCCGGGTACCGTCGCACCGAGCGCGGGGCGGAGGTGATGATGCGGGATCACGTCGAGGTCGACGGTGTCGACGGACAGCGCCTGACCGACCGTCTCGGTCGGCCGGTCGAGGATCTGCGCGTGTCGTTGACCGACCGGTGCAACCTGCGCTGCCGCTACTGCATGCCGCGGGAGATCTTCGGCCCGGATCACGCCTTCCTCGAACGCGAGGAGCTGCTCAGCTTCGAGGAGCTGACCCGGGTCCTGCGCGTGTTCGTGGACCTCGGCGTCAGCAAGCTGCGGCTCACCGGTGGCGAGCCGCTGCTGCGCCGGGACCTGCCCGATCTGATCGCGATGCTCGCGGCACTCGACGGGGTGGACGACATCGCGCTCACGACCAACGGGATCCTGCTGCCTCGGCTCGCGCCGGAGCTCAAGGAGGCCGGTCTGGAGCGCATCACCGTCAGCCTCGATGCGCTGGACGACGAGACCTTCCGGGCCGTGGCCGACACCCCGCTGTCGGTGCAGGCGGTGCTCGCCGGGGTGGACGCGGCGCTGGCCGCCGGGTTGACCCCGGTCAAGGTCAACGCGGTGCTGCAGCGTGGTGTCAACGACGACCAGGCGGAGGCGCTCGCCGGCTGGGCCCGCGACACCGGCGTGACCCTGCGGTTCATCGAGTTCATGGACGTCGGCACGACCAACGGGTGGGTGCGTGACAAGGTGGTGCCCGCCGCGGAGCTCGTGGAGCGCATCAAGGCGCGCTGGCCGATCGAGCCGGTCGCGCCGGGCCGGACGGGCGAGGTGGCCGAGCGCTACCGCTACCTCGACGGTGTCGGTGAGGTCGGCATCGTCGCGAGCGTGACGCGCCCGTTCTGCCGGACCTGCAACCGCGCGCGGCTCTCGGCGATCGGGGAGCTCTACACCTGCCTGTTCGCCGCCAGCGGCCACGACCTGCGCGCGGTCGTGCGGGACGGGGCCGACGATGCGGCGCTGCGCGACACGATCGCCGCGATCTGGTCGGCGCGCACCGATCGGGCCAGTGAGCTGCGCGCCGAGGGCGGCCTGTCCGGTCCCCGCGTCGAGATGAGCTACATCGGCGGCTGAACGGCGCCACGCGCGAGTTCCGCCTCCCGGTGGGACGTGCGCTCATGTGATCAGGGCGGACGCCGAACGCACGTGCCGGTCGGCTTGGGCCGTCCCGCGGCGCGCGGAGGTCCCGTCATGTCCTACGTTCGTCACGTTCGCACCCGGGAGGGGGAGCGACGTCGGTCGGGAGCCCGACGTCGCCAGCGACCACGTCCGTCCGGCGGTCGGGAGCCCGCCGGACGGACGTGGGTCGCATCTTCCGCCGGTCCGTCCGACCAGCCGGTCCACCAGTCCGTCGCCGGCTGGTGACGGCGGGCCTCCAGAGACGCCCCGGGCCGCGCATCGGATCCGCGCCGCCAGATCGGCCGGCGCTCGCATCGGGAGGACCTCGCGTGACGAGAGTTCAGATCACCGTCGATGGAGAGCAGACCGAGCAGGAGGTGGAGGCGCGCCTCCTGCTCGTGCACTACCTACGGGATGTGCTCGGCAAGACCGGCACGAACGTGGGGTGCGACACTTCGAACTGCGGTGCCTGCACCGTCCACCTCGATGGTCGCTCGGTGAAGAGCTGCACCGTGCTCGCCGTGCAGGCCGACGGCAGCGAGGTGGCGACCGTGGAGGGGCTCGCGGAACGGCCCGACGACGAGTCCGGGTGGCACCCGTTGCAGAAGGCCTTCCACACCGAGCACGGCCTGCAGTGCGGGTACTGCACCCCCGGCATGATCATGGCGGCCGCCGACCTGCTCAGCGAGAACCCCGACCCCGACGAGCACGAGGTCCGCCACGGGCTCGAGGGCAACCTCTGTCGCTGCACGGGCTACGTCAACATCGTCAAGGCCGTCCAGACGGCCGCCGCGGAGATGCGGGGCGACAAGGTGGAGGTGGACGCATGACCGCCCTGGACAACCCTCCCACCAAGAACGTCGGCGTCACCCGGCTGCGCAAGGAGGACGCGCACCTGGTGACCGGCCGGACCAACTACACCGACAGCATCCAGGTCACCGGCCTGCTGCACCTGGCGTTCGTCCGCTCGCCGATGGCGCACGCCAAGGTGGCCCGCGTCGACGTCTCCGCCGCGCTCGAGCAGCCGGGGGTCGTGGCGGCCTTCACCGGAGCCGACCTCGCGGACAACTGGGCGGCCGGCCTGCCGTGCGCCTGGCCGGTCACCGAGGACATGGCCTCCCCGACCCACCTGCCGATCGCGACCGACGAGGTCCGCTACGTCGGCGACGCGGTCGCCGTGGTCGTGGCCCGCACCAAGTACCAGGCGGCCGACGCGATCGAGTTCGTGGAGGTCGACTACGAGCCGCTGCCGGCCGTGGTCGACATGGAGGCCGCGCTCGCCGAGGGTTCGCCGCTGGCCGACACCACCTCGGCGTCCAACAAGAGCTTCACCTGGCAGAAGATCGACGGGGAGATCGACGACGCCTTCGCCGGCGCCGCGCACGTCACCACCCGACGGTTCCTGCAGCAGCGCCTGATCCCGACCGCGATCGAGCCGCGCTCGGTCGTGTGCGCGCCCCCGCGCGAGCACAACGAGTACACGCTGTGGTCGGCGACCCAGGTGCCCCACATCCTGCGGCTGATGCTGGCGCTGACCTGCGGGGTCCCGGAGCACGAGCTGCGGGTCATCGCCCCGGA
The DNA here is from genome assembly GCA_020832455.1 of Nitriliruptoraceae bacterium. Lineage (GTDB taxonomy): Bacteria > Actinomycetota > Nitriliruptoria > Nitriliruptorales > Nitriliruptoraceae > PWLR01. Next base: position 26,547 of record JAFIEQ010000040.1, read on the forward strand.
CGTGGGTGGCGGGTTCGGCTCCAAGCTCAACGTCTACGCCGAGGAAGCGGTCGCGCTGGTGTTGGCGCGGAAGCTCGGCAAGCCGGTCAAGTGGACCGAGACGCGCTCGGAGGGCAACCAGGCCACGATCCACGGCCGCGACCAGATCCAGGACCTGTCGATCGCCTTCAACGAGGACCACACCATCCGTGGCCTGAAGGTCGAGCTGCACGCCGACATGGGTGCCTACCTGCAGCTGGTCACCCCGGGTGTGCCGATCCTGGGTGCGTTCATGTTCAACGCGATCTACAAGATGGACGCGCTGAGCTTCACCTGCCACGGGGTGTTCACCAACAAGACCCCGACCGACGCCTACCGCGGTGCCGGGCGGCCGGAGGCCACCTACGCCATCGAGCGGCTGATGGACGAGGCCGCCCACGAGCTCGGCGTGGAACCGTTCGAGCTGCGCGAGAAGAACTGGATCAAGCACGAAGAGTTCCCCTACATGACCATCGCGGGGATCGAGTACGACTCGGGCAACTACGAGGCGGCCACCGCCAAGGCGAAGGAGCTGTTCGACTACGACGGGCTGCGTGCCGAACAGCAGCGTCGACGTGACGCCGGCGACTCGGTCCAGCTCGGACTCGGCATCTCCACCTTCACCGAGATGTGCGGGCTGGCACCCTCCCGGGTGCTCGGGTCGTTGTCCTACGGCGCCGGTGGGTGGGAGCACGCATCCGTCCGGATGCTGCCCTCCGGCAAGGTCGAGGTCGTCACCGGGACCTCGCCGCACGGGCAGGGGCACGTGACCTCCTGGTCCCAGATCGCCGCGGACGCGCTCGGGGTCGCCTACGAGGACGTCGAGGTGCGCCACGGCGACACCAGCGTCGCCCACAAGGGCATGGACACCTACGGCTCACGATCGCTCGTGGTCGGTGGGTACGCGGTCCAGGTCGCCTGCGACAAGGTGATCGCCAAGGCCCGCAAGGTCGCCGCACACCTGCTCGAGGCGTCCGAGGACGACATCGAGTTCGACAGCGGCACGTTCTCCGTCAAGGGATCGCCCGACGCCAGGACCACCATCCAGGACATCAGCCTGGCCGTGTTCGCGGCGCACGACTACCCGGAGGACATGGAGCCCTCGCTCGACTCCGACGCCACGGTCGACCCGGAGAACTTCTCCTACCCCCACGGCACGCACCTGTGCGCGGTCGAGGTGGACACGGAGACCGGGCACGTCGAGATCCTCCGGTACGTGGCCGTCGACGACATCGGCAAGGTCATCAACCCGCAGATCGTCGAGGGGCAGGTCCACGGTGGGCTGGCCCAGGGCATCGCCCAGGCGCTCTACGAGGAGGCGATCTACGACGAGGACGGGCAGCTCAAGACCGGGTCGTTGCTCGACTACTACGTCCCGGGTGCGCCGGACCTGCCGCACTTCATCACCGACCGGACCGAGACCCCGGCGACCAGCAACCCGCTGGGGGTCAAGGGCGTCGGCGAGGCGGGGACCATCGCCTCGACCCCGGCCGTGATCAACGCGGTCGTGGACGCGCTGCGTCCGATGGGCGTGAACGACATCCGCATGCCGGCCTCGCCCCAGAACGTGTGGAACGCGATGCAGGCAGCCAAGGCCAACGGAGGCGACGCATGATCCCGGCGACGTTCGACTACATCCGCGCGGAGAGTGCGGACCACGCGATCAGCGCCCTCGTCGAGCACGGTGACGCGGCGAAGATCCTGGCCGGTGGGCACAGCCTGCTGCCGCTCATGAAGCTGCGGCTCGCCTCGCCGGAGGTCCTCATCGACCTCGGGCGCGTCGACGCGCTGCGGGGCGTGTCGGAGACCGACGACGGCCAGCTCGCCATCGGGGCGATGACCGCCCACCAGGAGGTGATGGACGACCCGCTCGTCAGGCAGCACTGCGGCGTGCTCGCGGACGTCACCGCCATGGTGGGCGACGCGCAGGTCCGCCACCGCGGCACGATCGGTGGGGCACTCGCCCACGGCGACTCCGCCAGCGACCTGCCGTCGGTGCTCATCGCGCTCGAGGGCACGCTGGTCGCCCAGGGCCCGGACGGGCGCCGGGAGATCGCCGCGGCGGACTTCTTCGTCGACTACCTCACGACCTCGCTCGGCGAGGACGAGCTGGTCGTCGAGGTCCGCGTCCCCAAGCTCGACGACACGTGGTCGTGGCGCTACGAGAAGTTCAACCGCGTCGCCGCCGCGTGGGCGATCGTCGGCTCGTTGGGGCTCGTCAAGCGGTCGAACGGCACGATCGAGGACGCCCGGGTGGCGCTGACCAACATGGGCACCACCCCGGTGCGTGGCAGCGCGGTCGAGGACGCCCTGCGTGGCCAGGGCACGGACGCGATCGCGTCCGCCGCGGAGCACGCGGCGGGCGGGCCCGCGCCCCGGGGCGCCGCGCCCGGAACACGCTTCGACTACGGCGGCTC
>JAFIEQ010000041.1 GCA_020832455.1 Nitriliruptoraceae bacterium
GTGCCACCGCCCGCCCCCGTGGCACCGGGGGGGTACCCGCCGCCCAGCGCACCGCCGCTGGGGGGCGCAGGCCCGACGGGCGGCCAGCCCGGACCCGCGCCGGCCGATCCGCGATCGATCTGGCCACTCGGTGGCCGTCTGTTGCCGTTGCGGCCATTGAGCGTCGGCGACACGCTCGACGGCACCTTCCGCGGGCTGCGCGCGACCTTCCTGCCGGTCGCGCTGCTCGTCCTGGTGCTCCTCGGGCCCATCCAGCTGCTGCTCAACCTGCTGATCCAGCAGGTGTTCCCGACCGCCACGACCTTCGGGCTCGAGCAGTTCGACGATCCCGCCTTCGATCCGGAGACCGCGTTCACGTTCGCCGACATCGGCGCCGTCCTCGGCGGCGGCGCGCTGCTGGGGGTGCTCAGCTGGTTGGCGACCTCCGTGGTCACGGCCGCGGTCGTGGCGTTGGTGCTGCAGGTCGACCGCGGGGAGGACACCGATCTCGGAGCATCGGTCCGTGCGGGGCTCCGGGTCCTCGGCACGGTGCTGCTCGGCGGGCTCGCCATCGGGGTCATGGGGTTCGCCGCGTTCCTCGCCGTGGCCGCGCTGATCGCCCTGCTCTTCTTCGTGGAGACCGTGCTCGGTGTCGTGGTGCTCGTGCTGGTCCTGCTGACCGTGGCGCCGATCGGGTTCCTGGCCTTCGCCGGTGCGAGCAGCCTGATCGCGCCCATCGCCATCATCGAGGGGCCGGGTGTCGGCCGCACCCTCGGACGCGTGTGGTGGGTGCTGCGTCGCCGGTTCTGGCGGCTGATCGGGATCACGGTCCTGATCCTGCTCGTACTGACGGTGGTCAACATCGCCGTCGCGCTGCCGTTCGGCCTGCTGTCGTTCTTCCTGCCCGGGGGTCAGTGGATCGTCGATGGGGTCGGCGAGACCGTCGCGCAGGTCGTGACCGTGCCCGCCACCGCGCTGGCCGCGATGCTGGTCTACCTCGACGCCCGCATCCGGCTCGAGGGTCTGGACCTGCGCGCCCGCTACCGCGACCTCGGCGCGTGACGGTGGCCCGTGTGGCGCCGCTGGAGCACGATCCGGGGCTGGTCCGCGACACCGCGCGTGAGTTGCTCGACGCCCCGCCGTACGCGGAGCAGGCGCCGGGTCCGATCGAGCGGTTCGCCCGGTGGTTGCTCGACCAGCTCGCGAGCCTGCTGCAGCTGGTCCTCGACGACGTCACGGTCGCGGCGGTGCTGCCGTGGGTGGTGGTCGGCAGCGGGGGGCTGCGGCTCGGCAGCGGCGTCGGGCGTCTCCCCCGCCAGACGAGCCTCGACCGCAGCGTGGCCCGCATCCCGGATCGGCCCACGGGTCGGACCGCCGCGGACTGGGACCGGATCGCCGACACGGCCGAGGAGGCGGGGGAGCTCGCCGCGGCGCTCCGTGCCCGCTACGCGGCGCTCGTCCAACGGCTCGTGGACGCCGAGCTGCTCGAGCAACGCCTCGGGCGCACCGTCCGCGAACTGGATGCGGAGCTGGCGGAGGTGGCCCCGGAACTCGCCCGCAGGATGCGACCTGCCGGGGCGCGGTTCGAGGACGTCGTCTACGGCGGTGGCGAGGCGAGCGGGCAGGACCTCGACCAGCTGCGCGCCCTCGTGCGGGACGTCGAGCGTGCCGCCGGGCGGCGGGTGCCGGCGTGAGCGCGTCGACGAGCCCGACGGGGCCGGCCGAGCGGGACGTCCCGGTGCGCCGCGAGCGGCGTCGCCGGCCCTCGGCCCGCGTGCGTCGCGCGATGCTGGCTGCGGGTGGCATCGCCATCGTCGTCGTGTCGGTGCTGATCGCCGGCCCGCCGCGCAGCGAGCTGCCGTACGACCCGACCAGCATCGAGCCGCGGGGGACCGCGGCCATGGTCGACCTGCTGGAGGGGCTCGACGTCGAGGTCGATGTGTCGACACGTCTCGATGTCGACACCGTCTTCGACGGCGTCGAGGCAGGAGCAGCTGGGGTGCGGGTCTTCGTCGCCATCGATCGACTCGGCGACGACCAACGGGCCCAACTGCGTGACCTCGCTGCGGCGGGAGCGACCGTCGTCGTCGCCGATCCGGAGTCGCCCATCCACGACGTCGCACCCGTGGGGGTCCCGGTGGGCAGCGCTTTCGGACGCACCAGTCGGGCGCCGGAGTGCGACGCGCTGGGTGTGGTGGGGGAGGTCCGGCACGGCGACTGGACGATGCTCGGGGACGAGGCGTCCGCGGACGCCGCCGAGGCGACGGGCGCGCGGACGGTCTGCTTCCCGGCGCCGGGTGACGTGGACGGGGAGGGGTGGTTGCTGGCGGTGCCGGTCGGCGACGGCCAGATCATCGCGCTCGGTTCGCCCGAGCCGTTCACGAACGCCCTGCTGGGGGAGGCGGACAACGCCGTGTTCGCCGCGGCCCTGCTCGGACCCCGCGCCGGTGACCGGCTCATCGTGCTGCCCCGCGGGGAGCTCGCGAGCGAGCAGACGCCGTTGCTCGAGCTCGTCCCGGACGCGGTCCTGCGGGGCCTGGTCCTGCTCGGCGTCGCGCTGGTGGTCGCCGTGCTCTGGCGGTCGCGCCGGCTGGGGCCGCCCGTGCCCGAACAGCTGCCGCCGGTCCTGCCGAGCGCGGAGCTCGCTCGTTCCGTCGGGGGCCTGCTCCACCGGGCTGGAGATCGCGGCGGTGTGGCCGCTCGGCTCCAGGACGCCGCCGGGCGGGACCTCGCGCTGGCGATGCGCGTGCCCGTGGACACGCCGACCGACGACCTGCTCGTCGCGTTCGTGTCGCGGTTCCGGTTCCCGGAGGACCGCGCGCGGTTGGCGCTGCAGCAACGACCGGTCTCCGACGACGAGGAACTGCTCGAGATCGCACGGGCGGTCCAGGAACTGCGGGCCGCGTTGTCGCGCCCGAACGAGCCGGCCGGGACCGTAACGACAGATGGATCGAGGGATCGATGAATCGACAAGATGACATAGAGACATCAACCGTCCGCGCCGACGATGCGGAAGCGACGCGCGCCGCGCTCGGGCACGTGCGTGAGGAGGTCGCGAAGGTCATCGTCGGGCAGGACGGGGTGGTCACCGGCCTTGTCGCCGCCCTGCTGGTCCGGGGACACGTGCTGCTCGAGGGGGTGCCCGGTGTGGCCAAGACCCTGCTCGTGACCACCCTGGCGTCCGCACTCGACCTGCGCAACGCCCGGGTGCAGTTCACCCCCGACCTGATGCCCGCGGACGTGACCGGGCAGACCATCCTGGACGAGGCCGGCACGGGCTTCCGCTTCCGTGAGGGCCCGGTCTTCACCAACCTGCTGCTCGCCGACGAGGTCAACCGGACTCCGCCGCGGACCCAGGCCGCGCTGCTGGAGGCCATGCAGGAGCGCCAGGTGAGCGTCGGTGGCGCGACCCACCGCCTGCCGGAGCCGTTCCTGGTGGTCGCCACGCAGAACCCGGTCGAGCACGAGGGCACCTACCCGCTGCCGGAGGCCCAGCTCGACCGCTTCCTGTTCAAGCTGCTCGTCCCGTACCCGAGCCGGGATCAGGAGCGGGTCATCCTCGAGCGCCACGATCGCGCCCTCGACGCGACCGACCCGAACGCCGCCGGGGTCCGACCCGTCGCGGACGCCAGCGTGCTGGCGACCGCGCGTCGCCTCGTCCACGAGGTGCAGGTGAGCGACGAGGTCCGTGGCTACGTCGTCGACCTGGTGCGTGCGACGCGGGAGGCCCCGTCGGTCGAGCTCGGCGTGAGCCCCCGAGGTGCGACGATGCTGCTGCACGCGGCCAAGGCGTGGGCGTGGCTCGCCGGCCGTGCCTACGTCACGCCGGACGAGGTCAAGGCCATCGCCAAGCCGACCCTGCGCCACCGGCTCCACCTGCGGGCGGAACTGGAACTCGACGGCGCGGATGCGGACGGGGTCCTGGATGGGGTCCTCGCCAGCGTGCCCGTCCCACGATGAGCGACATCGCGCTCGACACGGGGCCGGAGCGGACCGAGCCACGACCGATCGCGGTGGCGGCAGACCCGCAGCCGTCGGCGGCCGATGCGCCCGAGCGGTTCGCCCGGCCCTGGTGGGCCGGGATGACCCCGGTACCGACGCTGCGCGCCGCAGGGCTGGTCGCCGTGACGGCGGTCGGGGTGACACTGCTCGGCCTGGCGTTGGGGCTGCAGACGCTCGGTCCGCTGTTCGGGCTGGTCGTGCCCCTGCTCGGCGTCGCCGTCCTCGTGGTCCTCGACGCCTGGCTCGCCCCGGCGCCCTGGCGCGTCCCGGTCCTACGTGAGCTCCCCGCACGGATGCCGCTCGGCGGGGAGGCGAGCATCCGGTGGGTGGCGCGCAACCCCGGCGCCCGCGCGGTGACCATCGCGCTTGCCGACGACCTCGTCCCCTCCCTGGGTGTGGAGCGCCGTCGCGTCGGGCGACGCGTGGAGGGCCACGGGTCCCTGCAGGCGTCGATGGCGCTGCGCCCATCACGCCGCGGCACGTTCCGACCCACCTGGCTGACCGTCCGGGTCGTCGGCCCGCTCGGGCTCGCGTCGCGCCAGGCCGTCCGCGAGCTCCCGGGCCGTCTCGAGGTCCACCCGCGGTTCCCGTCCCGCGACGCCGCGGAGCTGCGCCTGCGGCGCGCCCGCACCCTCACCGAGGGGCTGCGCTCGGTGCGGGCACGTGGCGGCGGCACGGAGTTCGAGGCGCTGCGCGAGTACGTCCAGGGTGACGACGTGCGGCACGTCGACTGGGTCGCGACCGGGCGCGCGGGGCATCCCGTGGTGCGGACGTTCCGGGCGGAGCGAAACCAGACGGTGGTGGTGCTGCTCGACACCGGGCGGGTCGTGGCCGGGCTGGTGGAGGACGTCCCCCGGCTCGACCACGCCATGGATGCGGCGCTCGCCCTGACGACCGTGGCGACGGGGCTCGGCGACCGGGTCGGGATGGTCTGCTTCGGAGGTGGCGTCCGCGCGGTGATCCCGCCCCGCCGACAGGCCGACCAGATCAGCCGAGTGTCCCGGGCGATGCACGCGCTGGAGCCCGAGCTCGCCGAGTCCGGCTACCGCGAGGCCTTCCGGACCACGCTGGCGCGCTTCCGACGGCGCTCACTGTTGGTCCTGCTCACCGAACTGGCCGACGAGGCGATGCAGGAGTCGCTGCTGCCGGCGCTGCCGACCATCACGCGCGAGCACGCCGTGGTCGTCGCCTCCGTCAGGGACCCCGCCCTGACCGAGCTGCGCGATCGGCCTCCCGCCCTGGCGTCGGACGTCTACGTGGCCGCGGCGGCTGCGCAGGTCCACCGTGATCGCCAGCGGGCCGCCGCGCGCTTGCGGGGGCTCGGTGCGCACGTCATCGACGCGCCGCCGTCCGCGCTCCCCGCGCAGCTCATGGACCTCTACCTCGACGTCAAGTCGCGCGGCGCGTTGTAGGACGCCGTCCGGACGGACGTGGTCGGGGACGGCGCGCATCCCCATCGATGCGCCGAGGTAGCGATAGGTCGTTCAAGCGACATGTCGACATCGGCCACGGGATCAGCGGGCGGGCGCCGGGACGACGTCGTGCTGGCCCGGCGTGGCCGTCGGGGCCACGTCATCGACCATGCGTTCCCCGATGGCACCGGTCCAGCCCCGTGCCGCGGCGGCCCGCCCCGCGACGACGACCCAGGCGAGGAAGGCCGCCCATACCCCCGCACCGATGCCGACCCGGACCCAGGCGGACCACGGTTGGCCCGTCACGTAGCCCTCGATCAGCCCGGCAGCGAGGAAGACGAGCACCAGACCGAGCGCGATGGTGACCGACCGTCGTGCAGCGTCGCTCAGCGCCTCGGCCCTCGGACGATCGCCCGGGGCGATCAGGGCCCAGCCGATCCGCAGCCCCGCGCCGCCGGCGATGAACACCGCCGTCAACTCGAGCAGACCATGGGGCAGGATCAGGGTCCAGAACCTGGCCGCGTCGTCGGCCGCGTGGAACAACCCGCCGGCGACACCCACGTTGGCGCCGTTCACGGCCAGGATGCCCAGCGTCGGCAGCCCCCAGAGGACCCCGGCCCCGAAGGCGAGCAGGCCCACGCGCGCGTTGTTGGCGAACACCCGGGCGAAGAAGGTGGTCCCCGGCTCGGAGGAGTAGTAGGCCTCGAACTCCTCCTCGATGTAGCGCTCCCGGTCCTCCGCAGGCAGCACGGCTTCGACGGCGGTGGGCGACACCGCCAGCCAGGTCCCGACGCTGAAGGCGGCGAGGAGGAACACCGCCGTGGCGACCAGGATGGGCTTGCGGTCGTGCCAGACGGCCGCGGGGAACACCCGCGTGATCGCGTACCAGACGGCCGTGAAGCTGCGGGCCCGGGTGCCGTGCACGATGGCGTTCGACCGCCCCACCAGGCCGGAGAGGTACGCCGCGAGTTCCGGATCGCGGAGGTGGGTGCGGACCGTGGACAGCTGCGCGGAGACGCGCAGGTGCAGACGGACGAGCTCGTCGAGCTCCCCCGGCGGCAGCGAGGCGGGCCCCGAGCGCGCAGCCCGGGTGAGCGCATCGAGGCGCTGCCAGGTCGGCTCGTTGCGACGGATGTACCCGTCGACCTCCATGGGTGCCCCCGTTGCGGCGGTACGGTCCGATCGGGCCGTCAGTGTAGGAGGTGCCCGTGTCCGATCTTCCCGGTCCCGCGGCGGTCGTCACGCCCGATGCGGTCGGTCTCGACCTCGACCTGGCGACGATCGGGTCACGCGGGGTCGCCTTCATGGTGGACCTGCTGCTGATCACCGTGGGCCTGTTCCTCCTGATCCTCGCGCAGGCCCTGCTCGGCGGCGCCGGGTTCGTCCCCGGGTGGGCCGGCATCGCGATCGCGCTGGTGTTCGTGTTCGTGCTGCTGGTCGGGTACCCGATCGGCTTCGAGGTGATGAACCACGGCCAGACCCCCGGCAAGATGATGCTCGGGTTGCGTGTGGTCACCGTCGAGGGTGGCTCGAGCGCGACACGCCACGCCACGATCCGCGCGGCGACGGGGCTGCTCGAGCTGTTCGGGACCACCGGCGCCATCGCGGTCATCAGCTCGTTCGCCTCGTCGAAGGGGCAGCGGCTCGGCGACATGGCGGCCGGGACGCTGGTCGTACGTGACCGCCGACGGGCGCGTCACGGCGCGCCCACGGCCGCGCGGTGGCAGGCGACACCCGGCACCGAGCACTACATCGAGGTGCTCGACATCAGCGGCATCGACTCGCGCGCCTATGGCGCGATCCGGGAGACGCTGCAACGGGCACCCATGCTGGCGCCCCCGATCGCCGACGGCCTGTGCGACGACCTGGCCGGTCAGCTGCTGTCGCGGGTCCAGCCACCCCCGCCCGCGGGTCTCTCGGCGGAGGAGTTCCTGCGCTGCCTGGCCGTCGCCGTCCAGCGTCGGTCGGATGCTGCCGGGCCGCCACCCGCGCCGACCGCGGCTGTCCCGCCGTCCGCCGCTGCCGTGCCGTCGTCGCCGGCGACCGCGTCGACCGACGCGCGATCACCGTCATCCCCTGCGGCGGCCGCACCGGTACCGCCTCCGTCGGTCGCGCCCGAGCCGGGCGGTGCGGCGCCGAGCGCCTCCCAGCCGGCTGATCGTGGGGACGGGAGCCCGACGCCGCCGGGTGGGACGGGTGGCGGGTTCGCGCCCCCCGCCTGAGGTGGGGGACGCAGCGCGCGCAGCCTGGCCGACCAGGACGGTTCGCCCACCCCTGCCATCGTCGGACCGATCGGACGTCGACGCGCCGACCTGGTGACCCATCAGTGAACCGACCCATCAGTGAACCGATAGATAGATGTATCGACAAAGTGATCTGTGGGTCGGTCCAGGGGCGATGACGCGCGTGATCCGGCACGTGATCGCGTGCGGACGCGTGGACCGCCGACGCGGGAGAAGGGGTGCCCCGAGGCGTTAGGCTCCGCTCCGTGCCCGTGAGGGCGCGCCGGCAGCACGTCGGCATCGATCGACGACGGACCGGACCGATGACCTACCAGGTGAAGCTCGAGGCCTACGAGGGTCCGTTCGACCTGCTCCTCGACCTCATCGCGCGTCGGCAGGTGGACATCACCGACATCGACCTGGCCGAGATGACCTCCGACTTCCTCGCCCACCTCGGCGCCGGGATCGAGGAGTTGGACCTGGAGACCGCGACGCGGTTCCTCGTGGTCGCCGCCACGCTGATCGAGCTCAAGGCCGCGCGGTTGCTGCCGGCCGACGAGCGCGAGGAGCTCGAGGACCTGCTCGGCGAGACCCGCGATCTGCTCTACGCACGGCTGCTGGAGTACCGGGCGTTCCGTGACGTGGCCCGCATCCTCGACCACCGCCTGCACCAGCACGAGGGCTACGTGGTCCGCGAGGTGCCGCTCGAGCCCTGGATCCAACGCCTGGTCCCGCAGACGCCGCTGCCGATCGACGTCAACGGCCTCGCGGCCCTCGCCGCCGCGGCCACCGCCCCCACGCCCCGGGACGCGGTCGACCTGACCCACATCCGCCGCTCCTACCTCACGATCCGCGAGGCCGCCCTGCAGGTGCTCGACGGGCTGCCCTCGACGGGGGAGACCGAGGCGTTCAGGGCGCTCACCGCCGGGCGGCTGCGCGGCGATCGGGTCGTACTGTTCCTCGCCGTCCTCGAGCTGTTCAAGCTCGGGCACGTGACTCTCGAGCAGCCGGACCACCGTGGCGCGCTGACCGTGGGCCGTCGTCACGCCGGGCACGACCTCGACCGGCTGGTCGCCGACGTGGAGGAACCCGATCCGCTCGATGGCGCCGGCGATGTCGGCGGCGCGGCCACCGCCGACGACGTCGATGGCGTCGACGCGACGCACGGCGCCCCCGACGGGGCGATGGCCACCACGACCGCTGTTGGAGACGGCCGCTGATGAGCGACATCGACCCCCTGCTCGCCCGCGACCTCGAGGCGCTGCTGTTCCTGGCCGACGAGCCGCTCGACGCGGCGACGCTCGCGCTCGCGACCGAGGCCGACCCGGAACACGTCGACGCGCAACTGACGGCGCTGGCGACCCGCAGCGAGGTGGAGGACCGGGGGCTGGTGATCCGCCAGGTCGCCGGGGGCTGGCGCATGTCCACGGCGCCCGCCACCCACCCGAGCGTGGAACGCTGGGCGCTGTCAGGTCGGACCGGCCGGCTCACCCAGGCAGCCCTCGAGACCCTGGCCGTGATCGCCTACAAGCAGCCCATCAGCCGCGCGGAGATCGGCGAGATCCGAGGTGTGAACGCCGACGGGGCCGTGCGCAGCCTCGTCGCCCGCGGCTTCGTCCAGGAGGTCGGACGGGAGCCGTCGGCGGGGCAGGCGGTCCTGTACGGCACCACCCGCTTGCTGCTCGAACGGCTCGGGATCGGCACGCTGGACGAGCTGCCGGCCCTGACCGACTTCCTCCCGGAGGCGCCCGCACCCGATGAGCCGGAGCTGGGGGCCCTCAAGGAGGTCCGTCGACGTCTGGCGGCCGGCGACGAGCTCCCGGTCGGCGGGCTCGGTGGCCGCACGGCCGCCCAGCTGAACACCGGCGACCCCGAGGACCTCGACGATCCCGACGAGGACGACGTGCTCCCGCAGCCGGCGGCCGCCATCGGCCACGGCCGGGAGGATGCCGAGATGGATGCGTTGACCGACCGGCTCGAGACCGCGGCCCGCAACGCCGTGGACCGGTTGCGTGCGGCCGTGGCCGCGGGCGAGCGGGACGATGACGAGCGCACCGACCAGCACCAGGCCGACGATCGTCCGGCGCACGACGCGCCGGTCGATGCGGCCCCCACGTCCGACGAGGCCACCGCGGCCGAGGAGACGACCCATGGCTGAGGAACGGCTGCAGAAGGTGCTCGCGGCCGCCGGGATCGCCTCCCGTCGCGCGAGCGAGGAACTGATCGCCGCGGGTCGCGTGATGGTCAACGGCGAGGTGGCGGAGCTCGGCAGCAAGTGCGACCCGCAGGTCGATGCGGTCACCGTCGACGGGGAGCGGATCAACGTCGATCCCGGGCTGACCTACATCATGCTCAACAAGCCCCAGAACGTGCTCACCACGGCGGACGATCCCGAGGGCCGTCCGACGGTGTTCGACCTGATCAACCTCTCGCAGCGGCTGTTCCCCGTCGGGCGGCTCGACAAGGACACCGAGGGGCTGCTGCTGCTGACCAACGACGGGGACCTCGCGCACGCGCTGACGCACCCCTCGTTCGAGGTGGAGCGCGTCTACGTGGCGCTGGTGCCCGGCCCGGTGCGCAAGAAGGTCCTGGCCGAGCTGCGCGCGGGTGTGGAGCTCGACGACGGCCTGGCCCGTCCGGTCCGGGCGGAGATCCTGGAGCAGGAGAAGGGCAAGGCGCTGCTCGAAGTGGTCATGGCCGAGGGTCGCAAGCGGGAGGTCCGGCGGATGCTCGGCGGCCTGGGGTTGCACGTCGAGCGGCTCGCCCGGGTGTCGTACGGCGGGGTGGAGCTCGGTGATCTGCGCCAGGGCAAGTGGCGCTTCCTGACCCAGCCCGAGATCGCCATGCTCCACGCGGTCACCTCCGGTGGGCCCAAGCCGCGGCGCTCCGGTGGGCCGGGACGGGACTACTCGTGAACGAGGCGATGCCACCCACCCCCTTCCCGCGGGTCCGGGCGCTGCGCGGGGCGACCACCCTCGAGGTCGACGAACGTGCGCACCTGTTCGAGCGGACCCAGGAACTGATCGCGACGCTGTTCGAGCGCAACGGGCTCGTCGAGGACGACCTCGTCTCGATCCTTTTCACCGCGACCGACGACCTGCGGTGCGCGTTCCCCGCCGAGGCGGCGCGCGAGGCGGGCATCACCCACGTGCCGTTGATGTGCGCACGGGAGCTCGACATCGACGGTGCGATGGCCCGGTGCGTCCGGGTCCTGGTCCACGCCTACACCGCCGCCACCCCGACGCAGCTGCGCCACGTCTACCTCCATGGTGCCCGCCAGCTGCGCACGGACCTGCCGGAGTGAGCGTGCTGATGCGCCGCAAGGCCCCCCGCCACGCATCCGGGCCCGGACGGACGTCCGACGAACGCCCGGACCCATACCAGCGCCTGGACCTCGCGCACAGCGCCCGTCCACGCGAATCCTCGTGCGTCCTCCCTGCTCAGCTTGCCGCCCGGGCCGTACGTCCTCCGTCACGGGGTGTCGGGTGACCCCGCCGGTGGTCCGCAGCGTCGCCGTGGTCGGCGGCGGACTGGTCGGGGGCTCCATCGCGGCGGCGGCGCGCGACGCCGGCGTGCCCGACGTGCGCATCACCGATCACGACGCGTCGGTCCGTGACCGGGCCCGGGCGCGCTCGTGGGGGCACCTGGTCCACGATGACCTGGCGTCGACCGTGCGCGGTGCCGAGGTGGTGTTCCTGGCCGTCCCGACCCACGCGGTCGCGGACGTGGCCGTGGTGGTCGCACCGCTGCTGCCGGACGACGGCATCCTCACCGACGCCGCGAGCCTCAAGGGCGACTTGACCCTCGATGTCGAGTCGAGGCTGAGAGTCTCGAACTCGAGGCCAGCCGTGGGGCGGTTCCTCGGCGGCCACCCGATGGCGGGCAGTGAGCGCAACGGGCCGGAGGCGGCGCACGCGCAGCTGTTCGTCGCCGCGACCTGGGTGCTGACGCCCACGGCGGCCACCGACGACGACGTGCTCCCGCGACTCTCCGCGCTGCTGCGCTCGTTCGGCGCCCGGGTCGTCGCGCTGCCGCCGGTCCGGCACGACGAGCTCGTCGCCGTGGTCAGCCACCTGCCGCAGGTCGCCGCGTCGGCGCTCGCCGCGATCGCCGCCGACGCGATGGACGCGACCGGCGATGCGGTGCTCTCCGTCGCCGGCGGCGGCTTCCGGGACACGACCCGGATCGCCGCGAGCGATCCCGCGCTGTGGGAGCCGATCCTGCGCGGGAACCGGACCGCGGTGCTCGAGGTCCTGCGCGCCTACGTCGGGCAGCTCCAGCGCCTCGAGCGGGCGGTCGAGGAGGGACGCTTCGACGAGGTGCATGCCGTGCTCGAGCGGGGGTCGATCGCCCGTCGGCGACTGGTCCCCAAGGCGGACGTGGACGAGACCGTCGAGCTGGTCGTCCCGCTGGACGACCAGCCGGGTCAGCTCGCGGACGCCATGACGGCGCTGGGGGAGGCGGCGGTGAACGTCGAGGACGTCGCCATGCGCCACACCGTGGAAGGCGCCCGCCGAGGGGTGCTGCTGATCACGGTCGCTGCGGGCGTCGGCGCGATGGCGGAGCAGGTGCTGCGCGACGCCGGGCTCGCGCCCGTCCGTGGTGCGCCGCCGGGGGAGGACCCCTCGTGACCGCCCGCCCCGGCCGTGTACCGGCCACGTGGAGGTGCGCGTCCCCGTCCCCCTCGGCACGCCTCGATGCGCACGGAGCGACGCACGCCGCAACACGTCCCTGGAGCTCCGTATCGATGTGTCGACAGAGATACAGCGATATGTCGACATCGTTCATCCCCACGCCAGCCGAGGGTTCCGGTCGTCGGGTGCCGGGGTGGGAGCGCTGCCGTGCCTGAGCCATCCCCGCACGCCCGGACGATCGAACCGCTGACCGCGCCGCCGGATGCCGTCGTCACCATCCCGGGCTCCAAGAGCCTCACGAACCGGGCGCTCGTCGCCGCTGCGCTCGCGGAGGGCACCTCGCACCTCCAGGGCGTGCTGTTCGCGGACGACACCGACGCGATGCTGGACTGCCTGCAGCGGCTGGGGGTACACCTCGACGTCGATCGTTCGGCCGCGCGGGTGACCGTGCACGGGCTGGCCGGCCCGCCGCAGGTCACGGAGGCCGACCTCGACGTGCGGCTGTCGGGCACGACCGCCCGCTTCGTCGCGCCGCTGTTGGCGGCTGCGAGCGGCCGGTTCCGCCTGGACGGTGCGCCGCCGTTCCGCGCCCGCCCCATGGGCCCCGTGCTCGAGGCGATGCGCGCGCTCGGAGCGGAGGTGGTGTTCGAGAGACAGGAGGAGCATCTGCCCGCCGTGGTCACCAGCCGGGGCGCGGCCGGGGGACGGGTCACGGTGCGCGGCGATCGCTCGAGCCAGTTCCTGTCGGGTCTGTTGCTCGTGGCACCGGTCCTGCCACACGGGCTGACCATCGAGGTGACCACCCCGCTGGTCTCCGAGCCCTACGTGACGCTGACCCTCGACGTGATGCGGGCGTTCGGCGTCGAGGTCGATCGGGTCGATCCCCGGACCTTCGTCGTCCGCCCGGCTCGTTATACATCGACCACCTACGAGGTCGAGCCGGATGCGAGCGCCGCCCGCTACCCGCTGGCGGCGGCGGCGATGACCGGCGGGCGCGTCCGGGTCCCGGGTCTCACCCCCGCTGCGCGCCAGGGCGACGCCGGCTTCGCGCACGTGCTCGGGCGGATGGGCGCGGAGGTCGTGGTCGACGACGACGGCACCGAGGTCCGCGGGACGGGGCGCCTCGACGGACTCGAGGTCGATCTCGGGCCCATGTCGGACACGGCCCAGACCCTCGCCGTGGTCGCCACGCTGGCGAGCGGACCGACGAGCGTGCGGGGGATCGGGTTCATCCGGGCGAAGGAGACCGACCGGATCGCCGCGGTCGTCACGGAACTGCAGCGCTGCGGACTGACCGCTCGCGAGGACCCCGACGGCTTCACGATCGAGCCCGGCACGCCTCGGCCGACGTCGATCGAGACCTACGACGACCACCGCATGGCGATGAGCTTCGCGCTGCTCGGGCTGGTGCACCCGGGCATCACCATCCTGGATCCGGGTTGTGTGGCCAAGACCTTCCCCGACTACTTCACCATGCTCGAACGGCTCCGGCCCCCCGGGGACGTCGCCGGTCCCCGGTAGGCTCGTCCGTCGCCCACGCACGACCCGTCCCGCCCGGACCCGTCGGCCAGCCCGGACCCGCTGCCCGGCCCGTACCCGAAAGCGCTCCCGTGCCGCAGTCTGACCCCGACGCCCGTCCGGCGACCGATGCCGTCGACGTCTCCGACCTCGACCTCACCGACGCGTCCCACCCGGATCTCGAGGCGGACGACGACGACCGCGACCTGCACGCCGAGGCCCTCTACGGGCTCGTGGTCGCCATCGATGGGCCGGCCGGCTCCGGCAAGTCCTCGGTCGCGCGAGCCGTCGCGGACGCGCTGACGCTGCCGCACGTCGACACCGGCGCGCTGTACCGCGCCTTCGCGTTGGCCTGCCTGCGGGCCGAGGCCGACCTGAGCGACGAGGCGTCGTGCCTGGCCGCGGTGGACGGCGTCGAGGTGACCCGCGTCGAGGGGCGCACCCTGCTCGACGGTGAGGACGTGGAGGAGGAGATCCGCGGGGACGCGGTCACCGCGGTGGTCTCCGCGGTCGCCGCGCACGCGGCGGTGCGTGACCGCCTCACCCCGGTCCAGCGCGCCGAGGTCGCCGCGGCCGGCGGGGTGATCGAGGGTCGGGACATCGGCACGGTCGTGCTCCCCGATGCGGACGTGAAGGTCTTCCTCACGGCCTCGCCGCAGGAGCGGGCCCGCCGACGCGCGCTGCAGCTCGGTCGCGAGGCGGACCTCGATGCGCTCGCGGAGCAGATCCGCGCCCGCGACGAGGCCGACGGCGGCCGGGCCGTGGCCCCGATGCGTCCCGCGGACGACGCGTGGGAGTTCGACACGACGGGGCTGACGATCGACGAGGTCGTCGAGACCATCGTGGAACGCGTCCACCAGGTGATCGCGGGTGGGACCGACGGGCCGGATGAGGTGGCCCTCGACCCGCTGGCGGCGCGCCGCACCCTGCCGCGGGTCGCGGTCGTCGGTCGCCCCAACGTCGGCAAGTCGACCCTGGTGAACCGCATCCTCGGGCGCCGCGTCGCGATCGTCGAGGAGAAGCCGGGGGTGACCCGGGACCGGACCGAACACCTCGCGGAGTGGCTCGGCCGGCCGTTCCTCGTCGTGGACACCGGCGGCTGGGAGCACGGGGCCGAAGGCATGGCGGCACGTATCGTCGCGCAGGCGGAGACGGCGATCGCCGCGGCCGACCTGGTGCTGTTCGTGGTCGACGCGACCGTCGGCGCGCTCGAGGACGACGAGCGCTACGCCAAGCTGCTGCGTCGGGCCAAGGTCCCGAGCGTCCTGGTGGCCAACAAGGTGGACGGCGACCGCCAGGAGCCGATGATCCACGAGCTGTACTCACTGGGGCTCGGGACGCCCACACCGGTCTCCGCCCGGCACGGGCGCGGCGTCGGTGACCTGCTCGACGAGGTGTTCGAGGGGCTGGGCGACCAGGCGCACCCGACGCCCGACGAGTCGGCCGTGCCCCACGTGGCCATCGTCGGCAAGCCCAACGTCGGCAAGTCGTCGCTGTTCAACCGGCTGCTCGGCGAGGAGCGTTCCATCGTCGATGCGGTGCCCCACACCACGCGCGACGCTGTGGACACCATGATCGCGCTGCCCAACGCCACCTCGGACGACCCCGACGCCACCGAGCCGTGGGTGTTCGTGGACACCGCGGGGATGCGGCGCAAGTACCGCTCGGGTGAGGACACGGAGCTGTACTCGGTCGACCGGACCCGGGACGCCATCGAGAAGGCGGACCTCGTGCTGTTCGTGATCGACGCCTCGGAACCCCTGGGGGAGCAGGACCAGCGGCTCGCGGCCCTGTTGCGCGACGCGGGACGGGGCGTGGTGCTGGTCTGCAACAAGTGGGACCTGGTGGACGAGGACCGACGGCTCGATCTCGAGCGTGAGCTCGACCGGATGCTCGCGTTCCTGTCGTGGGCGCCGCGGGTGAACATCTCCGCGGCGAGCGGCCGGGGGACGCGCCGGTTGGTCCCGCAGCTGCGGGGGGTCTGGACCGCCTACCGCCAGCGGGTCCCCACCCGCGAGCTCAACGCCGTCATCGAGGAGGCGACGGTGCGTCACCCGCTGCCGCGACGGGGCAACAAGCAGCTCAAGATCCGCTACGCCACCCAGGCGGAGACACGGCCGCCGCGGATCGTGCTGTTCGCCAACGGGCGGATCCCCGACGGCTACCGCCGGTTCCTCGAACGGGTCCTGCGCGAGCGCTACGCCTTCACCGGGGTGCCCCTGCTCCTCGACGACCGGCCCCCGGTCCGCCACGCGCACCGTCGCGGTCCCGGGCGCCGCTGAGCGCTGCCCGGGACCGGTTGGCCGCCGCGCGGCGCACCCGGTAGCGTGCGCGCTCGCGCGGATCCCCCCTGCAACGCAGCGTTCCGCGCGGGTTCGAACGACATCGAGCGGGGCCGACCCACCGATCCGGCAGGTTGCCGGGACGAACGGGACGGATCTCGAACGACGGGCTGTGGCGCAGTCAGGTAGCGCACTCGTCTGGGGGGCGAGGGGTCGCCGGTTCAAGTCCGGCCAGCCCGACCATCGGTCGGGGGGGGGGGGGGGGGGGGGGGCGCGGGGGCGGCGCGGGGGGGGGGGGGGGGGGGGGGTGGAGCCGCGCGGCCGCCCACCCGCGGTGGGGGCGCGGGGGGGGGGGCCGGGGGCGGGGCGGCCCCCGGCGTGGGGGACGGACGCGTCCGCCCGTGACCCGGTCAGACGAGGGAGTTCGAGCCCGTGCGCATCTTCGACATCGGGGCACGCGAGGGCCAGACCGCCAGCGACCGCATCCTCACGGTCCCGAACCTGCTCTCGCTCGCGCGGATCGCGATCCTCCCGGTGGTCTACCTCGATCTGGTCGCCGGCCGACTGGTCCGGGCCTTCGTGCTGCTGGCGATCTTCGCCACGACCGACTGGCTCGACGGCTACCTCGCCCGGCGGCTCGACCAGATCACCCGGCTGGGCACGCTGCTCGACCCCATCAGCGACCGCATCCTGTTCGTCGTCGTCGGCATCGGGTTCGTCGTGTCCGACCTGCTGCCGCTGTGGGCGCTGATCGTGCTGCTGGTCCGCGATGCGGCGGTGCTGCTCGTCGGGGGCGGGCTGCTGCTGCGCGGCGCGTCCCCGCCGGCGGTCACCCGGATCGGCAAGGCCGCGACGTTCGGCCTGATGTGGGCGTTCCCGACCTTCCTGGTGGCGGCCATCGCCGGGGACGGGGCGAGCGCGCCACAACCGGTGGTCCAGACCATCGCCTGGGGCAGCCTGATCGTGTCCACGGTCCTGTACTACCTCTCGGCCGGACAGTACGCCCGCGAGGTCCTCAGCCGCTCCCGGGCGGGCGCGCTCCCGGCTGACGCCGACGACTAGGCTCGGTGGGGCCGAGACGCCCCCGAGCCGCGGAGAACCCCGGTCGTGTCCGCCCCGTTACCCGATGACCTCCGTTTCACCGAGCAGCACGAGTGGGTGCGCCGCGATGGGGACGAGGTGGTGGTCGGCATCACGGCCCACGCCCAGGAGCAGCTCGGCGACGTCGTGTACGTCGACCTGCCCGGTCCCGGCACCAGCGTGCAGGCCGAGCAGCCCTTCGGTGAGGTCGAGTCGCACAAGTCGGTCTCCGACCTGTTCGCTCCCGTGAGCGGGGAGATCAGCGCCCGCAACGATGCCCTCGACGAGCGCCCGGAGCTCGTCAACGAGGATCCCTACGGTGAGGGGTGGCTCGTGCGCATCACCATCGCCGAGGCAGCGGACCTCGACGGCCTGCTCGATGCGGCCGGCTACCGCGCGGTCGTCGGCGACTGAGCGAGGCGGTCGAGGGTGCGACCCCCGTCGGCCGGTCGCGCGACCCTCAACGTCACCCTCGACGTGGGGTGTAGGGTGCGAGCGTCCGGAGCAGGGTGGCGACGAGGAGGCTGGTCATGGAGTGTGGATCCTGTGGCGCCACCGTCCCGGCGGGGGCCAACTTCTGCCCCTCGTGCGGGACCCCGGTCGTCGCGCCGAGCCCCTCGGAGGGCGGCGGCGACGACACCACGGCGGGGATCGACCTCACGGGGCTCGACCCGCACCACGAGGTCGGGGAGCTGCCGCAGCTCGCGCCCGGTACCGGGATGCTGGTCGTCGTGCGTGGGCCCAACGCCGGATCGCGCTACCTGCTCGACCGAGACGAGACCTCGATCGGACGGCACCCGGACGCGGACATCTTCCTCGACGATGTGACGGTGTCCCGGCGCCACGCGGTGCTGCAGGCCGGGGAACGTGGCCTGACCGTCGTCGACAACGGCAGCCTCAACGGCTCCTACGTCAACGGTGAGCGCGTGGACGAGCGGTTGCTCGGCACCGGCGACGAGCTCCAGATCGGGCGCTTCAAGCTGTTGTTCGTCGGGGGCGGCCTGCCGGGCCCGGAGGGCACCGCGTGACGAGCTTCACGATCGGCGAGGTCCTCAACCAGCTCAAGGACGAGTTCGACGACATCACCATCTCGAAGATCCGCTTCCTCGAGGCGGAGGGGCTGATCCACCCGGACCGGACCGACTCCGGGTACCGCAAGTTCACCGGCCACGACGTCGAGCGCCTGCGCTACGTGCTGCGTGCCCAACGCGACCGCTACCTGCCCCTGAAGGTGATCAAGGACGAGCTGGCCCGGGTCGACGCGGGGCTACCTGCACTGCCCGACGAGCCCGACACCGACGCCGACGGCGCTGGCAGCGCCACGTCGACCCCACCGCTGGCGACCCCGTCGCGGTCCCTGCTGGACCCCGGGTTGACCGATCTGCAGCTCAGCGGCGAGGAGCTCGCCGAGGCGGCCGGGGCGGACGCCGGTGTCCTCGAGGAGCTCCGCACCCACGGCCTGATCGGCAGCGGTCCGGTCTACGACGGCGACGACCTCCGCATCGTCAAGACCGCCGCTCAGCTGCTCGACAGCGGGCTCGAGGGACGTCATCTGCGCATGTACCGCCAGTTCGCGGACCGTGAGGCCACCCTGATCGAGGCGCTCGTGGCACCCGCGCTGCGTCAGCGCAACCCGGAGAGCCGTCGGGCGGCCAGCGACCGCGCGGAGCGTGTCGCCGTCGCCGGCAACGGGCTGCACCAGGCGCTGCTCGCGCGCCTGCTGCGTGCGGCCCTGCGCTCGTGACCCGCCGGCCCGTGCGGTCGCTCGCTGCGGCGGCGATCGCAGCGACGCTGGTCGCGGTCGGGCTGATCTCGCCCGCGCTCGCACAGGTCGACTTCGGCGACGAGGACGACGCGCCCGACCTGGAGGGGCCTGCCGACCCCGATGCCGGCCCGGACGGCGACGACCAGGATCAGGACCCGACGGACGACGGCCCGGCCGGCGGGATCGAGGGCCCCGCGCCGCTGCCACCTGCGGTGTTCGCGCGCACCCCCGCGGACTGGCCGACCCCCGCGGATCCCGACGTCGGGGCCTACGTGCTGCTCGACGCGGGCACCGGACAGGTCCTGGCGGCCTCCGCGGACGCGGACGAGCCCCGCCCGATCGCCTCGACCGTGAAGATCCTGACGGTGCTCAGCGCGACCGCGCGGCTCGATCTCGACGCCGAGGTGACGGTGGGCTCCGAGGTCGCCGGGGTTCCCGGAAGTGGGGTCGGGCTCGTCCCCGGGGACACCTGGACCGTCCGCCAGCTCGTCGACGGGCTCATCGCCCGGTCGGGCAACGAGGCGGCGGAGGCGATCGCGGTCGCGGCGGCGGGCACGGTCGGGGACTTCCTGCAGCTCATGCGCGAGGACGCCGAGCGGCTGGGCATCGACGACCCGCAGCTGGTCAGCGTCTCCGGGCTCGACGACGCGAACGTGCTCAGCGCCAGGGACCTGGCCGTGATCGCCCGGGTCGCGCTGTCCGACGAGACGTTACGGGACTTCTTCGCGGCCACGGAGGTGACGCTGCCGAGCGAGGGCACCGTGCCGAGTCGCAACGAACTGCTCACCAGCTACCCCGGCGCCACGGGGATGAAGACCGGGTTCACCACCGCCGCGGGCAACAGCCTCGTGGCGAGCGCCGAACGGGGTGGGCGCGAGCTGATCGTGGTCGTGCTCGACGCCGGCGACGACCCCGCCCGCTTCGACGTCGCGGCGGACCTGCTCGACCACGGGTTCGAGGCGTTCCGTGGTGCAGAGGTGGGCGCCCGCGTGGTGTACGCGGTTGCGGGGGGCGAGGTCACCGTCGTCGTCGACCCCACCGCGGTCGTGACCCCGCAGGACCGCCCCGCGCAGCTGCGTGTCCCCATCGCCGCGCGGGCCCCGGAGTCCGGGGCGGCCCTCGAGGTCGAGGTCGAGGTGGACGGCGTGACGCTCGGGAGCGTGCCGGCACGGATCGCCAGCTCCGGGTCGGCGCCGGTCGAGGGCGAGGCCCGGATCGGGCGCTCGCTGGTGGACGGCATCTGGGGCGGGCTGCGGACCGCGGCTGCCGCCGACGGCCTCCGCTAGCCTCGCGCACTCCCGAGCAGGAGCGCACGGTTGATCGAGATGGACCTCGTCGGCGTGCGGGTCGAACTGCCCGCGAACCAGCCGATCGTGCTGCTCAAGGAGCGCTCCGGCTCGCGGTACCTGCCGATCTGGATCGGTGCCGTCGAGGCCACCGCCATCGCGTTCGCGCTGCAGGGGGTGGAGACGGCCCGGCCCTTGACCCACGACCTGTTCGTCGACGTGCTCGAGGAGCTCGGCATCGAGGTCGAGGCCGTCCACGTCACCGAACTGCGTGACGGGACCTTCTACGCGGAGCTGCACCTGTTGCAGGGCGGCACCCGATCGACGGTCTCCGCCCGGCCCTCGGACGCCATCGCGTTGGCCGCCCGTCTCACCGATGTCCCGATCCTCTCCGCCCCGCACGTGCTCGACGATGCCGGGCTGGAGATCGACGACGTCGACGACGGCGAGGATTCCGCACCGGGAGAGGACGCCGAGGAGGAGGTCCGTCAGTTCCGGGCCTTCCTCGACGACGTCAGCCCCGAGGACTTCCGGGAGCAGTAGGGGCCGGGCGGGGGCCCGCGGGTACGCAGGAGCTGCAGGTTCCTGCGGCACGCTGGAGCGCGCTCGGAGCCGACACGTGCGCTGACCGCATCCTGCGTTCCCTGCAGGGTTCTGCATGGGCGGCGCTCCTCCCCGCTCGGTGACGCAGCGTGAGCTCGCGCACCGGGGGTGGGGGATCGCGCCTGCGGCGTCGATGGCCGGTGGGCGGTTCGCGGCCCGGCCCCGCAACCCTCGACCTCGACGTGAGCCTTGGGTGCCGCCTGCGCGGGTCGACCGAGCCCTCGACCTCGATCCGACGTTGACCGGTGCCCCTCACCCCACGTAGCCTCACCTTGGGAGTTCCACAGGTGGGATTCGCCCGGTGGAGGGCGAGGAGCCCGCGCGCTCCACCTCCGGATCCCCGTACGGACGACGCCGGACGGCGTCCACGACCCCGGCACGCCCCACGCACGTGATGACGACCGCCGGTCCACCGGCGCGGAGCAGGAGCGCACCATGGCCACCACAGACGCCCAGCTGGCACTCGACGTCGGGGACGCGGAGGAGCGGGCCGGCTACCGCGGGCCGACCGTCTGCAAGATCGTGGACATCACCTACCGGCAGCTCGACTACTGGGCGCGTACCGGGCTGGTGGAGCCCTCCTTCCGCAAGGCGTCAGGGTCGGGCACGCAGCGCATCTACTCCTTCGACGACGTCGTCCGCCTCAAGGTGGTCAAGCGCCTGCTGGACACGGGGGTCTCCCTGCAGAAGGTCCGCCTCGCCATCGACGAGCTGCGGGCGCGCGGTCGGGGCATCGCGGAGACCACGCTGATGTCCGACGGGGTCTCGGTCTACGCGATCGATGACGACGCACAGATGCTCGACCTGCTCAAGCGCGGCCAGGGCGTGTTCGCGATCGCGCTCGATCCGGTGGTCGACGAGCTGCGCGGCGAGGTCACGGCCTTCCCGACCGAGCGCATCGCCCGGCAGGACCAGGTGCCGGTCGAGGCGCCGACCTCGACCGAGGACGTCGAGGGTGCGGCTGCCGCGACCTGAGTGCGGCCGGCACGCGGTCACGTGCCGAGCGTGGGTCGGACAGGTGACCGCCCCGTACCGCACGGTGGGCGCCGCAGCGCACGCGCTGGCCGACCAGGCGTTCGGCTGGTTCCATCCGCCCTGCACCGGCCCGGACGTCGACACGTCCCGTGTCCGCCGGTGCCGACCGGAGCCGAGCCGTGGGCGAGCCTGCAACCACCCCGCACGCGTCCAGCTACGCCGACCTCGAGGACCGCCGTGCCTTCCACCGGCGCCACCTCGGGCCGGACCCGGACGGCCGTGCCCAGATGTTGGCCTCGCTGGGCATGGGGTCCCTCGACGAGCTGATCGACGCGACCGTGCCGGCCTCGATCCGGACCGGGACCGCGACCGGGCTGCCGGACGCCGCCCCCGAGCGCGACGTGTTGGCCCGACTGCGCGCGATCGCGTCGGACAACGACGTGCGCCGCGCCTACATCGGTCTCGGCTACCACGGGACCGTCACCCCGGCCGTCATCCGTCGCAACGTGCTCGAGGACCCGGGTTGGTACACGGCGTACACGCCCTACCAGCCGGAGATCAGCCAGGGTCGGCTCGAGGCGTTGCTGGTCTTCCAGACCATGGTCACCGACCTCACCGGGACCCAGATCGCCGGGGCGTCGCTCCTGGACGAGGCGACCGCCGCGGCCGAGGGCATCGGCCTGTGCCGTCGCGTGTCCCGGCGCCAGCTCGAGCAGGGGGTCCGCGAGGTGGTCCTCGTCGACGTCGCCTGCCACCCCCAGACCATCGCGGTCGTGGCCGCGCGCGCGGCGCCCCCTCGACCAGGGGTGCCGCGTGGTGGTCCGGGGCGCGGGGCCCGGCCCCCCCCATCCAATCGCGGGCGGGGCGGCGGGGGGGGCGCCCCTCGACGTCGCGGTCGTGGTCACGGACCTGCGGGCTCCGGACGCCCTCGACCACCTGACCGATGCCGACGGCGCCCCGGTTCCCCTCGATGCGGTCACGGCCGCCCTGCTGCAGTCGCCGGACACCGACGGCGTGCTCCACGACGACGCGGCGCTGATCGCCACCCTGCACGACGCGGACGTGCTCGTCACCGTGGCGACCGACCTGCTGGCCTGCCTGCTCGTGCGGCCGCCGGGGGAACAGGACGCCGACGTCGTGGTCGGCTCGTCGCAGCGGTTCGGCGTGCCCATGTTCGGGGGCGGCCCCCACGCCGCCTTCCTCGCCACCCGCGAGCGTTGGGCCCGACAGCTGCCCGGACGTCTGGTCGGGGTGAGCCGCGACCGTCACGGGCGGGAGGCGTACCGCCTCGCGTTGCAGACCCGTGAGCAGCACATCCGGCGGGAGAAGGCGACCTCCAACATCTGCACGGCCCAGGTCCTGCTGGCGGTGGTCGCGGCGATGTACGCCGTCCACCACGGCCCGGACGGCCTGCAGCGCATCGCCCGTCGGGTGCACACCCTGACCGGCGTGCTCACCGAGCGGCTCGTGGATGCCGGGCTCGAGGTCCTCGGTGATGTGCGGTTCGACACCGTCACCCTCCGGGTGCCCGGGCGGGCTGATGCGCTCGCCGAGCGGGCGGCGGCCGGCGGGGACGAGCTCGGCCGTCGGCCGGGTCCCGATGGCTCGCTGGCGCCGGCCGACCCGGACCACCTGCGTGTCGCGCTGGACGAGACCACGACCCTGGCCGATGTGGCGCGGCTCGTCGCGGTGCTGACCGACGAGCCGGCCGTGTCACACGACGAGCCGGAGCCCTTGACCGAGGTCGCCGACGCCCTGGCCGCCGCCGGGCCCCACATCCCCGAGGCGCTGCAGCGTCGATCGACCTACCTCACCGACCCCCGCTTCCACCGCTACCGCTCGGAGACGGCGCTGATGCGCTGGTTGCGGGAGCTCAAGGCCCGCGACATCGCGCTGGACCGGTCGATGATCCCGCTGGGCTCGTGCACGATGAAGCTCAACGCCGCCGCGGAGATGGAGGCGGTGAGCTGGCCGGCCTTCGCCGACCTGCACCCGTTCGCACCCGTCGAACGCAGCGTCGGCACCCGTCGGATCGTCGAGGACCTGACCGACTGGCTGGCGCGCATCACCGGCTACGACGCGGTCTCCCTGCAGCCGAACTCGGGCGCGCAGGGGGAGCTGGCCGGCCTGCTCGCGATCCGCGGCTACCACCGGGCGAACGGCGACCTCGAACGCGACGTGTGTCTCGTGCCCTCGTCCGCGCACGGCACCAACGCCGCCTCGGCGGTGATGGCCGGTATGCGGGTGCAGGTGGTGGCCTGCGACGACGACGGCAACGTGGACGTGGACGACCTGGCTCGGCTGGTCACCCAGCACGAGCGGCGGCTCGCGGCGCTCATGGTCACCTACCCCTCGACGCACGGGGTCTTCGAGCGATCCATCGAGAAGATCTGCGCGTTGGTCCACGATGCCGGGGGACAGGTCTACCTCGACGGTGCCAACCTCAACGCGCTGGTCGGGGTCGCGGAGCCCGGCTCGTTCGGGGCCGACGTCAGCCACCTGAACCTGCACAAGACGTTCTGCATCCCGCACGGAGGTGGGGGGCCGGGCGTCGGGCCGGTCGCGTGCCGCGCCCACCTGGCGCCCTTCCTCCCGACCCACCCGCTCGACCCCGGTTCCTGGCACCACGCCAGCCGGGAGCTCGACCCCGTGCACCGCACCGGCCCGGTCGCGGCCGCCCCGTTCGGGTCCGCCGGGATCCTGCAGATCTCCTGGGCGTACGTCGCGCTCATGGGGGGCGAGGGGCTGACCGAGGCGACCCGCATCGCGATCCTGAACGCGAACTACCTCGCCGATCAGCTGCGCGCGCACTTCGAGGTGCTCTACACCGGGCCAGGTGGCCTCGTCGCCCACGAGGCGATCATCGACGTGCGGCCCCTGCAGCAGGCCGCCGGGATCACCAACGAGGACATCGCCAAGCGGCTGATCGACCACGGGTTCCACGCCCCGACGATGTCCTGGCCGGTGGCGGGCACGCTGATGATCGAGCCGACCGAATCGGAATCCAAGGCGGAGCTCGACCGGTTCGTGGCCGCGATGGCCTCCATCCGCGCGGAGGTGGAACGGGTCGCGGACGGGCACTGGCCACGCGACGACAACCCGCTGGGCAACGCACCGCATCCGGCCAGCGACCTGCTCGACGCGGACTGGTCCCACGCGTACGCGCCCCATGTCGGCGCCTACCCGGGCGGGGTGGTTCCTCCCGACAAGTACTGGCCACCCGTCTCGCGGATCGACAACGCCCACGGGGACCGCAACCTCGTCTGCGCCTGCCCGCCACCCGACGCCTTCGCCGACACGGCGGACTGAGCCAACGCACGCGACCTTGAGCGGTGCCGCGTCCGGCCGATGCGGGAGCTCAGGGCGCAGCGGACGCGCCCGGTCACCCATGGCCCGGACGCGTGGGCACCCACCGAGCGACAGGATGTCGTGTGTCGGCTGACCACCAGACCATCGCTGCGGAGCGGGGTTCGGCGACGGTGGACACGGCGCTTCATCCGCGACACCCGGCCGACCCGGGCACGACCGGGGAGCTGATCCGTGTGCTGCTCGCGGAGGCCGTGCTCGACGCGATCGACCACCAGGTCGCTGTGCTGACCGCCGACGGGACGGTCCTGGCCGTCAACGAGGCCTGGCAGCGCTTCGCGACGCTGAACGGTGCTCCGTGGGTGGGCGTCGGCGAGGACTACCGCGCGGCCATCACCGATGCGGTCCCGGCCGGAGGTGGTCCAGGCGTCTCCCTCGCCGCGCTCATCGACGACGGACTCGATCGCGTCAGCTGTGAGTACGAACTCGGCCCGCCCGCGGCGCGCACCTTCTTCCGGATGAGTGCGACCCGGCACGAGGTCGCGGGCGCCGAGTTCGTGGTGATGCGCCACGACCCGCGGACCGAAGCGCACGAGGACCGCTCGGCGATCTCCCTGCGCTCCGAACTGCTCGATCAGGTCGACGTCGCGGTCATCGCGACCGACGCCGTGGGGTCCGTGCGGTCCTGGAACGCCGGCGCGGTCGAGCTGTTCGGCTGGAGCGCCGAGGAGGCGATCGGCTGCGATCTGGTGGCGCTACTCGCCCCGGTCGGGCGTGAGGCGCAGGGCCGGCTCATCACCGAGCGGGTGCGTACCCAGGGGCGGTTCGAGGGACAGATCGATCTCGCGACCCGCAGCGGCGCGACCCGCACGGTGGAGGCCCGCTACCGGCTGCTCGACTGCGATGAGCAGGGGCTGGTCCTGGTCGCGGTCGACGCCTCCGAGCGCCTCGCCATGGAGCGCCGGGTGGTCCAGGCCAACCAGCGGCTGCGCACGGTCACCGAACGGATGGGGGAGGGCCTGGTCACCCTCGACCCGGATGGTCGCATCACCTACGTCAACCCCCACGGACGTGTGCTGCTCGGCGGCGAGGACGGGCGCTACCTCGGCGGCTCGTTCGTGAACCGACTCGTGGGGATCGCGGCCGACGGCTCACCCGCACCCCGTGAGCAGCAGCTCATCGGCGACGACTTCGACGGCGCGCTCCCCACCGAACCGACCGAGGATCTGCTCCTGCAGCACGACGGGGGCCAGCTCCCGATCGAGTACGTCGCCTCGCCGCTCACCCCCGGGAGCGATGCCGACGACGGCTGGGTGGTCGTCTTCCGTGACATCAGCGCGCGACGCGCCCGCGATCAGGAGCTCGAGGAGCGCGCCGAACACGCCCGCTGGATGGAGATCATCGACGAGGCGCTGCGCGGCGAGCACTTCACCGTGTTCGCGCAGCCGATCGTCGAGCTGGCGAGCGGGCAGGTCATGCGCCACGAGCTGCTGCTGCGTCTCGACCACCCCACCCTCGGCCTGCTCACCCCCGACCGCTTCCTGCCGACCGCCGAGCGTTTCGGGCTGATCGCCACCATCGACGCCCTGGTGCTGCGCCGGGGGCTCGCACTGGCCGCCGCGGGGATGGGGGTGGAGATCAACGTCTCCGCCCGCACCATCGACGGCGGCGGGTTCGGCGACCTCGTCGGGCGTGAACTCCAGCGCACCGGTGTCGAGCCGGGGATGCTCGGGTTCGAGCTGACGGAGACCGCCCTGCTCACCAACGACCGCGAGGCGCGGCGCTTCGCCGAGCAGGTGCGTGCCTACGGCTGTCGGATCGCGCTCGACGACTTCGGGACCGGCTACGGCGGGCTCAGTTACCTCAAGCAGCTGCCGGTGGACACCCTCAAGATCGACCGTGAGTTCGTCCGCGACGCCCTGGTCGATCCGGCCAGCCGGCGGGTACTGACGGCCGTCGTCGGGCTCGCCGAGGCGTTCGACCTGCTCACCGTCGCCGAGGGGGTCGAGGACGAGGCCACCGCGGAACTGCTGCGCTCGCTCGGCGTCCAGCACGCCCAGGGCTACCACTTCGGTCGGCCCGGACCGACGCTCCCGCCGATCGTGGGGTGAGGGCCGACCGGTCCCCGCCCGATCAGGTCATCCGACCGGTGGATGGTGGCCGTTCGGACAGTGTCCAACCGATAGCCTGGCCGCGGGAGCCCGGGTGCCTCTGGAGCGCATCCGACGGCCCGTTGCCGGACCGGCCGGATGAGAGGATCGACAGGTGACCACGGAGCCACGACGTCGACGGCGGCTGCGACGTCCGCGACGACGCGGGCGCCTGGTGGTCGTCCTGCTCGTGGTCGTGCTGGCGCTCCCGGTCCCCTGGCTGCACGTGGTCGGGGAGAACCCGGTCTCGCACGCCTGGAAGCTCGATGGTCGGCTCTTCATCGACGGGGAGTCCGTCGACCCCGATGGGCGCTGGTCGTGGCTGGCGATCGGGCGACCGCCGGTCGTGGCCGAGGTGCTGCGCGACCGCGTGTTCGGGACCGACGCACCGCCGGCCGACATGCGCCGTGGCCCGCTGGTGCAGGCCCCCGCGCTCAGCGAACCGGCGGCCGTCGCCGTGGGGCTGCGCGCCGCGGGGCACGAGGTCCCGATGCGGCTGCTGGTCGAGGTCCGCGAACCGCGCCTGCCCGGTATCCCGGAGTCCGCGGTGGTCACCCAGATCCGTGGCGTGTCCGTGACCGACCGTGAGGGATGGGACGCCTACCTCGGCGGGACGTTGCCGAGCAGCGGCGCCTCGCACGCCCCGGACGGTACCGGTCCGCCGGAGCACGACCCCGCGGCTCCCACTATCCGCTTCACCACCCGCAGCGGCGAGACCTTCGAGGTCCCCGGCGACGAGTTGCCCTACGACCGCGTCCACGTCCTCGATCTCGCACCCGTCGGCCTGGACGCGGGTATCGCCCCGCCGTGGGCCCGCATCGGCCCCGTGCGGTGGTTCCGTGGGCTGTCGCTGGGGAGCTCGCACGGGATGATGGTCGCGCTCATGACCTACGCGGATGCCGCCGATCACGACCTCGCCCAGACCCGTCACATCGCTGGGACCGGCGGGATCCGCGGCGACGGCACCGTCACCCGGATCGGTGGGCTCGAGGCCAAGGCCCGGGCCGCCAAGCGCCAGGGTGTCGACGTGCTGCTGTTCCCCGCCTCCCAGGCGGAGGACCTGGCCGGCTTCGACCCTGGTGGGATGACGCTCGTCCCGATCACGACGCTGGACGAGGCCATCGCGGCACTCGATCGTCCGGTCGCCTGAGCGGGGCCGGGCGCGTCAGCGCCCAGAGGTCTACAACCACCCCAGCCACCTGCGCACCCGCCCCCCCCTGCCGTGCCCCGGGGTGTTGTAGCGGTCCGCGTCCAGCCACAA
>JAFIEQ010000042.1 GCA_020832455.1 Nitriliruptoraceae bacterium
GCAGCTGCGTCGCACGCTGCGCGAGGCCGGGGCCGTGCGTGGTCGTCATGTGAAGGCCAGGTCCGTGCGCAACGGCCGACCCTGCGCCGCGCGCCACACGACCGCGGGCGTGAGGGGCATGTCGGCGTGGCGCAGGTCCAGCGCGTCGAGCACGGCGTTGACCACCGCCGCGGGCGAGCCGACCGTGGCCGACTCCCCGACCCCCTTGGCGCCGATCGGGTGGTGGGGCGAGGGCGTGACCGTCTCGCCGCATTCGAACGACGGGCACTCCATCGAGGTGGGCAGCAGGTAGTCCATGAACGAGCCGCCGAGGTTGGTCCCCGACTCGCCGTCGAAGGCGATGACCTCCATGAGCGCCATCCCGATGCCGTCCGCGAGCCCACCGTGGACCTGCCCCTCGACGATCATGGGGTTGATCCGCGGGCCGCAGTCGTCGACGGCGATGAAGCGCCGGACGTGCACCTCCCCGGTCGCCGTGTCCACGTCGGTGACGCAGATGTAGCAGCCGAAGGGGTAGGTCAGCTCCGGCGGGTCGTAGACCGCCTGGGCGTCGAGGTGGCCCTCCACACCCTCGGGCAGCTCCAGGTCGGAGTGGGCCAGCAGGGCGATCTCCTGGATGGTCTTGCCGTTGTCCGGGTCACCCTTGACGTGCCAGCGCCCGTGCTCCCACTCGAGGTCGTCGGGCGAGCACTCGAGCGCCGCCGCGGCGACGATCCGCGCCTTGTCCTTGACCCGGCGGGCGACGATGGCCGCCGCCGCGCCGGACACCGGCGTGGAGCGCGAGCCGTAGGTCCCGAGGCCGAAGGGGGTGTTGTCGGTGTCGCCGTGCAGGACCTCGATGTCCTCCGGCGGGATCCCGAGCTCGTGGGCGACGATCTGGGCGAACGTGGTCTCGTGGCCCTGACCCTGGGACTGCACGCTCAGGCGCAGCACGCCCTTGCCGGTCGGGTGGATACGGAGCTCGCAGCCATCCGCCATGCCGAGCCCGAGGATGTCCATGTGCTTGCGCGGGCCGGCGCCGACGCCCTCGGTGAAGAACGACAGGCCGATGCCCATCAGCGTGGTGGACTCGCCGCGGTCGTAGGCCTCCTTGATGGCCTTCTGCTCGGCACGCAGCTCGTCGTAGCCCGCGATGCGCTTGGCCTCGGCGAGCGCGGCCGGGTAGTCGCCCGAGTCGTACTCCCACCCGGTCGGGGTGGTGTAGGGGAACTGGTCCGGCTGCAGCAGGTTCTTCTCCCGCAGGTCGGCGGGGTCCATGCCCAGCTCGTGCGCGAGACAGTCGACCATCCGCTCGATCAGGTAGACCGCTTCGGTCACCCGGAACGAACACGCGTAGGCCACGCCACCGGGCGCCTTGTTGGTGTAGACGGCACGCACGTTGCAGTGGGCGGCGTCGTAGTCGTAGGACCCGGTGAAGATGTGGAAGAACCCGGCCGGGAACTTCGTCGGCTGAGCGACGCCGTTGAACGCGCCGTGGTCGGCGAGCACGTCGACCTTGACGCCCTGGATCTTGCCGTCCTTGGTCGCCGCGATGGACCCGGTCATGTGGTAGTCGCGGGCGAACGAGGTCGACATGAGGTTCTCGGAGCGGTCCTCCATCCACTTCACCGGCTTGCCGGTGACGATGGAGCCCACGACCGCGCAGACGTAGCCGGGGTAGATCCCGACCTTGTTGCCGAACCCGCCGCCGATGTCGGGCGAGATGACCTGGATCTTGTGCTCGGGCAGGCCGGCGACCATCGCGTACAGGGTCCGATGGGCGTGGGGTGCCTGCGTGGTGGTCCACAGCACGAGCTTGCCCGTGATGGGGTCCATGTGGGCGACCGCGCCGCAGGTCTCCATCGGCGCGGGGTGCACGCGCGGGTAGAGCATCTCCTGGGTGACCACGACCTCGGCGTTGGCGAACACCTCGTCGGTGTGCTCCTTGTTGCCCGCCTCCCAGTCGTAGATGAAGTTCGGGTGCGGGACGTCGTCACGCTCGAGCTCGTCGCGCACGATGGCGGCGTCGGGGTCGAGGGCCTTCTTGGCGTCCACGACCGCGTCGAGTGGCTCGTAGTCGACGTCGATGAGTTCGAGCGCGTCCTTGGCCGAGTAGCGGTCGGTCGCGACGACGAACGCGACCTCCTGCCCGTGGAAGCGCACCTTGTCGGTCGCGAGCACGGCCTGGGTGTCCTGCGACAGCGTCGGCATCCAGGCCAGCCCGAGCCCCTCAAGGGTCTCGCCGGTGATCACCGCGACGACGTTGGGGTGCGCCTCGGCAGCCGAAGTGTCGATGCCCTTGATGCGGGCGTGGGCGAAGGGGCTGCGCAGGATGGCGCTGTAGAGCATCCCGGGCAGCTTGACGTCGTCGACGTAGCGGCCGTGGCCCTGGACGAACCGCACGTCCTCCTTGCGGATCATGCGGCCGAACCCGATCGGGTTGCCGGCGTCGGAGACGGGGACCTCGGTGGCGGTCATGCGGTCACCTCACTGGTGTCGTCGGCCGGGTGTTCCGCGGCCCAGCGGATCGCTCGGACGATGTTCTCGTAGCCGGTGCAGCGGCACAGGTTGCCGCTGATCGCCTCGCGGATGGTCTCCTCGTCGGGATCGGGGTCCTTCTCGAGCAGCCACTTGGCCGTCATCATCATCCCGGGGGTGCAGAACCCGCACTGCAGGCCGTGCTCCTCCATGAACCCCTTCTGGACGGGGTCGAGCTCACCGCCCTTGGCGAGACCCTCGACGGTGTGCACCTCGCGTGCACCGCACATCACGGCGAGCGTCGTGCAGCTCTTGACCGCCTCGCCGTCGACCCACACCGTGCAGGTGCCGCAGTTGGAGGTGTCACACCCCCAGTGGGTGCCGGTCAGCTCCAGCTCGTCGCGGATGAAGTGCACGAGCAGCATCCGGGGCTCGATGTCCCGGGTGACCTCGTCACCGTTGACCTTCATCGTGACCTGCATCAGCTCTCCTCCCCGCGGGCGCGGGCGATGGACCGCTTCAGGGCCCGTAGCGTCAGTTCCCCGGCCAGGTGGCGCTTGAAGTCCTCCGGGCCACGCTGGTCGGTCGTCGGTGCGCAGTTGTCGTGACACAGCTGCGCGGCGGCCTGGAGGTGCTCGAGGGTCGCGGGCTTGCCGCGCAGTGCCTCTTCGGCCTCCGGGACGATGTAGTGGTCGGCACCCACCGCCGCGAGCCCGATCCCGACGTCGGCGATCGTGTCGCCGTCGAGCTGGACGAAGGCCCCGACCGCGGCGACGGCCCAGTCCCCCACGCGTCGCTCGACCTTCTCGTAGGCGCTGCCCGCGCCCGGACGGATCGGGAAGCGCACCTCGGTGAGCATCTCGGCCGGACCGACCTTGGTCTCGTAGGGCCCGACGTGGAAGTCACGCATCGGCTCCACGCGTTCGCCGCCCTTCGAGCGGATCACCACGCTGCCGCCGAGGGCGGCGCCGCCCGCGGAGAGGTCCTCCGCCGGGTCGGCCTGGCAGAACGACCCACCGACCGTGCCGCGGTTGCGCACCAACGGGTCCGCGATGACCTTCTCCGCGTCGCGGAAGACCGGGTAGTGCTCGTAGAGCAGCGGGGAGTCGAGGACCTGCTGGTGGCGGACCATCGCCCCGATGACGAGTTGGTCGCCCTCGATGCGGATCTGGTCGAGCCCCGGCACGTCGTTGATGTCGATCAGCACCTCGGGGAAGGCCAACCGGATCTTCATCATGGGCAACAGGCTGTGCCCACCAGCGATCAGTCGCGCCTCTTCCCCGTGGCGTTCGAGGAGGTCGAGGGCCTCCTCCACGCTCGATGCTCGTTCGTACTCGAACGTCTCCGGTACCTGCACCGTCCGCCTCCCAGCGTCGTCACGATTCCGACCTCGCCGTGCCCGGGGTCGAACGCGGTCCGCGTCGGCCCCACGGTCGCCCGCTCCCAGCGCTCGACCGCCCGCATGATGCGCAGGTGGAGGTGAGCACGTCAACGGTTGCTCGTGCAACTGGGACGTGCGCCCCACGGAACGCCGATGCGCTAGGCGTTCCGTCTATGGCCACCGAGCGTGACGGATGACGCGGGAACGGTGGACGCTCGGTGACCTCCGGCAGGCGATGGTCAGATCCACCCCTGCTCCCAGGCGTGGTGCGCCGCCGCGTGCCGCGACTCGAGCCCGAGCTTGCCCATCGCGCTGGAGAGGTAGTTGCGCACCGTCCCCGGGGCCAGGTGGACCTGCGCGGCGATCGTCGCCACCGAGGCACCACCGCGGGTGGCGCGCAGGACGTCGAGCTCGCGGTCGGTCAGCGGGCAGTCGTCCTCGGTCAGCGCCGAGGCCGCGATGTCCGGATCGACGTAGCGCCGACCGCCCGCCACGTCGCGCAGGATCTCGGCCAGCCGCGCGGCGGGGGTGGTCTTGGGCACGAACCCGGCGACCCCGGCGCTCAGCGCCCGGCGCAGCACGCCGGGGCGGGCGTGGCGGGTGACCAGCACCACGTGGGTCGGCAGCTCGCCACGGATGACCGCCGCTGCCTCGAGCCCGTCGGCGGGCGGCATCTCCAGGTCCAGCACGGCGATGTCCGGCCGGTGTTCGCGTGCGAGGGTCACCGCATCGGTGCTGGTCGAGGCCTGGGCGACCACGACCAGGTCGTCCTCCAGGTCGAGCAGCGCGGCGAGTGCGCCCCGGATCAGGTCCTCGTCGTCGGCGAGCAGCAGGCGGATCATGGCGCGGTCCCGGGCTCGTCGGACGCCGCGTGGACGACGGGCACCGTGGCCTCGAGGGTGAACCAGGCACCCTCCGTGCGCACGGACAGGGCACCTCCGGCCCGCTCGAGGCGCTCCTGCAGCGAGCGCAACCCGGAGCCCGACGGGTCGGTGGCATCCTCCGGGTGGGTGACGCCGTCGTTGCTGATCGTGAGCCGGACCGCCGCGGGCTCGTGTGCGAGCACGAACCGCGTCGTGCGCGCGTCGCTGTGCCGGAGCACGTTGGTCGTGGCCTCACGCACCACCAGACCCAGCAGGTGGCGCGATGCCGGATCCAGATCGTCGCCGAGCCCGTCCTGCCCGCCGTGGCGGACCGCGTCGACCTGCGCGTCGATCGACGCCGAGGCGAGCACGTTCGAGGCGTTGGTCAGCTCCGCCGCGACGGTCGTACGGCGGTAGCCGTGGACGAGCTCGCGGGTCTCGGTCAACGCGGTGGCAGCCAGCGCGCGCACCTGCTCCATCTCCGTGCCTGCGCGCGACGCATCGGTGTGAATCAGGCGCGCCGCGAGCTCGCTCTTGAGCGCGATGACCTGCAGGTGGTGGCCCTGGATGTCGTGCAGTTCGGCCGCGAAGCGCAGGCGCTCGTCCGCGACCGCCAGCGCCGCCGCCGTCGCGCGGGCCCGGTCGAGCTCCGCGGCGACGTCCCAGGTCCAGATCGAGGCGATCACCACCGACAGCACCATGGCGCCGGTCCAGATCACGCCGAACACCTGCTCACCGACCGCATCGGCAGCGGGGTCGGTCAGCACGCCCGCCGCGACGGCACCGGCTGCCGTCAGGCACAGGATGCCGAGCGTCCCGAGACGGACCTGCCGACGCATGGGCGCGCCGGCCAGGGTCAGCGCCAGCATCGACAGCGGCGCGATCGCCCAGAACGGCGTCACGGTCCGCTCGAGCACGGCCACGGCGTGGACGGCCGCGCCGACGCACCCGATGAGCAGCCAACGGCGGGCGACGTCGGGGGCTCGCGCCACCCCGCGCAACGGGATGTGCGCATCGGTCACAATCCACACCGCCACGCTCGTCACGAGCAGGCCGAGCGCCAGTACGGGCAACGACCACCCCGCGGCATCGGGCTCGATGGCGGCCGGGACCGACCCGAACCACAGCAGCAACAGCAGGCTGCCGATGACGCTGTAGAAGCAGTAGCGCCGGAAGGTGCCGAGCGGCGGGCGCCGCGTGGGCGCCACGTCCTCGCGGGCTGCGGGGCCGGCGGCACCGGTGTGCTCGGCGTCGTGCGCGTCGGGGGTCGGGGCGGTCGTGGTGGGCATGCGCCCATGGTCGCACGTGGCGCACGCGACGGAAGTGACATCTGTCACGCGTGGGCGTGGTAACGGCATGGATCGTGGTCGTGAGGCGGCACTACCCGGCGACCGGTCCGGCGCGCATCGTGGTCCTCGCCGTCGATCACCGACGGGTCCCCTTCCGCGCGTCCCTCTCACCGACCCACGAGGAGCTGCCGTGACGCCACGCACCCGATCATCATCACCGCCGACGCCGGCCCGCCACGACCCACGCGGCGGGCCCCGCACCGCGAGCCACCAGGAGACCCACGCCGCGAGCCACGCCGCGAGCCACGATGACGCCGGGACCGAGCCGGTGATCGACGCGCGTGGCCTGGTGTGCCGCTACGGGTCGTTCGAGGCCGTCCGCGGCATCGACCTGCAGGTCGGCGCCGGTCAGATCGTGGCCCTGCTCGGCACCAACGGCGCCGGCAAGACCACCACCCTCGAAGCCCTCCGCGGCGAACGTGCCCCCGACGCGGGCGCGGTCCGCGTGCTGGGCGCGGACCCGCGGCGGCAGCGACGTCGGGTCGCCGCCGACCTCGGCATCGTCTTCCAGGACGCCGGGTTGCCCGAGGATCTGAACCCACGCGAGACCGTGACGCTGTGGCAACGCCTGCAGGGCATCGCCGCGGACGCCGGACGTCGCACCCCGGACGCACTGCTCGAGCAGGTCGGACTGCTCGCCCGTGCCGAGGTCGCGGTCGGGGCCCTGTCGGGCGGGGAGCGCCGCCGTCTGGAGCTGGCGCTGGCCGTGGCGGCCGACCCACGCCTGATCATCATCGACGAGCCGACCACCGGGATGGACCCGGCCTCGCGCCGGACCACGTGGGAGCTGGTGCGCGGGCTCCGCGACGAGGGCCGCAGCGTGCTGCTGACCACCCACTACCTCGAGGAGGCCGAGGCCCTGGCCGACCACATCGCCATCATGCACCACGGCCGGATCGCGGCCGCCGGGACGCTCGAGGAGCTCGTGGCCGCCCACCGCTCGACGATCGACGTCCAGCTCGCCTGCGAGCGGGACGCGCGGCGCCTGCTCGACCACGCACGACCGCTGGGCGACACCACCACGTCGCCGAGCACCCCCGACGGCCGCGTCCGCCTGACGGTCGCGACCGACACACCGCAACGCGACCTGCACCGACTGCTCGATGCCGCGGCGGACCTCGAGCTCGAGCTCGGCCGGCTGCACGCGACGCCCGCCTCGCTCGACACGGTGTTCCACCACCTCGCCGACGACACGGAGGACCCCCGATGAGCCTCGCCCTGCTCCGGACCGAACTGACCCTGCTGTACCGCGACTCGACCGCCTTCACCACCGCGGTGGCCCTCCCGATCGTCATCGGCGGCCTGTGGGCGCTCAACGACCCCCCGATCGGCCAGGGCATCGCCGCCATGGCCGTCCTGCAGTTGCAGCTGATGCTGGCGTTCACGCTGCACTGCCTCGGCGTGATGGTGCTGGCCGCGCGGCGGGAACGGGGCGTGCTGCGCCGGTGGCGGGCCTCCACCGCCTCCGATACGGCGATCCTGATCGGCACGCTGGGCGTCCCGGCCGGACTCGCGATCGTCCAGGCGCTCGCCCTGACCGGCGCGACCGCGTGGCTCTGGGACGCCGTCCCGGCCCGCCCCGAACTCGTCCTGGCGGGCGTCGTCGGCGGCGTGCTGGTCCTGCTGGGGTGGACGGTGCTGGTCGCGGCGTTCACGCGCTCGTCCGAGCACTCCATGATCACGACGCTGCCCGTGATCCTGCTGTTGGTCTTCAGCACCTCCTTCGCGCTCTCCCGTCCGCTCGTCGGCCTCGACCTGGCGGTCCTGGCGCTGCCCGGGGGCCCGTCGACCCAGCTGATGCGCATGGCCTGGGACGCCGACGCGGCCACCGCCCCGGCGCTGCTGTCGGCCGGCGGGGCCTGCCTCGCCCACGCCCTGCTCGCCCTCGGCGCGGCGCGGGCCCGCTTCCGCTGGACGCCACAGCACCGTGCGGCCCACGGCGGACGAGCCGCCCGCCGGTCAGCCTCGACGTCGGTGTCGTCCTGATCGGTCGGACGCCGCGCCCGACGCCGCGGCCGCGGAGGTCAGTCGACGTCACGCGAGCGGCCGAACACCCGCCGCCGCATCCGGGTGAACCAGGCCAGGAAACGGTCCGCCTGCCGCGCCGACCACAGGTGCACGTCCCGCGCCCACTCGTACTCGCGGGCGAGGATCGCGAACCCCGCGACCGCGGTCAGGATCCCGGGTCCCGGCACGAACGGGGTCATGAAGGCCACGCTGACCAGCAGCACCAGCACGCCGAGCACGGTCACCCACACCCGCCGCGCGTGATCCTTCACGCCGCGCGGCATCGGCTGCAGCGGCGAGGTCAGGTTCGGATCGTAGGACGCCGGCGACTGCAGACGCGCTCGGGACAGCTCCCCCAGCACCCGCCCCATGGCGCGCGACCGGGCGCGGCTGGTGAGCGAGAACTCGCACATGACCTCCGCCCCCGCACCGTGCAACCGCACCCGCGCGGTGGCGTCCGACTGCCGGTCGAGGTCGAACATCTGCAGCTTGGTCAGCGGCGCCTCGACGTCGTCGATCGCGCTGCTGGCCACGGAGAAGACGCACCGCCGGTCGGTCACCACGAAGACCGCGGGGGCACGCACCTCCGGCAGGGAGGCATGGCTCCACGCCAGCACCTGCTCCTCGTCGTCGAGGCGCGACCGCACCTCACCGAGGACGAGGTACTCGCGGAAACGTGCAACGGGTCCCATGGTGCGCAGGCTATGGCCCCGGTGGGACGTCGCGGTGCCCGCCCGGCGGTGGTCGAGCGACCTGGCACCGGGCCGCTCGTGTGCGGGGAGAGCGCCATGCGCGCGGCAGGCGGGAACCCCCCCGCGGATGGGCGTTGTGCCCACCCAGGCGGGCCCGGGGACCGAAGCCACCAGGTACCAAGGACACCGACGAGCATCGGACGCCCTGCGGAGGGCCCACGACGCGCTCGACCGAGCGCGGGGCCGTCCGACGGAGCGAGGATCCCATGCGGTCACACCAGGTAACGGAGCAGGTCCGGACCCCCGTGTCGCCCGCCGGCGATCAGGCGGAACGCCACCTCGAACAACTCGTGCGGGAGCTCACCGAGCGCGAACGGGAGATCCTGCGCCACGCACTGCACGGCAAGCGCGCCGTCGCGATCGCGGAGGACCTCTACCTCGCCCCCAGCACGGTGCGCAACCACCTCAGCAACGCATACCGCAAGCTCGAGGTCGACGGCTACGACGATCTGGTCCGTCGCTACCGCGGGCTGCTGCTGCGCCCGCCCTCGACCTCGCCGCCGACCGCGTCGTGGCCGGAGCGCCCGGAGGGGCTCAACGAGTTGCTCCTGCTGGTCGCGGAGGCCACCGGCGCCTTCCTCGGGCTGTTCGACCGCAACTTCCAGGGGCTGTGGATCAACGAGCCCGGCCGGTCGCTGTGCGGCCTCGACCGTGGCGAGGTCCAGCCCCCGGCGCTGTGGCAACTGCACCCGGCCGAGGCGCGCGAGACCCTGCAGGACGCCATCGGGCACGCGCACGACCAGGGCACCTGGTCCGGCGCCGGCACGCTGGTCGACACCGACGGGACCCGCCACGCGGTGCAGGAGACCCTCGTCGCGCGCAACGGCGCCGGGGGTGGGTTCGCGGCCCTGCTCGTCTTCGCCCAGCCGATCGAACGGTTGGTGGCGCTGGACGGCGAGCTGGCCGGCCAGACCGGCCGGATCCTGGACCTGACCCAGACCCTGTCGACCGAGCGCTGAGCCAGCGGACCGTGGCGCGGCCCGCCAGGGCCGCTCACGGCAGGGTCATGTCCCCACAGGCGAAGCCGAGTCGGTCCTCGATCGTGTCGAGGTCGTCGCCCTCGCCGAGCGCCAGGTCGGCGTCGAGCAGCTCGCCGCCGTCCGGCCACGTGTAGGTGCCGCTCACCCAGTCGTAGCCGTCCGCACCGTCGCTGCGCGCGTCGGTCACCGCGAGCGCCCCCGCGCCATCGGTCCCCTCGACGCACCGCAGTCCGCTGAGCGTCGAGACGGACCCGCCGACGGCGAACAGGCGCGACGTCGAGGTGTCCGGGATGGTCACCGGCAGCAGAGCGCAGCCCGCGTCCGGGGTGTCGTGCAACGCGTAGAGGCCGATCAGCGGTCCGGACGCGCTGGTCTGCTCGATGACGAACGCGACCCCACGCGTCCCCCCGAGCGCACGCACCCCCAGGGGCTGCACGGCCGCGAGCGCGGTGGCATCGTCGAGCGAACGTTCGACGACGAACCCGGACGCCGTCTCCATGCGCAGCAGGAACACGGCATCGTCGTCGTCCCCGATCGCGTAGGTCGTCACGGTGTCGTCGAGCCCGTCCCCGGTCAGGTCGCCGGTCACCTGCTCGACCCGCTCGGCGATGTCCGGGACACCGGCCTCGAGCATCGTGTCCGCATCGGTACACGCGGTGGTCGGCTCCCCCGCTGCCTCGGCGTCGGTCGATCCGTCGGGGTCCGCGTCGTCCTGCGCGGGGTCCCCCTCCTCGGGCTCGTCGGCATCCTCGTCCTCGGCCGGGTCGTCCGCCGGCTCGTCCGGCTCCGTCGGCTCGTCGGTCGCCTCGTCGGCAGCGGCCTCGTCCGTCGGGTCGGCCGACGTGAGGTCCGCCGGGCCACAGCCGGCGAGCACCAGCGCGGCCAGTGCCACGGACAGGACCGGGGGGTGGATGCGGACGCGCATGGGTGCCTCGGGAGGGGTCGTGGGCCGCGGCGCAGCGAGCGACGAGCGGCACGGACAGCGGCAGGGAAACGGGTGCGAGGGGCGGCGGCATCCCAGGCCCGCGACGGCGTTGACGCGGTCGTCCACCCTAGACACCGTCCCCTGGCCGGTGGGAGGGTGCGCACGCACGGTCGGTGCGCGGTTGGGTCACCACACCGTCGCCACATCGCCGCCACACCGTCGAGGTGGCCCGCCCGTCCGACCGGCGGGCGGGTCCGGACCCGCGCCGGACCGGGTGCACGCACACGCATCACGCCCACCCACCACGCGCACCGCCGACGCGCACCGACCAGGGAGGATCGAGGTGGACCAGGTCACGACCGGGCTGCTCGCGTCGGTCGCGCTCGCGTTGGTGGGGGTCGTCGCGATGCTGTGGGGGCCGGGGCTCGGCGGACGGCTGCGGGCCGTGCTCGTGCTCGCCGCCGGTGCGGGGCTGGCGCTGACGCTCGCCGCGCCGCAACGGCTCGGCACCGTGCTGCTGCTGGGACTCACCCTCGGCCCGCTGCTCGCGACCGGCGTCTGGTTCGCCCGTCGTCTGGGACCGGGGACCTCCCTGGACGACCCGCCACGATGAGCGCGCTCGTCCTGCCCGTCGCCGTCGTCGTCCCGCTCGTCGGGGCGCTCGTCTGCCTGCCACGTCGCGGGCCGGCCGGACCCGGCGTCACCGGCCCGGTGGTCCTGCTCGCGGGGCTGGCGACGGCGTGGGTGCCCCTGACGGTCGCCCGTGGCGGGCAGGTCGTCACGGCGCAGGTGGCCGCACCGCTCGGCATGGAGCTCACGTTCGTGCTCGACGGGCTCGCGGCGACGATGATCGCGGCCCTGGCGGTCGTCGGGACCGGGATCGGGGCCTTCGGCATCGTCGAGGACCGCGGCGATCTGGCCGCGCGTCACCGCTGGCACTGGCCGTTGCTGCTGACGATGTGGGCCGGTCTGGTGGCGCTGCCGGCCGCGGCGGACCTGCTGACCGCCTACGTCCTGCTCGAGGTGGTGGGGCTGTGCGGTGCGGTGCTCGTCACCCACCGCGGCGACCGGGACGGGATCCTCGCCGGCACGCGCTACCTCGTCGCCGAGCTGCTGGCGTCGCTGACCATGCTGACCGGCATCGCGCTGGTCTGGGCGGCGACGGGCACGGTGGTGTTCACCGAGCTCGCCGAGGGGGTCACGGGTCCGCTGCCCGGGGTCGGCCTGGCACTCATCACGGTGGGGCTGCTGCTGAAGGTTCCCCTGGCCCCGCTGCACCTGTGGCTCGGGGCGGCGCACTCGCTCGCGCCGCGTGCAGTGAGCCCGCTGCTGTCGGCCATCATGGTCAAGGGCGCGTTCACCGTGCTGGTGCGGCTGTGGTTCCTGGGCATGCCCGACCTGCTCCGCCCGAGCGCGGTCGACCTGCTGGCGGGCCTCGGTGTGCTCGCGGTGGTGTGGGGCTCGGTGACCGCCCTGACCTCCCCCGACCTGAAGCGCCTCATCGCTGCCTCGACCCTGGCCCAGCTCGGGCTGCTCGCGCTGGCCGCACCGATGATCCGGGCGGGGGCGGGCGAGGCCTGGGTGGCCCTGATCGTGCTGGCCGTGAGCCACGCGGCGGCGAAGGCCGGGCTGCTCGCGGCCGCTCCGGCACTGGTCGACGCCGGACGCCGCGCCCACCCGCGGGCGGGGCAGCGGGGGCGGTCCGAGGCGGGCGACACGGCGGCGACGCGGGATCCTGACGTGGCCTCCGTGCCGACGCTGGCGCTGCTCGACGGGGCGGCCGCGCGCCGCCCGGTCGCGATGCTCGCCGTGGGCCTGGCCGCACTGAACCTGCTGGGCCTGCCCCCGACCGGTGGGTTCGTCGGCAAGTGGTACCTGCTGCTGAGCGCCATCGACGCACGCGCGTGGTGGATCGTGGCCGCGGTGACGCTCGCCACGCTGCTGACCGGCGCGTACCTGCTGCGTCTGGTGGTGCCGGCGTTCCGCCCGCCCCGCGACGAGTCCGTGCGTGACGGGCCGGTCACCGCGGAGATCGACGCCCGCGACTGGATCGCGCTGGGGCTGGCCGGGGTCGCCGTGGTCATCGGCCTGGTGCCCGGTCCGCTGATCGAGCTGGCCGGCCTCGGCGCTCCCGGGACGGGGGGTGGCTGATGCGCGCGATCCTCAGCGAGGGGCCGTTCCTGCCGCTGGCGCTGGTGGCGACCTCCCTCATCCCGGCGCTGCTCATCTTCCCGCTCCCCGACCGGGCCGAGCGGGCGCGCCGGACCATCAACCTCGCCGGTGCCGCCGTCAAGGTCGTGCTGGTCATCGTCCTGGCCATCGGGCTGCAGGCCGGCCAGGTCTACGAGGCACGTGCGAGCTTCCTCCCGGGCATCGACCTCGTGCTGCGCGCCGATCCGATCCCGGTGCTGTTCGTGTTCCTGTCCGCCTTGCTGTGGTTCACCACCACCGTCTACGCCGTGGGCTACCTCGACTCGGGTACCCACCGCTCGCGCTTCTTCGGGTTCTTCAGCCTGTGCGTGACGGCCACGATCGGGATCGCCCTGGCGGGCAACCTGGTGACCTTCCTCATCTTCTACGAGCTGCTCACCGTCACGACCTACCCGCTGGTCGTCCACAGCGGCGACGAGCGGGCGCGCGCGGCCGGGCGGACCTACCTGCGCTACACGATCACCGGGGGCGCCGTGCTGCTGCTCGGCACCGTGTGGCTCCAGGCGGTCGCGGGCACGACCGCGTTCGGCGAGACGGAGATCCTGCGCGCCGTCGCCATCGAGCAACCCGGCGTGCTGCAGGCGATCTTCGTGCTGCTCATCGCGGGGCTCGGGGTCAAGGCGGCGCTGATCGGGCTGCACGGCTGGTTGCCCCAGGCCATGGCGGCACCCGCCCCCGTCAGCGCCCTGCTGCACGCGGTGGCCGTCGTCAAGGCCGGGGCCTACGGCGTGGTGCGGGTGATCCACGACCTGTACGGCGCGCCGCTGGCCGAGGCGCTGGACCTGCTGACCCCGCTCGCGATCGTCGCCGCCGCCACCATCGTCTACGGCTCGGCGCGGGCGCTCGCGCAGGACGACCTCAAGCGGCGGTTGGCGTACTCCACGGTGAGCCAGCTGTCCTACATCGTGCTGGGTGCCAGCATCCTCAGCCTGGCGAGCATCACCGGGGCGCTCGCACACCTCGTGCACCAGGGCATCCAGAAGGTGACCCTGTTCTACGTGGCCGGGATCCTGGCCCACGACCTGGG
Source organism: Nitriliruptoraceae bacterium (assembly GCA_020832455.1). GTDB lineage: Bacteria > Actinomycetota > Nitriliruptoria > Nitriliruptorales > Nitriliruptoraceae > PWLR01. The sequence continues at coordinate 13,953 of JAFIEQ010000042.1, forward strand.
GATCACGCGAGTCAGCGAACTCGGTGGGCTCGGTCGTCAACGGCCCGTGACCATGGCGATGTTCTCCCTCGCCGCGCTCGGGATGATCGGGGTGCCGCCCACGGTCGGGTTCATGACCAAGTGGGAGCTCGGCACCGGGGCGGCCGACGCCGGCTCCACGTGGGTGATCGCGGTGCTGGTGGTCAGCACGGCGCTGAACGCCGCCTACTTCCTGCCACCGGTCGCCCGGGTGTGGTTCGGCGCGCCGGTCGACCTCGACACGGACGCGGAGGGCGGAGCCGAGGCAGCGGGCCCGATCGACCGCGACGCAGCGACAGCGGGTCGCGACGAGCCTGGCGGGGCGTCGGGCCGCGGGCAGCGCGCCACCGAGGTGGCGAGGGCGCCCGACCAGCGCCTCTGGCACCGCGAGGGCGATCCCTGGCTGGTGTTGCCCGCCGTGTTCACCGGCAGCAGCGTGCTGATCCTCGGGGTGTTCGCCGGCGCACCACTCAGCCCGATCGACTGGGCCCGGGACATCGCCATCGTGCTCGTGGACGCCCTGCCATGAGCCCACTCGCGATCGTCCTGCTGGTCCTGGCACCGCTGACCCCGCTGCTCGTCGGCGTCGTCGGGGCCCCGCGTGCCGGCCGGCGGCGTTGGTGGCTCGCGGTGGCGGCGCCGCTGCCCGCGCTCGTCCTGGCCGGCAGCGGCCTCGACGGCGAACTGCACGTCCCCGTCGTGCTGCTGGGCGCGACCCTGGAGATCGACGGGATCCGTCGTCTGCTGCTGGCGGCGGTCGGTCTCGTGTGGCTGCTGGCGGCGGCGAGCGGGCGGTCGCTGCTCGATGGTCCCACGAGCCCACTGGCCGCCTGGGGGCTCGCGGCGAGCGGCAGCCTCGGGGTCGTGCTCGCCGGTGACACGATCACGCTCTACACCGCGTTCGCCGTGATGACGTTCGCCGCCTACCCCCTGGTCATCCACCGCGGGACCGACGACGCGCGGCGGGCCGGACGGGCGATGATCGCCATGGCCGTGCTCGGTGAGGCGCTGCTGCTCTCGGGCCTGCTGCTGGTCACCGTCGGCGCCGGCGATCCGGCGCTCGGGACGGTGCGCGCGGCGATCGCCGGCGGCGAGGTAGGGGTGCTCGGCCCCGCGCTCGTCACCGCCGGGTTCGCCGTGAAGGCCGGGCTCGTGCCGCTGCACCTGTGGCTGCCGCTCGCGCACCCCGCGGCACCGGTGCCGGCCAGCGCCGTGCTCAGCGGCGCCATGATCAAGGCGGGGGTCATCGGCTGGCTGCTGGTGCTCCCCGTGGCGGGTCCGGCGGGCGCACCGGCGGTGATCGGGACCGCGCTGCTCGTGGTGGGGACCGTGACGATGTTCACGGGTGCGGGGTTCGGGGTGCTGTCGTCGGCCCCGAAGGTGGTCCTCGCCTACTCCAGCATCAGCCAGATGGGCGTGCTCGCGATGATCGCCGGCGCCGGGCTGCTGGCGTCGGACCCCGCGGGGACGACCGCGTTCGCGCTGGCCGTGTACGTGCTCCACCACGGGTTGGCGAAGGCGGTGCTGTTCCTCGCCGCGGGCGCCGCCGAGGTGGCGAGGCGTCGGGTGGTGCTGGGGGTCGCGGGGTTGGCCGGGCTCGCCCTCGCCGGCGCGCCGCTGACCTCCGGCGCCGGCGCGAAGCTGCTGGCCAAGGACGTGCTCGGCGCCGTCCCGACGTCCGGAGGGCTGCTGACCACGACGCTCAGCGTCGGTTCCATCGCCACCACCCTGCTCGTCGTCCGGCTGCTCGCGCTGCTCGCGGCCGCCACCGATCCGGCCAGCACCACCGCGGCGGACGCGGCCACGACCGGGCTGTGGGTGCTGGCGGCGCTGGTCGCCCTGGTCCCGTGGGCCGTGCCATGGGTGGTGACCGGCGAGGTGGTCCCCGTCGGCGACCTCGGCGCGGTGGTCGAGGCCTCCTGGCCGATCGCCGTCGGGCTCGTGCTGGCCGCGTCGGCCGTGGTCCTCGTCCGACGCCGTCCCGGTGTGGCGCGCATCGCCGTGCCGCCCGGCGACCTGCTGGTGCCGCTCGGTCGGGTCGGGCTGCGGGTCAGCGGCGGCGCGATCGAGCGGGGCCAGCAGATCCGCGCCGCGGTCGGGCGGTGGCGAACGCGGGGCCGGAACCGGGTCCGGGACTGGGAGCTGCCGGGGCGCCTGATGACGCTGGACGAGCAGTTGACACGGTGGCGACCGACCGGGGTCGCGTTCCTTGCCCTGGCGGTGGCCTTCGCCTGGGTCCTGCGCACCGGCAGCTGAGCAGGATCGACCCCGGCGACGAGCAGCGCCGCGCTCGGGCAGCCCCGCAACGGTGGCGGCAGCCTCAGGCGCACCGCCGCTCCGACCGGTCGACGGCCATCGACGTCCCCCATCTCGATAACGCTCCTGATGCACGTCGATCGGTCCCATGGTGCTCCTGTTCGCGGGCGGACGACCTGATCTCCCCATCCGCCTGCGTCGCTCGCTGGCCCGATCGGCTCCCCATCCATGCGCCGTACGCATGCATCGGCGCGCTCAGCGCATCCGGGCCCAGGTCGCGCTCCCCACGCTCCGTGACGTGAACAGAGATATCCCTGCTCCATCGCCGGTCGAGGTGACGCAGCGCGCTCTTCGACGTGCGGACGTGCGGTCGTCCCGCGTCCTCACACGGCGGTTCCCCGTAGACCCCGCCGCTCGCCTGCCGACGGGCCCGTGCGTCAGGCCGACACGGACGCTCTCCAGGGAAGGTCGAAGGATGCAGGTCTCGAGCATGGTTCCCGGACCACCGGTCCACCCCGCACGCGGCGCGGGCCGTCCCGCTGCGGCCGCGCCGCCAGCGGCGGCCACCGCGGCGGGCCGCCTCTCCGCCGTCGCATCCGAGCATGGTGACGGACCCACCAAGCCCGGCGGGAGCCAGACGCCGTTCACCCACGCGCTCCACCAGGGCAACGGCAACAAGACCGGCATCCACCGGCGGCTCGCGGCCACCGAAGCGGCCCAGCAGTACCAGGCGGAGCTCGGCCTGACGCCCACCGCCGCAGATGCTGGTGACGAGGTCACGGTCCCGCCAGCGGTCGAGACCGCGCCGGACACCGTGGTCGAGGCCCCCGCGCCCGACCTCGACGCCGGGGACCTCCCGGTGGACCATCCTCCACCCGGTGAGGGGCCGGTCGTCGAGATCCCGCTGTCGGATCCCGACCCGGTCGACCTCGCCGCACCGGAGCCCTCCCACCCCATAGGTCTAGACCAGCCCCCCGTCGAGCCGATCACGACCGCCCAGCTCCACGCGCTGGAGGAGGCCGCTGCCGCGTCGACCGAACCTGAGCAGGCCCGATAGGCAGCGACCCGACCGCCCGGCCTCCCACCGCCACGCGCACACCGGCATCATCGACCGGGCCGCTACCGATGGTCCGCTCGGTTCCGCTCCCGGCGGACCTCGGGCAGGATCCGGGCCCGAGCGGGGCCACCGGCGGGGATCGGGACCACGGTCGGTGGGGCCGTTCGCGGGTGACACCGTTGCCTGCGCGCGATGGACGCCACCCCGGGCCCACACCGACGACCTCGTCCGAGCGGCGCGGTGAGGTCCCCGCCCAACGGCCCCCCACGTCACGATCGAGCGACCGACGAGCCCCGTAGCGTCGCTCGGGACGACCCGAGGACCGCCATGACCGTGTACGTGCGTGATGCCCCGCCGGACCACCTGGTGCGGATCTACCTCGAAGACCATCTCACCGGAGCGACCGCCGGCCGAGAGCTCGCCCGCCGCACCCTGCGCAGCAACCGGGGGACGCCCTACGAGGCCGAGCTACGCACGCTGGCACGTGAGATCGACGGCGAGATCGAGGACCTCCGGCGCGTCATCGCACACCGTGGCGGCCGGTGGACGGTCGTGCCGGCGGTCAAGATCGTGGCCGCGCTCGCCGCTGAGCGTCTGGGCCGCCTGAAGCTGAACGGCCAACTCCGCGGTTACTCGCCACTGTCGCGGCTCGTGGAACTCGAGGGGCTCACGGCCGCCGTGCAGGGCAAGCGGTCGCTGTGGCGGAGCCTGCAGACCCTCGTCGGCTCCGATGCGCTGCCCGAAGGTCTCGAGCTCGGACGCCTCATCGAGCAGGCCACCGCCCAGCTCACCGCACTGACCGAGCTCCACGACCGCGCCGCCATGGAAGCGTTCCAGCCCGCCTGAGCACGGATCGGATCCGCGTGCGGCAGCGTCGTCGCCGGCGCCGAGGACCCGCACGCGTGCCCCACGCCGACGACGCGGCACTCGGATCGTGCCGGACGGTCGCCGGGAACGCGGGACGCACCGTTCAAGCCGCCGACCACGGTGCCGATGTTCCTGGTACCGGGGTCACCCGGCTACCCGCCTCGCGCCCCCATCGAGGCGGCGCGAGTTCGTCGCTCCGAGGAGGTGGACGGCGATGGTCCGTACGGTCCGAACCGGCATCGAGGTCGCCTCCCTCACGCTGGCGCTCAGCTACGGCGTCCTGTGGGGCCTCGAGACGGGTTTCGCCGCGTGGGTGCGCCGTTCGGTGGCGCGGTTCCCGGGCTGACCGGCCCGCACCCGTGGTGCTGCCCTCCGGTCGGTCGGCCGCGCTCGCGTCGTCGAGGGAGCAGGCGGCCCGAACGGGTTCCGACGTCGACGGTCCCCCGGCGCCGGTGCGGGTCAGCGCCCCGCCACCCACGCGTCGAGGAGCTCGTCGGGCAGGTCGGGATCCAGATCGACCGCCATCGAGTTGGTGAGCAGCGCGACGATCACCCCGTCGTCGGGTGCGTAGCGCAGCATCGCCTGGAACCCGCTGCTCGCCCCGTCGTGGCCCACCACGAGACCGAACTCGTCGTCGACGTCGACGTCGACACCCAGCCCGTAGGAACCGTCCGCGCCCGACCGTTCGCTGTCCAGCATGGCCTCGAGCATCTCCGGACCGAGGATCTCGCCCGCCACCAGGGCGGGGAGGAACCGCGCCAGGCTCTCGACGTCGCACACGACCCCGCCGTCGCCGAGCCCGACGCCGTCGTTGGACGCGGTGACGTCGACGAGGTCGCCGCGAGCCCCGAGGTCGTAGCCACGAACGGTGGTCGCCGGGAACGTGTCCGCCGTCTCCACCGAGCACCCGTCCATCCCGGCGGGGTCGAACACCGTCCGGCGGAGCACCTCGGCCAGAGGCTCCCCACCGAGCTCCTCGAGCAGGAGCTGGGCCAGGACGTCGTTGCTGTTGCTGTAGGTGAACGCCGCACCGGGCGCGTGATCGGCCGGGGATCCCGACGCGAACCCGAGCACCTGCACCGGCGTCCAGAACGTGGAGGGATCGTCCTCGACCGCCACCCAGAAGGCATCGGTGTCGAGGTAGTCCGGGATGCCGCTGGTCATCTGCAGCAGCTGCCGCACGGTGGCCACCTCGGCGTTCGCGAGGCGAGCGACGAGTGCCGCGTCCAGGTAGGACGCGACCGGGGTGTCGAGGCCCAACGCACCCGACTCGACGTAGCTCAGCACCGCCGCCGCGACCATCGGCTTGGTGACGCTGGCGATGCGGAAGACATCGTCGACCCGCACCGGCGTGCCGCGCTCGAGGTCGGCGAGGCCGTGGGCGACGAGGTGGGCGTCGTCGAGGTCGCCGACGGACACCACCACGCCCGGCACGTCATCGGCGAGGAGCTCCACGAGCAGGGCAGCGATGTCGTCGACGAGGTCGGGATCGAGGTCGGGATCGAGCGAGCCGACCGACCCCGACACGCCCCGGTCGTCGCTCCCGACGTCGACCGTGACCTCGCCACCGAGGCAGGCCGCCAGCACGACGGCGGCGGCGACCAGCGCCACGGGCGAGCGGGAGCGTCTCACGCGCATCCCCGGACCGCGCGGCACACGTCCATGCCGGCAACGTCCATGCCGGCAACGTCCGTGCTCGCAACGTCCGTGCGAGCGTCGGACGACATCGGTGAAGGTCGCCCGACGGACGTCGGGGCGCTCCGGGGTGACACGCGAGTGGCCTCACCAGGATCGGAGAGGCCACCGGCGGTGGGGCGTATAGGAGTCGAACCTATGACCTCTTGCGTGTCGAGCAAGCGCTCTAACCAACTGAGCTAACGCCCCGCGAGGCCGCGAACTGTAGCGATGCGCACGCGAGCACGCGAACCCGGGGCCGGCGTGTGCACGGACCGCCTCGGCCGCGTCGACCCAACAGCGATACGGTCCCGCGCACCGGCCCAGGCGGTGGTGCCGAACGGTGAGGTGGGCATGGATCGGCCACTGTTCGAACGTGACGGCGACCGGGTCGTGGCGACGAGCCTCGCCCGCGGCCCGTGGGACGAGCGCTCCTGTCACGGTGGCGCGCCGGCTGCGCTGCTCGCGGCCGCCGTCGATGCGGTCGAGACCCTGTGCCCCATGCAGGTCGTGCGCCTGACCTACGACCTGCTGCGGCCGGTACCCGTGGGGCACGCGATGCGACTGGCGACCGAGGTGGTCCGTGAGGGCAAGCGCGTCCAGACGGTGGAGGCCACGCTGACCGACGACGCGAGCGACGCGCAGGTCATGCGGGTCCGCGCCCTGCGGTTGCGCACCGCGACGCTGGAGCTACCCGAGGACCGCCCCGCACCCGACCCGGCGCCGAGCCCCGGACCCGACCAGCTGAACCGCCTGACCGAGCACCCCAAGTGGCGCCACGAGGGCTTCTGGAACGCGGTGGACATCCGCTTCGCCACGGGCGGTCTGGGCGAGCCGGGCCGCGGCCTCGCCTGGTTCGAGCTGCTGGCGCCGCTGGCCGACGGCTTCGACGTCGTCCCCGTCGCCCGCGCGGCCGCGGCCGCGGACTTCGGCAACGGCATCGGTGCCCCGCTCGCGATGGGCCCCTACCAGTACGTCAACCCCGACCTCACGGTCGACCTGCACCGGCTCCCCCGTGGTCGCTGGGTCGCGCTGGAAGCCACCTCGGTGGCGGAGACGACCGGGATCGGCCTCACCACCAGCGCCATCTCCGACGAGCACGGCCGGATCGGCACGGCCCTGCAGAGCCTGTTCGTTGCGCCGGGCTCCTCGACCACATGACCCTGCTGCTCGACCGCTATGAACTGGGTGCCCCGCTCGGCTCCGGTGGCATGGCACGGGTGATCCAGGCCACCGATCTGCGCCTGCAACGGCAGGTCGCGGTCAAGCTGATCCGCGACGAGATGATCGACGATCCCGCCGCGCGGATCCGGCTCGAGCGCGAGGCGCGGGCGGCCGCGAGCCTGGACCACCCGAACGTGGTCCGGGTCTACGACGTCGGGGAGCACGACGGGCAGCCGTTCGTGGTCATGGAACTGGTCCGCGGCCACACGCTGCGCGACGAGCTGCACGCCGAGCACCGACCGAGCGTGGAGCGGATCGTCGAGGTGCTCGCCGCCGTACTCGCCGCCCTCGAGGCGGCCCACGAGCGCGGGCTCGTCCACCGGGACGTCAAGCCCGGCAACGTGCTGCTCACGACCAGCGACGAGGTCAAGCTCGCGGACTTCGGGATCGCGCGTGGGCTGGCCGATGCTGCCTCGACGTTGACGGCGACCGGCACGGTGCTCGGCACCCCCCGCTACCTCGCCCCGGAGCTGGTGGGTGGCGCGGACGCGGGTCCGGCCTCCGATCTGTACGCGGCGGGCGTGGTGCTCTACGAGCTGCTCGCCGGTGAGCCGCCGTTCACCGGGGAGAACCCCATCGCCGTGGGGGGGGGGGGGCCCCCCCCCCCCCCCCCCCCCCCCCCCCCCCCCCCGCCCCACCACCGTTGCCGCCCCACGTGCCGGAGGCGCTCGCGGCCGTGTGCCGCCGGGCACTGGCGAAGGAGCCGGGGGCGCGGTTCGCCTCGGCCGCGTCGATGCGTCGGGCGCTGCTCGAGGCCGACGGTCGCGCCCACACCGACGGCACGCCCGGACCGCGGCCCCACCCCGGCGTCGCGTTCCCCGTGACCGCGACCGCCCCGTTGGGCCCCGCCGAGCTGGCCGCAGCCGCGGATCCTGGCGCCCGGGACCGGGTCACCGAACCCCGAGCGACCGCGGCTCCGTCCGCCCCGGACGAGGTCGCCTCCGGCGCGTCGCGACGGACGCGTCTGGTGCTGGCCGCGATCGGCCTGGTGCTCGTGGCGGCGATCGCCGTGTCGCTGCTCGGCGAACGCGATCCGGACGACCCCGCCGACCCGGCGCTCGTCGAGGGCGACGCGGACGACGCCGGGGACGACACGACGGCAGCCGACGGGACCGACGCGGACAGCGATACGGACCCCGACGCGGACACCGACGCGGACGAGCCCACCGATCCCGCGCCGGACGGCACCGAGGAACAGCTCGCCGAGCTCGATGCGCTGATCGCCCGGATCGACGACGAGCCCGACGGGTTCGGCAGCGTCGCCTCCAGCCTGCGTGACGACCTCGCCGACATCCGCGCGGCGACCGACCTGGGCGACCGGGCGGCGGACACCCGCGAGCTCATCGCCGAACTGGGCGGCTGGGTGGTCGCCGACGAGCTCGCACGACGACGGGCGCCGGAGATCGTCGAGGTGCTGGCGCCGTTCGGCCGCCCCGCCTTCGCGCCGCTCGGGGCGACCTACGAGGCCATGTTGGGCGTCGGCAGCGATCCCCGCCGCTACGACCCCCACACCGAGGACCTGCTCGACGACCTCGAGGACCTGCTGGGCGAGACGTCCACCGACGCCTGGCGCGACGATGCGCGCGAACTGCTCGCCCGCCTCGACACCTGGGTCGACGACGGGGAGCTGACCCGCCCGTCGGTCCGTGACCTGCGCGCGGCGTTGGAGGAGCTCGCCGGGTGACGCGCGTGGCGCAGCGGTGGGCTCAGTCGAGCTCCGGCAGGTCACGCAACAACGGCGAGGTGGGCCGGGGACGCCGCCGCCCGTCGACGATCACGTCGACCTTGGCGTCGTCGAAGCACCAGCGACCGGCGATCGGCGCGGACTCGCGCAGCGGCTGCGGGTAGGACCAGGCCACGTCCTCGATGCGCTGATCGCCGACCTCGAGGTGGCGGTAGACCGTCGAGCCCTTGTAGGGGCACACCGTGACCGTGTCCGACGGCTGCAGCAGCGACCAGCGCACGTCCGTCGGTGGCAGGTACCAGCGCGGGATCAGGGACGTCTCGTGCACGACGACGGGTGCGTGGCTCTCGGCCAGCACGGTGCCGTCCAGCTCGACCACCACGTGCCGACCGGTCGACAGCGCATCGATGCGGTGGTAGGGGTCACGGACGTGGCCGAGCATCGGCTCGTCCTCCTCGAACCAGGCGTCCACCGCGGTGGAGGCCAGCCGGACGTAGCCGGCGAGGCGCTCGTCCTCGCAGCCCACCGCGCCCTCGCGCGCACCATCGGCGACCGCGTCGCGTGGCACCCACAGCTGCGGCCAGGGCCGGTCCTCCCACACCAGTCGCGCCCGCTCGGTGTCCAGGACCACCACACCGTCGAGGACGGCCCGGAACCGCTTGGCGGTGCGCTCGACGCGCCAGTCGGCGGTGCTGGTGGATGCCATGGGAGCTCCTCCCGTCGGGCCTGGGTCGGGGCCTGATCGGGTCCCGACGGTAGGCGAGCGTCGGATCGGACGGCCACACTGTCGCCGATCGCCCACCCGGTCCGAACCCGTCCCCACGAGGTCGCGATGCCCCCCGACGAGATGCCGCTCGACCCCCGCTCCCCCGACGAGCTGCGCGCAGTGCTCGCCGAGGTGCGACGCATCGCGATCGTCGGCGTCTCCGCCGACCCGTCACGTGCCAGCCACGGCGTCGCCCGGTGGCTGATCGATCACAGCGACCTCGACGTCGCGCTGGTGAACCCGAACCTCGACGAGCTGTTCGACCGGCCGGTCCACGACACGCTCGCCGAGCTGCCGGATCCGGTCGACCTCGTCGACGTCTTCCGACGCTCCGAGCACCTCGCGGGCGTGATCGACGAGTCGGTCGCGATCGACGCGCGCGTGGTCTGGGCCCAGCTCGGCGTGCGCGACGAGGTCGCCGCCGCTCGGGCCCGCGCCGGCGGGGTCGCGGTCGTGCAGGACCGCTGCCTGAAGGTCGACTGGGCGCAGCTGCGACCGCACGGCTGACCAGGCGGCCGGGTCAGGCGTCGGGCCAGCTCGGGGCGCGCTTGTCGAGGAACGCGCCGATCCCCTCGTCCGCGACGGGCTCGAGCAGGTTGGCGACCATGACCTGCGAGGTGTACGCGTAGGCCTGCTCGAGCGGGAGCTCCCGCTGGCGGGCGAAGGCCTCCTTGCCGATGCGCAGGGTCGTCGCCGACTTGGCCGCGATGGTCCCGGCCAACGCCGCCACCTCGGCGTCGAGCGCGTCGTCCGCCACCACCCGGTTGATCAGGCCGATCTGCGCCGCCCGCTCGGGCGCGATCAGCTCACCGGTCAGCAGCATCTCCATGGCGTGCTTGGGGTGCACGTTGCGGCTGAGCGCCACCATCGGCGTGGAGCAGAACAGCCCGATGTTCACCCCCGGCGTGGCGAAGCCGGACCGCTGCGTGGCCACGGCGAGGTCGCAGCTGGCGACGAGCTGGGCGCCCGCGGCCGTGGCGATCCCGTCGACGGCGGCGATCACCGGTACGCGGTGGTGCACGATGGCCTGCATCACCTCGGCGCAGCGGGCCATGAGGTCCGTGAAGAACGCGGTCCCGCCGTCCTCGTCACCGCGGTGCGCCCGGACCTCACGAAGGTCGTGCCCGGCACAGAACCCGGGCCCGTTGCCGGCGATCACCACCACCCGCACCGAGGTGTCGGTCGCCGCCCCGGCGAGCGCGTCGGCGAGCGCGTCCAACATCTCGAGCGACAGGGCGTTGCGGGCCGCCGGTCGGTCCAGGCGCAGCCAGCGGACGCCCTGGTCGTGGTCCTCGACGACGACCAGCGGGTGCGCGGCGTCCTGCGGCCGATGCTCGGAGCGGGTCGGTCCACGCGTGACGGTGCCATCTGCCGCGTCGGTCATCAGCGCTGCCTCCCGGCCGGCTCGCGGGCCACACGACGCCGCTGGTCGCGGGCCCCATCGGTGATGACCCTGGCGCGCCGCACCCGGTGACGCAACTCGTCTGCGGGCGAGGCGCGGTTCGCAGCGCGCTACGGTCGCCGACATGACCGCTCTGAGCGAACCCCTCACCGACGCCCAGCTCCGGATCCTCGGCGTCCTGGTCGAGAAGCAGCTCGCGACGCCGCAGGCGTACCCGTTGACGGAGAACGCGCTGCTGACCGGCTGCAACCAGTCGACCAACCGTGATCCGGTCGTGCGCTACGACAGTGCCGTGGTCCGACCCGCCATGATCCAGCTCCGCGCCCTGGGGTTGGCCCGACGGGTCAAGCGCGTCGGCGAGCGGGCGGAGAAGCACGCGCACCGGCTCGAGGAGCAACTCGGGCTCTCCTCGACCGCGCCACTGGCCATCCTGGCCATGCTCATGCTGCGTGGGCCGCAGACCCCCGGGGAGCTGCGCGCACGCACCCAACGCCTCACCCCCGACACCGATGATGCCGGCTTCGAGGCAGCACTGGAGGAACTGCGCGATCGGGCGCTCGCCCACGAGCTGCCACGGGGTCCCGGGGAGAAGCAGCCGCGGTGGCGGCAGTCGCTCGGCTCGACCGACGAGCTCGTGGCGGATCCGCAACCGACCGCATCCGGTCCACCTTCGGATCCAGCCACGGAGCAGCACGAACAGCCCCACGAGCCGGCGGGTCCACCGGTGCCGACCAACCGGGAGCTCGCGGCGCACCTCGCGGCACTCGAACGACGCCTCGCGACCCTCGAGCGAGAACTCGGCCTCGACCCGCGCGATGGGGACCGTTGAGCTCACATCGGCCTCGGCCGTCGCCCGATCGTCACGACGGTCGAGTCACTCGGTCCGTCGGTCGCGTTCGGGAGACGCCCCGCACCGGTCCAGCCCGCGGATGCGGAACCGGAGCGCAACGCAGCGACCGCCCCCGCACTGCGGTGCTGCTGCAGTGCGGAGGCGGTGCCGGTTGAAGAGGCGGGGACGGGAATCGAACCCGTGATAAAGGATTTGCAGTCCTCTGCCTTACCACTTGGCCACCCCGCCGAGCGCCGGCCAGCGTAGCGGCCGACATCGGGACCGTGACACGCCACCTCGCCCCGGTGACCGGGTCCCTCCGACGCACCCGCCGGCCTGGCCGGTCACCCGGCGACCGACGCTGGCCGGCGCCCGGACGCGTCAGCCGAACCACGCCTCGCGGTCGTCCACGCCGAGGTCGGCATCGCCGAACCCCCCGACCCCGGTGATGGCGCTGCCGAACTCGTCGAGGTGGGCGAGTTGCTCGAGCGGTCCCCGGCCGGCCTTCCAGCCCAGCACCCCGATCGCACCGGCGACCCCGACCCACAGCCCGAGCCCCGCCCACGCCCACGGCCGGCGCCAGCCGTCGTAGGGCTGCAACACGTCCACGCGGGTGCCCGGGCGCGACAGCGCGCTCGGCGCGATCGTCTGGTGCGGTCCGAGCCGCGCGGCGTAGCCGTCCTCGATCCGGCGCCAGTGCGGGTCGACCTCGATGCGCCGCTCGATGCGATCCGGCTCGGCGAGCCAGGCCCGCGCGAGGCGACCCGCCGCGACCCGCGCGCCGCGCCGGACCAGCGGCCCGACGAACCCGGTGGTGCTCCCGGCGCCGCTCACGTCGCGATCCAGACCGATTTCGGCTGCGTGTAGGCCTCGATCGCCCAGGGTCCGAGCTCGCGGCCGATCCCCGACTGCTTCATCCCGCCGAAGGGCACGGCGGTGTCGATCTCCCCGTAGGTGTTGACCCACACCGTGCCGGCCTGCAGCGCGCCCGCCACCCGGTGCGCCCGGCCGAGGTCACGGGTCCACACCGCGGCAGCCAGCCCGTAGGACACGTCGTTGGCGAGCGCGATCGCCTCGTCCTCGTCGGTGAAGGACTGCACGGCCAACACCGGACCGAACACCTCCTCCTGCGCGATGCGCATCGCGGGCGTCACGCCGTCGAACACCGTCGGGGCGTAGAAGAACCCGGTCTCCGACAGCTGCTCGGGCACCGCGCCGCCCGCGATCAGCTCCGCGCCCTCGTCGCGTCCGGTCGCGACGTAGCCCGCGACGCGCTCGCGCTGCTCGGCGCTGATCAGCGGCCCCATCGCGGCGCCGTCGGCCCAGCCTGGCGCGACGGTGGTCGCGTCCGCCACCTCGGCGACCTTGGCCACCAACTCGTCGTGGATCGCCGCGTCGACCACCAGCCGGGTGCCCGCCGTGCAGACCTCACCGGCGTTGTAGAAGCACGCGAACGCCGCCCGGCGCGCGAGCTTGCCGAGGTCCCCCGCGTCCTCGAACACGATGTTGGGCGACTTGCCGCCGAGCTCGAGGGTGACCCGCGCGAGCCGGTCGGCGGCCGTGCGCATGATGTGCTTGCCGACCTCGGTGGAGCCGGTGAACGCGATCTTGTCGACCTGCGGGTGGCTGATCAGCGCCTGGCCGGTGGACTCCCCCGGCCCCTGCACGAGGTTCGCGACCCCGTCGGGCACGCCAGCCTCGGCGAGCAGACGCAGCAGGTGCAGGGCGGACAAGGGCGTCTGTTCGGCCGGCTTGAGCACGGTGGTGTTGCCGAACGCCAACGCCGGCGCCAGCTTCCACGCCCCCATCAGCGCGGGGAAGTTCCACGGGATGATCTGCGCGCAGACCCCGATCGGCTCCCGGTCGGCGTAGACGAACCGGCCCGCCGCGGACGGGATCACCGCGCCGGAGGGCTGCTCGATGACCCCGGCGAAGTACCGGAAGGTGTTGGCCGCGGCCATGACCTCCCCACGCGCCATGCGCAGCGGCTTGCCGTGGTCGAGGGTGTCGAGCCACGCCAACGTCGAGGCATCACGGGTGATCAGCTCCGCCACCTTCAGCAGCACCCGGGCCCGCTTGGCGGGCGGCAGCGCACGCCAGCGACCGTCGGCGTGCGCCCGGGCGGCCGCCTGCACCGCGTCGTCCACGTCGTCCGCGGTGGCGTGCGGGATGCTGGCCAGGACCTGCTCGGTGGCCGGGTCCAGGGTGTCGAAGCTCCCACCGTCCGAGGCCCGGTCGCGTTCGACCCCGTCGATGACCAGCCGGCCCGCGGTATCCAGGACCTGCTGCACCTCGGTGGGGATCTCGCGCCCCACCGTCACGTCGATCGCGCTCACCGTGGCCCGTTCGCTCGTCGCCTGCACACCCGCTCGAGGTCCGCGCCACGAGCGTAGTGAGCGCGCCCGCCCGCGCCGCGGCCGTGCCCGTCGCGCCGCGGCCGTGCCCGTCCCCGCCCCGGCCCCCCCCCGCAGCCCAGCCCGCGCAACCAGGTCCCCAGCCCGTGGTAGGCGGCCCCGCGC
>JAFIEQ010000043.1 GCA_020832455.1 Nitriliruptoraceae bacterium
GGGGGGTGGGTCTGGCCCGGGCCGGCCCCGGGGGTCCGGGGGGGGGGGCAGGCCCCCCCCCGCCGGGCGCCCGATCGGGCGCCCGGCGGTCGTGGTCGCGTCGGCGCGGTCAGCTCGACGAGGTCGACTGCACCTCGTCCAGCCGCTGCTTGACGTCCCGGATGCCGAGCCCGATCAGGATGAACAGCACCCCGAGCGCCAACGCCATGGCCGCGACGCCGAACGCGAGGACGGAGGTGAACAGCGACGCCTGCAGGAACGAGGCGTTCTGCGCGGTGCCGCGCCGCTCGTCGTCCTGCGGCAACTCCGCGTAGGTCTGGCCGTCGGTGATCCGCAGCACGTTGCGGTCGATCGTGCTGGCCTGGCAGTACGCGGTGAACGGCCCGCTGACCGACCGGTCGGGCAGACAGACGGCATCGTCGGGGGTGGTGATCCGTTGGTCGGACAGGGTGGTGGACACCATCACCCAGGTCCCCACGCTCCCGAGGACCAGCATCACCCCCAGAACGAGCGATCCGAGCGAGGCGAGCTTGCGGCTGTCCATGGGCTTGCTCCGTGGTCGTGGTCCGTCCGCCCGGTGTGCCCGGGCGCGTGCCACGACCCTGGCACAGCGCTCGTGACGGACAACCGCACGAGGGCCCCGACCCGGGGTGTCGGAGGTCCCCCACCACGTGGGACCTCCGTCCGCCACGCACACCGCTAGCGTCGAGGTCGTCGGCATCGGGAGCCGGCGCCGGGCGACGGCCGACCGACGGAGCGCGACACGGTGGTAGCCGAGCAGCGGACCGGACCGACCACCGCGGTCGTGCTCGGCGGTGGCGGTGTCCACGGGGCCGTCCAGGTCGGGATGCTGCGGGCGCTCGCCGAGCGCGGCATCGTCCCCGACCTGATCGTCGGGACCTCGGTCGGCGCGCTCAACGGGGCGGTGCTCGCCGCCTCGCCCGATGACGCCGTCGAGCGCCTGACCGGCCTGTGGACCTCGCTCGGGGAGTCCAGTCCCTTCGAGGCCTCGCTGCTGGAACGCGCGACGACCTTCGCCCGCACGCGCACCCACCTGCACAGCGACCACCGGTTGCGCCGACTGCTGCTCGCCCACCTACCGGTGCGACGCTTCGAGGACCTGGCCATCCCCTTCGCCTGTGTCGCCGCGTCCATCGAGCGCGCCGGTGCCCGGTGGTTCGACCGGGGCCCGCTGCTGGATGCGCTGATGGCCTCCAGCGCGGTCCCCGGCCTGCTGCCGCCGGCGGTGGTCGACGGCGAGCACCACCTCGACGGCGGGCTGGTCGACTCCATCCCGATCGGCCGGGCGTTGGACGCGGGCGCGAGCACGATCTACGTCTGTCAGGTCGGTCGGGTCGAGCAGCCCCTCGAGGTCCCCCGCTCGCCGTTCGAGGTGGGGCTCGTCGCCTTCGAGATCGCGCGTCGCCACCGGTTCGTCGAGGTCATGTCGCGGCTGCCCGAGGACGTGGACGTGCACGTGCTGCCGAGCGGGGTCGAACTGGGCATGACCGATCCCGCCCAGTTCCGCTACCGCGACGTCTCCCGGGTCGCGTATCGCATCGACCGCGCCTACGAGGCCAGTCGGGACCACCTCGCCGGAGTGGCGCCGTGATGCCGCCGCCGTGGGTCCGTCGGACGGTGCTCGCTCCCGGGCTGCTGCTCACCACCGCCGCCGTGCTGAGCACGCTGCCGCTGAGCGCGTTGATCGCCGCCGCGATCTCCCCGATCCTGCCCGGTCGCTGGCGACCGTTGCGCCTGCTGCTGTTCGCGCTCGTCTACCTCGTCGTCGACGCCATCGCCGTCGTGGTCTGCACCGTCTACTGGGTCGCCAGCGGCGCCGGCCGGCACCTGGGCACCCGACGGTGGCAGGACCGCCACCACGCGCTGCTGCGCTGGATGCTCGCGGTCCTCGTCGCCACCGCCCGACGAGCCTTCAACCTGCGTTTCGACCTGGACCTGGCCGACTCCGTCCCGGTGGTCGACCCGGATGGTCGCACCGAGCCACGGCGGCCGGTGCTGGTCCTGGCCCGGCACGCGGGCCCGGGCGACTCGTTCCTGCTCGTCCACGCGCTGACGCGTCTGCGGCGTCGCCCCCGCATCGTGTTGCGGGAGACGCTGCGCCTCGACCCGGGCCTCGACCTGCTCCTCGGACGGCTCCCGACCGCCTTCCTCGGCCCGGACGACCCACCGGGTACCGGGACCCGCGCGATCGCCTCGCTCGCCGCCGGGCTCGGTGACGACGACGCGCTGGTGATCTTCCCGGAGGGCCGCAACTTCACCCACGGTCGGCGGTCACACTCGATCGCCCGGCTCGAGGAGGACGGCGACCACGCGGCGGCGGAACGCGCACGGGCGCTGCGCCACGTGCTGGTCCCCCGGACCGGCGGCACGCGGACCGCCATCGCGAACGCCCCGGGCGCCGACGTCGTCTTCGTCGCGCACACCGGGCTGGAGGACCTCTCCAGCGCGGTCGACCTGTGGCGGGGCCTGCCGATGGACGCGGAGGTCGCCGTCAAGGCCTGGCGCGTGCCTACCTCGGAGTTGCCCGCCCACCCCGAGGAGACCGCGAGCTGGCTCGCGGGCTGGTGGCGGCGGATCGACGCCTGGATCCTGCAGCGCTACGGCCGGGACGCGCTGCCCGATGCCGTGGTCGAAGCAGTCACCGACGACCCGCCGGTGTGAGCGTCGACGGTCGCCCACCGACCGCTTCCCGGGCTCGACCGGCGCACGGCGGTAGCCTCCGCCGGCTCCCGCTCCCCCGAACCTCGGCACCCTGATGGCGATCCGCTCCGACCTGCGCAACGTGGCCATCGTGGCACACGTCGACCACGGCAAGACCACCCTCGTCGACGCCATGCTGTGGCAGTCGGACGTGTTCCGCTCCAACCAGCAGGTCGACGAGCGGGTCATGGACTCCAACGACCTCGAGCGCGAGCGCGGGATCACGATCCTCGCGAAGAACACCTCGATCACGATCCCGCACGACGACGGCACCACGACCACGGTCAACGTCGTGGACACCCCCGGCCACGCCGACTTCGGTGGCGAGGTGGAGCGTGCGCTCGCCATGGTGGACGCGGCTCTGCTGCTCGTGGACGCCTCCGAGGGCCCGCTGCCCCAGACGCGGTTCGTGCTGCGCAAGGCGCTGGAACGCGGCCTGCCCGTGCTGCTGGTCGTGAACAAGATCGACCGTCCCGACGCCCGGATCGCCGAGGTGGTCGACGAGGCCTACGACCTGCTGATCGACCTGGGTGCCGGGGACGAGCAGATCGATCTGCCGGTGCTCTACACCAACGCCCGTGAGGGCACGGCGACCACCGACCTCGACGAGCCGGGGACCGACCTCAAGCCGTTGTTCCAGGTGATCCTCGACCACGTCCCCGCCCCCACCCACGACCCCGAGCACCCCTTCCAGGCCCTGGTCACCAACCTCGACGCCTCCGCCTACCTCGGCCGGCTCGCGCTGTGCCGCATCCAGCACGGCACCGTCCGACGCGGCCAGACGGTCGCCTGGTGCCGCGCGGACGGGACCACGCAGAAGGTCAAGCTCGGCGAGCTGTTCCTCACCGAGGCGCTCGACCGCGTCCCGGCCGAGGAAGCCGGCCCCGGGGACCTGATCGCCGTGGCCGGCATCGAGGACGTCACGATCGGCGAGACGCTGGCGGACGTCAACGACCCCCGGCCGCTGCCGGTCCTGACCGTCGACGAGCCCTCCCTCGGTATGACCATCGGGGTGAACAACTCCCCGCTCGCCGGCAAGGACGGCAACAAGCTGACCGCCCGTCAGATCCAGGCGCGACTCGACCAGGAACTGATCGGCAACGTCGCCATCCGGGTCCTGCCCACGGAGCGCCCCGACACCTGGGAGGTGCAGGGGCGGGGCGAGCTGCAGCTCGCCGTGCTCGTCGAGACGATGCGCCGCGAGGGCTTCGAGTTGACCGTCGGCAAGCCGCGCGTCGTGACCAAGGAGATCGACGGCGTCGTGCACGAGCCGTTCGAGCGGCTGTCGATCGACGTGCCCGAGGACTACGTGGGCGTCGTCACCCAGCTGCTGGGCCTGCGCAAGGGCCGCATGGAACAGATGGTCAACTCGGGCTCCGGCGACGAGGGCTGGACCCGGATGGAGTTCCGGGTCCCGGCCCGCGGCCTGATCGGGTTCCGGACCGAGTTCCTCACCGAGACGCGTGGCACCGGGATCCTGCACCACACCTTCGACGGGTTCGAGCCGTGGGTCGGCGAGCTGCGCACCCGGCCCAACGGGTCGCTGGTCGCCGACCGCTCCGGCGCCACGACCCAGTTCGCCCTGCTCAACCTGCAGGAACGTGGCGCGCTGTTCATCTCCCCCGGTGCCGAGGTCTACGAGGGCATGATCGTCGGGGAGAACGCGCGCTCCGAGGACATGGACGTCAACCCGGCCAAGGAGAAGAAGCTGAGCAACGTGCGCTCGGCCACCTCCGACGAGCTGATCCGCCTCGCACCGCCGCGCGCGATGTCGCTCGACCAGGCGCTGGAGTTCATCCGCGAGGACGAGGCGGTCGAGGTCACACCGCACTCGGTGCGTCTGCGCAAGGTCGAGCTCGATGCGACCCTGCGCGGCCGCGCCGCGAAGCGCGCCAAGCACGGCGACGCCCCGGTCTGAACGGACGACTGGCCGGGGGTCGGTGGGCCGGGCGGGGCTCGAACCCGCGACCTGACGGATTATGAGTCCGCTGCTCTGACCAGCTGAGCTACCGGCCCGTGCGCGGCGGCAGCCTACTCGCCACGTGCACCGCGATCGGACGGGACCCAGGGCCCCACCGACGACCAGGAGGACGAGACCACGATGCGCGGTCCGGGGGTCGACCCGCAGGCCATCGCGGCCCGGACGCCACCGGACCGCGATCGGGTCGCCGACCTGCTCCGCCTCACCGCGATCTGCCTCGTCGTGCTCGGCCACTGGCTCGTGACGGCCGTGCTCCACCGCGACGGCGAGCTGGTCGTCGGCCAGGCGCTGCAGTGGGTACCGCAGGCCCACGTGCTGACGTGGATCTTCCAGGTCATGCCGCTGTTCTTCTTCGTCGGGGGGAGCCTGAACCGGGCCTCGTGGCAGCGGGCGCGCGAGCACGACCAGCCGTGGGCACGGTGGGTGCGCCGGCGGGCTGCCCGGCTCCTGACGCCGATGCTGCCGGTCCTCGTGGCGGCGGCAGCCCTCGTCATCATCGGCGCGCAGGTGGATGTGCCGTCCACCCTGGTCCGACGCGGCGCGGAAGCGATGCTGCTGCCGCTGTGGTTCCTGGTGGTCTACCTGCTGGTGATCGCGCTGGTCCCCGTGACCCTCTGGCTGCACGAGCGCGCCGGGCCGGCCGTGCCCGCGGGCGCGCTGCTGCTCACCGGGCTGATCGACGTCCTGCACCGGGCCCAGGTGCCGGTGGTCGGCTTCGCCTCCTACCTGCTGCTGTGGGGCGGGGTGCACCAGCTCGGCTACTTCTGGAACGAGGCACGCCTGCCCCGGCCACGGCTCGCGCTCGTCCTCGCCGGCGTCGCCGCGGCGGTGACCGCCGGACTCATCCGGTGGTTCGACTACCCGCTGAGCATGGTCGCGGTCTTCGGGGATCCCCGGCACAACACCGACCCCCCGAGCCTGGCGCTGTGGACGTTCGCGCTGATGCAGCTCGCACTCGTCGTCGCGGCACGCCACCCCCTGCGCCGACTCCTCGAGCGGCCCCGTGTGTGGGCCCCGGTGACCCTCGCCGGCTCGTCGGTGCTGACCATCTTCCTGTGGCACATGACCGCGATGGTGGTGGTCGGTCTCGCCGTCATCCCCACGGGCGTGTGGCCCCGCTCCGAGCGCATCGACGGCGGCTGGTGGGCGATGCGCCCCGTGTGGCTCCTCGCCTGCATCGCCGTCCTCGTGGTGCTGATCGCGGTGTTCCGCCGCCTGGAGGACCTGCCGCCGCCGGCGGCCCGCGACCGGACCCTGCCGGCACTGTTCGGGCTGACCGCGTTCGCCGCCGGCCTGGCGCGCATCATGACCGCCGGGCTGACCGATCCCACGCACCCCACCGGGCTGCGCGTCGTGCCGTTGATCGCGGTCCTGATCGGCATGGCCGTGCTCGGCGCCCTGGCGCCCACCCGGCTCGTCGGGCGGCGTCGGGAGCCGCGCGCCTGATGCGGTGGTCCCGACACGCTCGGGACCCGCAGTAGCCTCCGCCCGATGGCTGCCGTGCTCGCGTTGATCTCCTCGATCCTGTTCGGTGGTTCCGACGTGGCCGGGGCCGTCGCGACCCGGCGGGCCGGAGCGGTCCCGGTGTCGCTCGGCATCCTGCTCGCGGGCGCCGTGCCCCTGGTCCCGGCGCTGCTGCTGCTGGACGGCGAGGTCTCCCTGGCGGCGCTCGGGCTCGGCGCCGCCGCGGGCATCGCCGGGTCCGCGTCGCTGCTGGTCTACCTCAAGGCGCTCGCGATGGCGCCGGTCGGGGTGATCTCCCCCATCGCGGCGCTGGTCGGGGTCACCGTCCCCGTCGCGTGGGGGACGCTGGTCCTCGGCGAGGCGGTCAGCCCGGGTCAGCGGCTCGGGATCGCGCTGGGCGCGTGCGCGGTCGTCGCCGTGGCCTACGTCCCCGGGACCCCGTTGCGATCGCTCGGGGCGCGGGGACCTGGGATCGCGGTGCTGGCCGGCGCCGGGTTCGGGACCTTCGTCATCCTGCTCGATGCGACCCCGGCGGTCTCTGGGTTGTGGCCGATCGCCGGCGCGCGCGTGGGCGGCACGATCACGGTGATCATCGCGGGGATCGCGCTCGGTCGACGGCTGATCGTCCCGCGGGTCGCGCTGGCCGCGACCGTCGTGTCCGGGGTGCTCGACGTCGCCGCGAACATCACGCTGCTGCTCGCGACCCGGGCCGGACTGCTGACGCTGGTCGCGCTGCTGTCCTCGCTCTACCCGGTCGTCGCGCTCCTGCTGGCCCGGGCCCTGCTCGCCGAGCGCCTCCACCGCAGCCAGGTCGCGGGGGTCGCCCTGGCGATGGCCGCGATCGCCCTGCTCGTCACGAGCTGAGACGCGCCGCGTCCATCTCGTCGAACAGGCGGTAGGGGTAGTGCGGGGTCGGTGGCGCGGACACCTCGTCGAGCCGCTGGAGCTCGGCGTCGCCGAGGTGGAGCTCGAGCGCCCCGAGGTTGTCCTCGAGCTGCGCCAGGGTGCGCACGCCCAGGATGGTCGACACGACCCCCGGCTGTGCGGCGCACCACGCCAGAGCGACCTGGCCCATGCTCGCCGCGTGCGTTCGGGCCACGTCCTCGACGACCTCCAGCACGTCCCAGGTCCGCGCCTCGCCCCCGCGGGTGTCGTAGGCCTCCACCCCCCGGTCCGGGTCCTCGCCCAGCCGGGTCGCGCCGCTCGGACGTCGGTCGCGTCGGTACTTGCCGGTCAGCCACCCGCCGCCGAGCGGGGACCACGGGGTGATCGCGATGCCGGCCTCGCGTGCACAGGGCAGCACCTCCCACTCGACCTCGCGCGCGAGCAGGTTGTACTGCGGCTGCAGCGCCGCGATGGGCGTGGACCCCGCGGCCACCGCGAGGTCGACCAGCCGTTGCAGCTGGTAGCCGCGCAGGTTGGACACTCCGACCGCGCGGACCTTGCCGGCCCGCACGAACCCGTCCATCGCGGCGAGCCAGTCCGCCATCGGTGTCCGAGGGTCGCCCGCGTGGGCGAGGTAGAGGTCGAGGTGGTCGACGCCCAGGCGGCGCAGGCTCGCCTCCAGCGCCCGCTCCATCCGGGTGGGGTCGAGCCCCTCCCCGTCCGGACCGTCGGGGTCGTCGACGGGGAAGCGGACCTTGCTGGCCAGCACGAGCTCGTCGCGGCACCCCCGATCGGCGAGCCACCGGCCCACGATCCGCTCGCTGAGGCCGTGGGTGTAGACATCGGCGAGGTCGAGGTGGTTGCCCCCGGCTTCGCGGTAGGCGTCGAGGATCGTGCGGGCTTCCGGCTCGGCGGTCTCCTCACCGAAGGTCATCGCGCCGAGCGCGTAGGTGCTGACCTCGAGGTCGCTGTCGCCCAGGGTGGCGCGGTGCATGCGTGCTCCGGTCGTGGTGGGGTGGCGTGGGGTGGCGTGGGGGTGGGATGGGATGGCGTGAGGTCGGTGACCCGGCACTCCCGGTCGCCGACCGGGGCGCTCAGGCGACGAGTTCGCCCATGAGCCTGACCATGTCGAGGTCGTCGTGGAGTTGGTGCTGCAGCATGACCCGGTCGACGCCGACCGCCGCGTAGTCCTCGAGCCGAGCCGCCGCCTGGTCCACGGTGCCCAGGATCCACTCGCCCCGCAGGCCGTCCAGCCACCCGTCCAGCGGCGCATCGGAGCCGGAACGCTCGTGCAGACGCGCGGCCCGATCCCGGAACTCCGCCTCGTCGCGGCCGAGCAGGCACCCGGTCATCACGGAGAAGGTGATCGGCGCCCGACCGGCGTCCTCGCACGCCGCGGCGATCGCGGCACGCCGCTCCCCGGCCGCGTCCGGGGAGGGGAACACGGTGTTGTACTCGTCGGCGAAGCGGGCGGCGAGCCGAGCCGACCGTGGCTTGGCGAGCCCGCCGAGGATGATCGGTAGCTGGTCCTGCATCGGGCCCGGCCGCGCCTCGCAACCGTCCAGCGTGTAGTGCGCGCCCTGGTGGTCGAACCGGTCCTCGTGGAACTGGCGCCACACGATCTCCACCTGTTCCTCGAACACCTCGTAGCGCGCCCCGAGCTCGTGGAAGGGGAAGCCGTAGGTCGTGTGTTCGAGCTCGTGCCACCCCGCCCCCATCCCGAGCTCCACGCGGCCACCCGAGGTGTGATCGGCGGTCACGACGTTCTTCGCCAGCACCGAGGGGTGGCGGAAGGACGTCGGTGACACCATCGTGCCGAGCCGGATCCGCTGCGTGAGTGGCCCGAGAGCGGTCAGCGTCGCCCAGGCGTCCAGGGAGGAGCGTTCGGTCCGCGAGGCGACCGACTGGTAGTGGTCCGAGCGGAACAACCCCTCGAGGCCGGCGTCCTCGGCCGTGGTCGCCAGGTCGACCCACTGGGGCCAGGTGACCGACTCCTGGCCCTCGATCATCAGGTTGATGCGCATCGTGATCCTCCTCGCCGACGCCCACCACGCTAGGGCAGGCGATGGACCGGGTGGATCCGGGGTTGAGTTGCGTGCACGGCTCGCCGATGACTGGGCCAGCCAGCCCCCAGCAACGCGAGGCCCTCGATGGACATCCTGCACCGACTGACCCCCGAGTCGTTCGGTCCCAGCATCGCGCGCACGGTGGTGCTCGCCCAGCCTCCGGGCACGCCCCGGACCGTCTGGGGAGCGATCCCCGTGCTGCTGACGCGCGATCACCGCGTCGTGCTGTTCGACCACGATCGCGGCGCACCCGACCGCATCGACGTCCACGCCGCCGACCTGCTGGAACTCGCGGACGCCCTGCGGCTGCAGGGCGCGGTGCACCTCGGGATCGGCCGTGCCGCGACCATCGGCGCCGCGGTGGACCGGCTCGGCCCGGGGCGTTTCGGTCAGCTCGTGCAGCTCGATCCGGACCCGACGCCCGCTGCGAGCGCGGAACGCGGGCTGGTCCGCGCGCACCGGACGGTGGTGCGCACCAACGGCGATCCCGCTCGCGACCCGGCGACGTTCCAGGCGATCGAGACAGCGCTGCGGGTGCCCGTGGCCTGAACCGTTCAGTGCGCGCAGGCCAGGTGCTTCACCATCACGAGGCAGGGGTTGCCGGGCCACAGCTCGTCGGCGGCGAACTCCTCGATGCCCTGGTAGCCGAGCGCCTCGTAGAAGGCCCGTGTGGCCGCGTACTCCGGTGACGGATGACTCGCCCCGAGGGTCTTGACCTGCACGAAGGCCGTGCCGGCCGCGAGCAGGTCACGCTCCGCGACCGCGACGAGCGTGCGCCCGATACCTCGACGGTGTCGGTCGGGGTGCACGACCAGCAGGAACATCTCCGCCACCCGGTCGTTGTGGCGTTCGAGCACGAGGACACCGACGGGCGCGCCGTGCATGCGGGCGGTGTAGGTCGGCAACGTGGCGGACCGGCGCACGTAGTCTGTGATGGCCTCGTCGATCCCGAACCACTCGGGCAACGCGCGCAGCAGCGCCTCGACCTCTGCGGGTCGCGCGTCGTCCACCTCTATCTGCACGCCCTCCCCCTCCTGCGTCCCGGACGAGCGGGTCCTGATCCGGGGCGGTGGACCGCACGGTCCCTCAGGCGGGGTCGATCCGCAGGACCCGGCCGTCGAGGTCGAACACGTACACCTCGCCGTCGTCGTCGGTGGTGAAGCCGACGACCGAGCCGCCGTCGATCCCCAGCTCCGCCTGCTCGACGAGCTCACCGTCGTCGTCGACGAGCAACCCGCGGACCATGCCGTTGCAGAAGTCGGCGTAGAGGTAGACCCCGGTCAGCTCCGGCACGGCCGCACCGCGGTAGACCACACCGCCCGTGATCGAGCACCCCTCCGGCCCACGGGTGTCGTACTCGTAGATGGGCGGCACGTGGTCCTCGGGCGCCGCCCCGATGAACTCGAGGGTGCCCTCCATCAGGTTCCACCCGAAGTTGGCGCCGAACAGCTCCTCGTGGGAGACGAGGTTGACCTCCTCACGCGTGTCCTGCCCGACGTCCGCGATCCAGACCTCGTCGGTCACCGGATCGAACGCGAAGCGCCACGGGTTGCGCAGCCCGTAGGCGACGATCTCCGGCGCCGCACCCTCGGTGTCGAGGAAGGGGTTGTCGGCCGGGATGCCGTAGCGGTCCCCACTGCCCGGGTCGATGCGCACCATCGCCCCGAGCGGGGTGGTCAGATCCTGCCCGGCGTCCAGCGGGTCCCCCGCCCGACCGCCGTCGCCGAGCCCGAGGTAGAGCATCCCGTCGGGCCCGACCGCGATCGCCCCACCGTTGTGGTTGGAGAACGGCTGTTCCACCTCGTAGATGGTGCGTCGGTCGCGGTCGACGGGGACCCCGTCCTCGACGGGGACCGCGGAGATCACGGTGTCGCCGTTGCGGTCGGTCGAGGACAGGAACAGCTCCGCACCGTCCGCCGCGAACGCGATCCCGAGCAGACCACGCTCGCCGTCGGTGGTCGTCTCCCTCGAGATGTCGACGACCGCGTCACCCACGCCGTCGTCACCGAGCGGATGCACGGTGCCCAGGCGCGTGGCGAGGTAGAGGGTGCCGTCGGGCCCCACGGCCCCGTCGGTGGGCGGCGACAGGCTCGCCACCTCCGTCAGCTGCAAGGCGACCGAGAGATCGGGCTCGGGCTCCGGTTCGGGTTCCGGCTCGTCGTCCGTGGTGTCCGGCTCCTCGGGGTCCGCCGCCGGCTCGCCGTCCGGCTCGGGCTCCGCGGGCTCGACGTCCACCACGGGGGGTGGCTCGGGCTCCTCGTCGTCGCCCGCGGCGCAGGCCGTGAGCAGCAGGGCCAGCACCACGGGGGGAGCCAGGAGGCGCAGGCGGCGGACAGGGGCCGGGCGAGCAGGCATCATGGTCCCACGGTACCGAGCAGATGCGTCACCATCCGTGACGTCGAGACGGGGTGAGGATGGTGACGAGCGTGAGGCGCCCGCGGCGTCTGTGGCCCTGGACGGTCAGTGGCAGCGTGCTCGTCGTGCTCGCCGCCGCTCTGCTGCTGGTGGCGTGGTTCCTCCCGGGGAGCCCCGACGGCTTCTACCGGTCCCCTGCGTCGCTCGACGATGCCGCCGCAGGCACCGTCCTGCGCGTCGAGCCGTTCACGACCGGGATCCCACCCGACGCCGAGGCCTGGCGCGTGCTCTACGCCTCACGGGACGAGTTCGACCGTCCCATCGCCGTCAGCGGCCTGATCATCACGCCGACGACCCCGGCGGACGGCCCGCGACCGATCATCACCGTGGGTCACGGCACCACCGGCGTGGACGTCGCCTGTGCACCGTCGCTGTCGGTCCGCCCGCTGTCGTCGCTCCCCGGCGTCGAGCAGGCGCTGGCCGCCGGCTGGACGGTCGCGGCGACCGACTACCCGGGTCTGGGGACCAGGGGGCCCCACCCCTACCTCATCGGCGAGACCACCGCGCACGCCGTGCTGGACGCGGCGCGGGCCGCATCGTCGGTCACCGGCGAGGCTCCCCCCGATGTCGCCGTCTGGGGGTTCTCACAGGGCGCGCACGCCGCACTGTTCGCGGGGGCGCTGGCCCGCGACTACGCCCCGGAGCTGCCCGTGCGCGGCGTGGTGGCGTTCGCCCCGCCCACGGACCTGGCGGCGATCATCGAGGCCAACCAGGGCACCACGCTCGGCACGATGCTGGTCGTGTCCACCGCCGTGGCCTGGAGCGAGGCCCGCGAGGACCTCGAGCTCACCGACGTGGTCAACGACGACTCGATCGAGGCCGCCCGCTCGCTGGCCGCGCAGTGCCTGGCCAGCCCGGAGCTGCCGATCGCCGCGATCCGATCGATCCAACTGCGCGACGAGGTCGCCACGCTGGGCAGCGACGGCACCGCCGCTTGGAGCGACATCCTCGCCGCCAACAGCCCCAGCGAGCGGCTGCAGGTCCCGACCCTGATCCTGCAGGGCGCCGCCGATCCGATCATGGACCCGCAGATCGTCGGGCGCTACGCCGAGGCGCGCTGCGAGGAGGGCGACCCGATCGAGCTCCGCCTCGTCCCAGCGGCGGAGCACTTCACGCTCGTCGCGCGGACCGCGGACGACGCCGCCGCGTGGACCACGGACCGTTTCGCGGGGCGCGCGGCCGCATCGAGCTGCTGATCGCCTCCCGCGCGTGCCCGCGGCGGGGTCACATCGTCGCCAGCACCTGACGCAGGTCCTCGATGCTGGTCCGCGGGTTGACGATCGCGAGCCGTGCGAGCGTCTCCCCGCGGTGCACCGTGGGCATCACGAAGGCGAGCCCGTCGTCGAGCAGACGTTTGGACCAGGCGTGGTGGTCCTGCGCGGACCAGCCCCGGCGCTGGAACACCACGATCGACAGCTCGGGATCACGCAGCAGTTCGAACCGCTCGTCGGCCTCGATCTCCGTGGCGACCTGTCGCGCGAGCGCGATCCCGTGTTCCACCGCCTGTGCGTAGGCGTCCGTGCCGTGCGTGGCCAACGAGAACCAGAACGGCAGCCCCCGCGCGCGACGTGAGAGGTGGATCGCGACGTCCGAGGGGTTGAAGACCCCGTCGTCGAGATCGTCGAGTTCGAGGACCTCGAGGTAGCCGGCCCGCTGCTCGTGTGCAGCGCGGGCCTTGCGCGGGTCGCGGTAGATCAGCGCGCAGGCGTCGAACGGTGCGAACAGCCACTTGTGCGGATCGACGATGAACGAGTCGGCCAGCTCGATGCCGTCGAAGTGGTGGCGCACGCTCGGGGCGGCGAGCCCGGCGAGTCCGTACGCGCCGTCGACGTGCATCCAGACCCCGGCCGACCGGCACGCCTCGCCGACACCGGCGAGGTCGTCGATCGTGCCGAACTGGGTCGTGCCACCCGTGGCCACCACGGCGCACACGTCCTCGGTGCCGTGCTCGGCGAGGACCGCGGCCAGCGCCGCACCCGTCATCCGACCCTGATCGTCCGCGGGTACGACCCGCAGGTCGGCGTCCAGCACCCGTGCGGCCTGGACCACCGAGGAGTGCGCCTCCTCGCCGCAGATCAGCGTCCAGCGCTGCCGGGGGTCGATCCCGGGACGGCGGCGCGCGTCCTCCCGAGCCGCGACGAGCGCGGACAGGTTGCCCAGCGTCCCACCCTGGACGAACGTGCCACCGGCGCCCGCCGGGAACCCAGCCAGGTCGGCGAGCCACCGCAATGCGTCGTTCTCCGCGTGGATCGCGCCCGCACCCTCCATCCAGCTGCCGCCGTAGATCGACGACGCCCCGACGACGAGGTCGAACAGCATCGACGCCTCGGTGGGCGCCGCCGGGATGAACGACAGGTACCGCGGGTGGTCCACCGACAGGCAGGCCGTGGAGAGCACCTCGTCGAACAGCTGCAGCGCGCGCGACCCGCCGATGCCGCCCGGGGTGATGGTCGTGCCCGCCTGCTCGGCCAGGACCTCGGCGCTGCGGGCGCGATCGAGCGGGACCGGGTCCAGACGCATCCGCTCGGTCACGTACGCGAGGATCGCGTCCGCGAGGTGCTGGGTCTGATCATCGAAGGCATGCATGGGCCGGACGCTAGGCAGCGACACCCCACCGAGGTAGCCCGGCACGCCGGACGTGCGATACGCGTGCGATGCGCCGGTGGCCCGCCGCCCCGCGCCGACCCGGGCCCCGGGACCGACGGCGGGCCCGGACCACGGCCCGGGGTCGCTCAGCGGTACCGGGCGTGGATGACGATCGGGCGACCGTGATCGTGTTGGTCGGTCGTGTCGGGCAGCAGGCGCAGCCCCTCCCCCGCGGCTGCTCCGTCGGCCACGAACGCGCAGACCGCGGCATCGACCACGTCGTCGGGGGCCGTGCGCTC
The DNA here is from genome assembly GCA_020832455.1 of Nitriliruptoraceae bacterium. Taxonomy (GTDB): domain Bacteria; phylum Actinomycetota; class Nitriliruptoria; order Nitriliruptorales; family Nitriliruptoraceae; genus PWLR01. Next base: position 14,418 of record JAFIEQ010000043.1, read on the forward strand.
GTCGCCGTCGAAGCGGTCCGGCAACACGATCCCGAGCGACACCAGCAGCTGGCGACGCAGGCTCAGGCCCGGCCAGGACGTCTTGCGTGGCAGCACCCCGCCGGCGGCGGTCGCGAACGCGAGCTCGGGGTGGACCTCCATCAGGTCGTGGCCCAGCGCGGCCAGCAGATCAACCTCGGCGATCTTCGGCACGATGCGCCAGGTCTGCATCGACAGCCCGCTGCCGGCCCGCGCACGGGCGAGGGCGCTGGCCTGTGCGTGGGTGGTGACCCGACCGTCGTGGTAGGCGTCCACCACCGAGCGCGGGGGCGCGGAGAACACGCTCGCTGCCCGCCCGGGCAGCGCACGCCGGGTGGCCACGTCGGCCTGCCGCGGGCCGTCGACCAGCCCGATCGGGATGTCGACCGCGACCGGCCCCGGCGCCCCCGCCACCACCTCACCGAGGTGGTCGGCGACACGGACCTCCTGCACCGCACCGTCGTCGAGCACCACCACGACCCAGCCGCCGCGGCACCCGTCGACCCCGATGGCGCGCCGACTCACGTGGCCGGCTCCGGTACGGCACGCAGTTCCACGAGCATCCGTGCGAGCTCAGCCCGGTAGAGCGCCTCGCAGCCGTCGGGCATGAGCCAGTGGTGCTGCCCGAACACCTCCAGGCTGACCTGGCCGTGGAGCCGACCCCACGCGAGCAGCAACAGCGCCGCCACCTCTGCGGGCATCGATGCTCCGAGGTCGACCATCGGCCCCATCTGGCCGACGATCTCCCTCGCCCCCAACGCCGGGTGCAGAGCCAGCTCCCCCGCGGCGTGCAGCTCCAGGATCGGCTGGGCGAACGCGATCCCGACCCGGCGCATCGCCTCGACGGTGACCCCGCCCTCGGGCGCCGCGTAGCCCGGGATCGGGTCCCCGAACAGCAGGCCGAACTCGTTGGGGTGGCTGACCCCCCACGCGCGGTACGCCAGGCCGACGGCCTCCAGCCTGGCCGTGGTCCCGGCGTCCGGGGGCGCGACCACGGGGACCTGCGGCGCTGCGCGCTCCTCGGCCCGCAACTCATCGGCCCCGGCGCCGAGCGCGACCACGAGGTGGTCGGCCAGGTCGTGGTAGCCGTCGGCGATCAGCACGGTCAGCAGCGCCTCACGTGAGTCCACGTAGCGGTAGAGCCCGGCGGGACTCATGCCCAGCCGTCGCGCCACCGAGCGCAGGGAGAGCCCGGCAGCGCCGACGTCACGCACCTCCGCCAGGGCCGCGGCGCGCAGGTCGCGCCAGGTCTCCCGACGCAACCGCTCCCGACGTCCCTCACCAGCCGACCGCTCCGCCATCACCGCTCCTGTCACGCCAGGCGCACACCGTAGCAGCCGGGCGCGAACGTCACTTGCAATGCGAACATCGTTCGCACATGGTGCGCTCACCAGCGAACACCGTTCGCACTTCACCCGGAGGGTCCGAACCATGCACATCACCGTCCTCGGCGCGACCGGCGGCATCGGCCGCGCGATCGCGACCGAACTCGTCGGACGCGGGCACGCGGTCGCCGCCGCCAGCCGCTCCGCAGCGGCGACCTCCTGGCCGACGGGGGTGCAGGCGCTGACGACCGACCTGCGTGACCCGGCGAGCACGGCTGCCGCCTGCCGGGACGCGGACGTCGTCGTCATGGCCGCCCAGGTGCCCTACACCGGCTGGGCCACGGAACTGACCCCGCTGTTCGACGCCGCCGTGGACGCGGCCAGCGCCGTCGAGGCACGCCTCGTGATCGTCGACAACCTCTACGGCTACGGCTCGCCCGGTACCCCGCTGACCGAGGACACGCCGCAGGCGGCCACCACCCGCAAGGGCCGACTGCGCGCCGCGCTCGGCCGCCGGATGCTCGACGCCCACGCCCAGGGGCGTTGCCGGGTCAGCATCGGGCGGTTCAGTGACTACTACGGCCCCGAGGGCCCCAACTCGCTGCTCTACCAGGTCGGGGTGAAACCCGCGGTCGCGGGACGCCGCATGCGGACCTTCATCGCCGGCGATCAGCCCCACACCTTCCACTACCTCCCCGACGCGGCCCGCGGGTTCGCGGTCCTCGCCGAGCGGCCGGAGGCGGACGGGGCGGCCTGGATCCTGCCTGCCGCGCCGGCCCGGACCCAGGGCGACCTGCTCGCGCTGCTCGCCGACCAGCTCGGCACCACGCGCCGTCCGGGCAACGTCTCGCCGGCCATGCTCTGGGCCATCGGCCTGTTCGACGCGCAGATGCGGGAGGCCCGGGAGGTCGTCGCGCAGTTCGACCGGCCGTACGTCACCGATGCCTCCCGGTTCGAGGCCACGTTCGGCCCACTCGAGGTGACCGACCACCGTGACGCTCTGGCGGCCACGGTCGCGTGGGAACGCGCCCGCGTGGCTGACGCCGGGCCCTCGCGACGCGGCCGCACGGAGGTGGCGGCATGACCAGGCCACGCATACGCCGTGCCATCGCAGGCAGCCTGGTCGCCTCCATCGCGGTGATCGCCGGGTTCCTGCTCAGCCCGTGGGGGGACCGCTTCCTCCAGGATCCGCGCAACCAGGACGCGGTCGTCGGAGCCTCGACCATCGTGCTCGCGGACAACTGGTTCGATCCCCCGGTCAGCCAGGTCACCACCGGCACCACCGTCACCTTCGTCTGGGACGACAACGGGGCCGTGCACGACGTCGCGTTCGACGACGGTCCTTCCTCGGCGGTCATCGGCGAGGGGACCTACACCCGGACGTTCACCGAGCCCGGCACCTACGACTACACCTGCACCCTGCACCCGTTCATGGACGGGCGGATCGTGGTCACCGCTCCCTGACCCGACCCGGCGCGCCGTCAGCTCTGCGGCAGGAACCGCTTGAGCTCGCGGCGCCCCAACGCCATCTCGTGGACCTCGTCGGGGCCGTCCGCCATCTGCAGGGTGCGCGCGTGGGCGTACATCATCGCCAGCGGGAAGTCGTCGGAGAAGCCCCCGCCCCCGTGCACCTGGATGGCCTTGTCGATGACCCAGGCCGCCATCGCCGGCGCCACGATCTTGATCGCCGAGATCTCCATGCGGGCACCCTTGTTCCCCACGGTGTCCATGAGGTGGGCGGCCTTGAGGGTCAGCAACCGGGCCTGCTCGATGCGGACCCGGGACTGTGCCACCCAGTGCTGGAACACGCCCTGCTGCGCGATCGGCTTGCCGAAGGGCTCGCGTTCCATGGCCCGCGTGCACATCGCGTCGAACGCACGCTCCGCCATGCCGATGAGACGCATGCAGTGGTGGATCCGCCCCGGCCCCAGTCGGGCCTGGGCGATCATGAACCCGTCGCCCTCGTTGGCCAGCAGGTTGCTCGCGGGCACGCGCACGTCGGTGAAGGACATCTCCGGGTGCCCGCCGTGCCCGTCGTAGTGGCCGAAGACCGGCAGTTCACGGACCACCTCGACGCCCGGGGTGTCGAGCGGTACCAGGATCATGGACTGCTGGCGGTAGGGCTCCGCGTCCGGATCGGTGACGCCCATGAAGATGCCGACCTTGGCGTCCGGTGCCGCGGCACCGCTCGACCACCACTTGCGGCCGTTCAGCACGTACTCGTCGCCGTCACGCACGATGGTCGACCGGATGTTGCGCGCATCGGACGATGCGACGTCCGGTTCGGTCATGAAGAAGGAGCTGCGGATCTCCCCGTCGAGCAGCGGACGCATCCACTCGTCCTGCTGGTCGGGCGTGCCGAACATGTGCAGCACCTCCATGTTGCCGGTGTCGGGTGCGCTGCAGTTCACCGCCTCCGGCGCGATCAGCGGGGAGCGGCCGGTGATCTCCGCCAGGTGTGCGTAGTCGAGGTTGGACAGGCCGGCGCCGTGCTCCTCGTCGGGGAGGAACAGGTTCCACAGCCCCTTCTGGCGCGCCTCCGCCTTGAGCTCCTGCAGGATCGGTGGGCGCAGGTGGCGCTGTCCGGACTCCTCGATCTGCCGGGCGTGGGTGGCCTCGTTGGGGATCACCCGCTCGTGCACGAAGGCCCACAGCTCGCCGTGCAGCTCCTCTGCCCGCGCGCTCATCCCCAGATCCACGTCCACACTCCCACGTCGGCGTCGCCGTGCACGCTAGGGGGTGACCGCACCCACGGCCGCACCGGGCGGACCGGGCGTCATGCGGACGGCGTCGGCGTGTCGTCGCGGGCCTGCTGGTAGCCAGCCACGGCCGCGCGTGAGAGCTCCCGCCCGAAGCCCGTGGGCCGAGGCGAAATCGCCCCCCCCCCCCCGGGCCCCCCCCCCCCGCCCGGCGGGGGGCCCCCCCCCCCCCCGCGGCCCCCCCCCCGCCCCCCCCCGGCCCCCCCCCGGGGGGGGGGCCCGGGGCCCCCCCCCCCCCCGGCGGCCACCCCCCCCCCCCCCCCCCCCAGGGCCCGCTCGCGCGCTTCCGCCGCCGCCTGTCGTCGCGCCTCGCGTCGGCGCTCGGGCCCGTGCTCCGGGTCCAGCAGGTACATCGCGCCGGCACCGAGCGCGGCGCCCGTCGACAGCGTCAGCAGGGTCCGGATGCGCATGCGCGGGCTCTCCTGATCGTCGGTGGCGACCCCCCGTTCTAGCGGAGCGGAGGCCGGGCTGGCGAGTCGGTCAGCGCAGGCCGAGTCGGGACGAGCACGCGGGCCATGCGCCCCAGCCGGCCGGGTGGATGGCGAGCAGCTCCTCCGCGATCGCGATCTGCTGGTCCTTGGTCGCGTGGTGGGGCATCCCGGCGTAGCGGGTGCCACCGGCCCACTCCCAGCTCGACCGGTCGAACTGCAGGCCGCCGTAGTAGCCGTTGCCCGTGTCGATCGACCAGTCCCCGCCCGACTCGCAGCGGGCCAGGGCGCGCCAGGTGTCACGGTCGACAGCGCCGGAGGTCTCGGGCTCCGGTTCGGGCTCCGGTTCGGGCTCCGGCTGTGGCTCGGGCTCCGGTTCCGGCTCGTCCGCGACCTCGACGTCGGCATCCGGCGGGACCTCGATGGGCTCCTCGGCCGCGAGCGGGTCGGCATCCTCGGCCCGGAACGCGAGCCGCTCGATGCTGCGCTCGTCCGGGACCTGCAGGTCCTCGACGACCTCGACCCACCGGTCGAGCTCGGGTGTTGCGACCAGCTGAGAGTCGGACGCGACCTCGACGATCGACGCGTCGGTGCCATCCGCGTCGGCGTCGCCGGTGGCGACCGCCGCCCCCGAGGGGCCGACGGTGGCGAGCGCGAGGCCGACGCCGACCGCGGCTGCACCGGTCAGCGCCATGATCGAGCGGGGACGTGGCGTCGAGCGGGCGGGACGAGCGGGCATGGGCGATCCGACGGTCGGGAGCGGGACGGGTCCGGTGCGCCGGCGCATCGAGGTCGGCAGGCCACGTCCAGGTGCGTACGGTCGGCCGCCGCGGCGCCGGTGCGCTCGTCGAGACCCGGCCGTTCGCCGGGGGTCCTGCCCAGGTCGCTCGGCAGCCGCACGGTCCACCCGCGCCACCGGCCCGTTCGGACGGGGGCCGGTGCGCGACCGACGCCCGTGAGCGGGGCGCTGGCCGCGCGGCAGCCCCGGTGCCGCCCCGTCACCGTAGGTCGGTACGCTGAACGGCACGTCCGGCAGGCCGGACCGCCCCCGGTCGAGGAGCGCCGTCGATGCGTGATGAACGGTGAGTGACGGACCTCCCGCATCGCCGGGTCGCCCGCGGCTGTTGCAGACCCAGGCGGGGACCAACCTGGAGGCCTTCGGCGCCCGGGAGTGGGGACTGCTCGCCGCGGTCGCCGTCATCTGGGGCTCGTCGTTCGCGCTGATGGAGATCGGCCTGCGGGCGTTCGCACCGGGGCTCGTCACGCTGCTCCGCGTCGGGTTCGGCGCGCTGGCGCTCGCGCTGATCCCGCGGGCGCGGCGGACCCGGATCGACCGCGAGGACCTGCCCCGGGTCGCCCTGCTCGGGGTCATCTGGATGGGGATCCCGTTGCTGCTGTTCCCGGTGGCCCAGCAGTGGATCGACTCCGCGGTGGCCGGCATGGTCAACGGGGCGATGCCGCTGACCACCGCCGCGTGGGCGGCGGTGCTGCTGCGCCGACTGCCGGGCAGGACGCAGCTGATCGGGCTCGGGATCGGCTTCGTCGGCATCGTCGCGATCGCGCTGCCGGAGATCCCGCTCGGTCGACTCGCGACCGAGGGCACCGGAGCGACGGCGCTCGGCACCGGGCTCGTCTTCCTCGCCATCGTGCTCTACGGACTCGCCGCGAACGTGGCCGTCCCCCTGCAACAGCGCTACGGGGCGCTGGCCGTCCTACTCCGTGCCCAACTCGCGGCCCTGGTGATCATCCTGCCGTTCGGGCTCGCGGGCATCAGCTCATCGCACTTCGCCTGGGGTCCGGCGCTGGCGATGATCCCGCTCGGCGTGCTCGGCACCGGGCTCGCCTTCGTGCTGATGGCCACCCTCGTCGGCCGGGTCGGCGGCCCCCGCGGCTCGGTCGCGATCTACGTCGTCCCGGTCGTCGCGATCGTCGTCGGCGTGCTGTTCCTCCGGGAAGCGGTCGCGCCCCTGGCCGTGTTCGGCACGATGCTCGTGCTCGTCGGCGCGTACGTGACCTCCCGCCGCGAGTCCCCCGGTCGACGCGTCGGCGGGCCGGCCGTCAGCCCGGATCCGAGCCCTCGCTGAGCGCCCGCTCCACCCGAGCCACCTTCGCCTCGAGCGCGCCCTCGTGGCCCGGCCGGTGGTCGAACTTGGCGACCACGGACACCCGCGGCGCGAAGCGCTCGGCGTAGGCGATGCACCGTTCGATCACCGCGAACACCTCCGCGGGCGATCCCTCGACCGTGGTGAACATCGCGCCGGTCTCGTTGGGGAGTCCCGACTCCCGCACGATCCGGACACATCCGGCGACCACGTCCCCGACGGAGTCGCTGCCGCCCATGGGGGTGACGGAGAAGGAACCCAGCACCAGGCATCCGTTCGTCGGGGTGTGCGAGCCTAGGGTGCCGGGTGTCGCCTGCCCGCACCCGACCGGCCAGGTCCGGCCACGACCGACCACGGTCCATCGGCGAGGACCGCGACGAACGTCGTTCCCACCCGTCGGACCCGTCGAGGACCCCACCCCCGTGCCCCAACGCCCCGCACCCCCGACGCCGGCCGTCGCGAGGCCGGCCCGCTCGGTGGGCGCGGTGTTGCTGCTGGCCGGCCTGGCGCTGCTGATGCTCGCCACGCTGGTCCCGAGCGCGGCCGCCCAGGACGAGCTGCCTGGCGACACCGACCGACCGGTCGTGGTGACCACGTCCGTCGAGGGTGTCATCACCCCGATCGTGCGCGATCGGCTCGACACAGTGATCGCGGAGGCCGAGGCCGCGTCAGCCGAGGCCGTCGTGATCACCCTCGACACCCCCGGCGGGTTGCTCGACGCCACGCGCACGATCGTCCAGCGGTTCCTCGCCGCCGAGGTGGCGGTCGTCGTCCACGTGGCACCACCCGGTGCCGACGCCGGCTCGGCCGGCACGTTCATCACCACCGCAGCGCACGTCGCGGCGATGGCACCCGCCACCACCATCGGCGCCGCGACCCCGGTCGACCTCGAGGGCGGCACGGTCGACGACAAGATCGTCGAGAACACCGTCGCCTTCGCCGAGGCCATCGCCGAGGCACGGGATCGCAACGTGGACTTCCTGGTCGACAGCGTGCGCGACGGGCGCTCCATCACCGCCAGCCGGGCGCTGGAGGAGGATGTCATCGACGTCGTCGCCGACGACCTCGACGACCTGCTCGCCGCGCTGGACGGGCGCGAGGTCGAACTCGCGTCCGGACCCGTGACGCTGCGCACGGCCGATGCGGTGATCGCGGAGCGCGACGCCACCCGTGGCCAGGGGTTCCTGCAGGTGCTCGCCGACCCGAACCTGGCCTTCATCCTGCTCTCGTTGGGCAGCCTGGCCATCCTCTACGAGATCGCCAACCCCGGGCTCGGACTCGGTGGGGTCATCGGCGTCGCCTCGCTCGTGCTCGCGTTCATCTCCCTGGCGTCTCTGCCGGTGCAGACCGCGGGGATCATCCTGCTGATCGTGGCCGCGGTGATGTTCGTGGCGGAGCTGTTCATCCCCGGGATCGGGGTCGGTGCCGCCGGCGGCACCGGCGCCCTGGTGCTCGCCGGGCTGCTGCTGTTCCAGGGCGGGACCGGGGTCAGCGTGGACTGGTGGGTGCTGGCGCCGACGGCCGCGGTCACCTTCGGCGCCACCGCCCTGGCCGGCGTGTTCGCCGCCCGCACCCGGTCGATCGAGCCCGTTCGCGGCTCGGACGATCTCATCGGGCACCGCGGCGTGGTGCAGGACGCCGCGCTCGAACGCCCCCGCATCCAGGTCTACGGCGCCTACTGGCGGGTCCGGCCCGCCGACGGTCGGACGCTGCAGGACGGCGACGACGTCGAGGTCGTCGACCGCGACAACCTCGACCTGATCGTCCGGCCGGTCGACCACGACGCGGACACACGCCCGACCACCTGACCGGCACACTCGACCGTCCAGCACGCTGCCTCCCCCGACCTCCGGAGCCCTCCCGTGGATCCCTTCCAGCTCGGCCTCATCGTCGCCCTCGTCCTGCTCCTCGCGGTCGTGGTCGCCGCCGTCCGCATCGTCCCCGAGCCCTACATCGCCGTGGTCTTCCGGCTCGGGAAGGTCATCGGGACCAAGGGTCCGGGGCTGTTCTTCATCATCCCCTTCATCGATCAGGTGACCCGCGTCAACCTGCAGACCGTGGCGATGGACATCCCGCCCCAGGACATCATCACCAAGGACAACGTCACGGTCCGGGTGAACGCCGTGACCTACTTCAACGTCACGGACGCGATCCGCGCCACCCTGCGTGTCCAGCGCTACGCCTTCGCGACCTCGCAGATCGCCCAGACCACCCTGCGGTCGGTGATCGGTGGCGTCGAACTCGACGAGGTGCTCGTCAACCGCGACGAGATCAACTCCCGGCTGCAGGAGATCATCGATGGCATCACCGACGAGTGGGGCATCAAGGTCACGCTCGTCGAGGTGAAGGACGTCGAGCTGCCCGAGTCGATGCGCCGCGCGATGGCGCGACAGGCCGAGGCGGAGCGCGACCGGCGCGCCAAGGTCATCCACGCCCAGGGTGAGTTCGACGCCGCGAAGCGGCTCGCCGAGGCCGCGAAGGAGATGGCCACGGAGTCCGGCGCGATGCAGCTGCGCCTGCTGTCCACCCTGGCGGACGTCACCGCGGAGAAGAACTCGACCCTGATCTTCCCGGTCCCCATGGAACTGCTGCGTTTCGCCGAGTCCATGACCCCGGCGCGGGCCGATGGCAGCGACGTGGACCTGTCCCCGACCGTGGCCGAGGCGGGCCGCACCCTGGCCGAGGTCGTCGATCGGGCCGGGAGCCCCGCGGACGACGTCGAGGTGGAGATCGACCCCGGCGACGACCCCGACATCGAGCCGACGACACCGTGATCCGCCGATGACCAGTTTCCACCGCATCCTCGGCGTCATCATCGTCGCGCTGTTCGTGGTCATCATGGTGTGGTCGATCGCGCTGCGGCTGCTGCGACGCGCCGAGACCCCGACGTCGCTGCTCGCGACCCAGCACTGGACCGAGAACCTGCTCATCCTGCAGACGGTGAGCGGTGTCGTCCTGCTGCTGCTCGGCCGGCGCGTGGTCGGGATGCCCCTGGCGTGGCTGCACTACCTGTACGGCTCGATCTTCCCCCTCATCGCCGTGGTGGCGGGGCGGATCGCCGGGCTGCGCCGCGAGCGCTACCCCTACGTCGGTCTCGCCTGGGGAGCGTTCGTCGCGTTCGCGCTGACCCTGCGGGGGATGCAGACGGCCTGCGGGGAGTCCCTGGCCGAGCTCGCTCGCTGCGTCGGGCTGTGAGCCCGCACCTGCGACCATGCCCGCCCACCCAGACGGGCGCCGCGCTGCGAACGCTCGTCGAGTCGGCCGCGCACGGCGGCCTCCCCCACCCCACTGCCCGTTGGAGCTCGTGATGACCCGCCGCTTCGCCCTCACCTTCGACTACCTGTGCCCCTTCGCCCGCAACGCCAACGAGCACGTCGTCACGGCGCTGCGGACCGGCGCCGACCTCGACGTGACCTTCACGCCGTTCAGCCTGGCACAGGGCCACGTCGAGCAGGGCGCCACCCCGGTCTGGTCACAGGACGAGCCCCTCGCCGTGTCGGGGATCCGTGCGCTCGCCACCGGCATCGTCGTGCGGGACCAGGCGCCGGAGGCCTTCCTCGACGTCCACGAGGGCCTGTTCGCCGCCCGGCACGACGACGGCGCCGACATCAAGGACCCGGAGGTGGTCGCGGGCGTGCTGCGCCGCGCGGGGCTCGACGCCGACGCGATCGGCGAGCAGGTGGCCCACCCCGACACCCTCAAGCAGCTCCAGGTCGAACACGAGACCGCGGCGGCCCGCGAGGTGTGGGGCGTGCCGACCTTCATGACCGACGAGCGGGCCGTGTTCGTGCGGGTCCTGGACCGCCCGGAGGGCGACGGGGACCGGGCACGACGCCGCATCGAGCTGATCGTCGACCTCGTCGGTGACGAGACGATGCTGCACGAGTTCAAGCAGGTCGACCTGCCGATGTGACGGGATCAGTCGACGCCGAGCAGCTGCTTGGCGCGTTCGACGTCGTCGCAGATGACCACGAGCTTGGACCCGGCGGCGATGTAGGCCTGCTCGATGTTCACGCCCGCGTCCGCGAGGGTGCGTGACGCGCGACCGAGGTGGCCCGGCTCGTCCGGCAGCGGCACGACGACCACCTCGCGGGCGGCGCTGACCTCGACACCCTCACCCTGGAGGACCTCGAGGGCCTGTTCGGCCTGGTCGACGAGCACGTGCACGATCCCCCGACCCTGGCCGGTGAACGCGCTGATGGCCTCGATGTTGATGCCGGCCCGACCGAGGATCTCCCCGATCCGGGCGAGCTCGCCCGGCTGGTCCTTGGGGATGACGACGAGGTCCTTGCGCACGGCGGTGCTCCTGCTCGGGGACGGTCACGCGGCACCGGGACGGGGGCAGCTGGGCACCGTCCCCGGGACCGCTGACGAGGCTAGCCGCGCGGGTGACGCCGCCGAGTCCGGTCAGCGGACAGCGACGTTCGGGCCGCGGGACGGGCGTTGCTACACTTCCGCCGCCCGATGCGCACGGTCGCGTCGGAGCCCGCCCGGACCGCGTCCGGCCCCTTCCGGGGTAGCTCAGTTGGCAGAGCGTTCGACTGTTAATCGAAATGTCGCCGGTTCGAGCCCGGCCCCCGGAGCCAACGCGCCAGCCACCGACACGAACGCGCCGCGCCCATCGGGCCGGCGCGTTCGTCGTGTCAGCGCTCGAGCACGAGCTTGCCGAAGACCTCGCCGTCGAGCATGCGCGCGAAGGCCTGGGGCGCGGCATCGAACGCGAACGTGTCGTCGATGAGCGGTCGGACCCCGGTGGCGTCGAGCATCCGGACCAGGCGGGCGAGTTCCTGCTTGGTCCCCATGGTGGAGCCGATGACCTCCAGCTGACGGAAGAACATGCGCGGCAGGTCCGCGGGCGGGTTGAACCCCGAGGTCGCCCCGGCCACGACCACCCGCCCGCCCGGCTCGAGCGCCCGCAGCGAGTGGGCCCAGGTCGCCTCCCCCACGGTCTCGACGACCGCGTCGACCCGCCCGGGCAGGCGCTGCCCGCTCGGGACCGCGGCGTGCGCGCCGAGGTCGGTCGCACGCTCGAGCTTCGCCTCGTCACGGCTGGTGACCGTGACGTGCAGTCCGGCGGCGCGCGCGAGCAGCAGCGCCGCGGTGGCGACGCCGCCGCCGGCACCCTGGATCAGGACCCGCTCGCCGGGGACCAGACGTCCGCGGGTGAACAGCATCCGGTAGGCCGTCAACCACGCGGTCGGCAGACAGGCGGCCTGCGCGAAGCTGAGGCTGTCGGGCTTGGGGACGAGGTTGCGGCGCGGGACCGCGACACGCTCGGCGAACGTGCCGTCGTGGTGTTCCGACAGGATCGAGAAGCTGCCGCTCAAGGTCTCGTCGACGCCGTCCGGGTCGGCGACGACCCCGTGGACGACCACCGCGTTGCCGTCCTCGTCGAGCCCGGCGGCGTCGCAGCCGAGCACGATCGGCAGCCGCTCCGGGTCGATCCCGACGCCGCGCAGCGTCCACAGGTCGTGGTGGTTGAGCGACGCGGCCTTGACCTCGACGGTGGTCCAGCCCTCGGCCGGGGTCGGGTCCGGGTGCTCGCCCAGCGTCAGCCCGGCGAGCGGATCGTCCGGGGTCGCGGCGGTGGCGGTGATGGCGAACATGTCGGCTCCCTCGACGGATGGCGGGTCCAGCCTAGGCCGGCCGCCCCCGCGCCCCACCGGACCGTCTCAGCCGCCGGGTTCGCCGCGCACGCCGCTGGCCACGACGACCGTGTTCGCCGAGACACCTCCGGTGAAGGGGTTGTCGAAGCGGACCTCGTGGCTGACGACACGGTCGAAGACCGCCCGCAGGTGGTCCAGGAACGACCCGTCGGGCGGCGTGTCCGACCACAGGGCGAACACCCCGTCCGGGGCGAGCTGCGCCGCCATCGCCCGCAGGCCGCTCGGTGCGTAGAACGGGGCGTGGGCCGCGTCCAGCAGGTGGCTCGGCGTGTGGTCGATGTCGAGCAGGACGACGTCCACCGTCCCGCCGTCCCCGAGCCCGCCGTCCCGTCCCGCCGCGAGGGCGAAGAAGTCGGCGTGGACCAGGCGCAGCCGCTCGTCGGCGGCGAGCCCCCGGGTTGCGGGCAGCAGGTCGCGCTGGTGCCAGTCGATGACGTCCTCGAGCGCGTCCACGACCCGCACCGAGCGCACCCGGTCGTGTTCGAGCGAGGCGGCGGCGGTGTAGCCGAGCCCCAGGCCGCCGACGACGACCCGGAGCTGCGGTGTCGGACACGCCGCGATGCCGAGTCGGGCGAGTTCCTCCTCCGCGCGGGTGAACAGGCTCGACATGAGGTACTCCTCGCCGAGCTTGACCTCGTAGACGTCCACCCCCAGCCGCGGATCGAGCCGCCGACGCAACGACAGCTCGCCGATCGGCGTGACCCGCGACGACAGCTCCTCGAACAACCGCCCCATGTGCTCGCCCTTCCGCGCGTGCCGTTCGGCCGTGCGCCCGAGCCTACGGGGCGCCACCGACCCGGTCGGAGCCGTACCGTCGCGCCAGCTCACCGGTCCGGAGGTCCCCGGCTTGCCGTCCACACCCTGGCACGAGCAGCTGCTCGAGCTGTTCGGCGTGTTCCTCGGGGGCGCACTGCCCTGGCTCGAGGCGGTGATCGTCATCCCGATCGGGATCCTGGCCGGGCTGCCACCCCTCGCGGTGGTCGTCGCCGGGGTGACCGGCAACCTCGCCACGGTGTGGCTCGCCGTGGTGTTCGGGGAGCGCCTGACGAGGTGGTGGGCGCGTCGACGGGGACGTGATGCCGACGGCCCGTCGCGCCGCAGCCAGCGGGCGGAGCGGGTCGTGCGTCGCTGGGGGATGCCGGGGCTGGCGGTGCTCGGCCCGATCGGGCTGGGGACCCAGCTCTCGGGCGTGGTGGCGATCGCGCTCGGCGTCGCTCGCACGACCACGTTGTGGTGGATCGGCGGGGCGAC
>JAFIEQ010000044.1 GCA_020832455.1 Nitriliruptoraceae bacterium
GGCGGGGGCCGCCCCGGGGGGGCGCCGGGGGCGGCCCCCCCCCCCCCCCCGCGCCCGGCCCCGCCGGAGACCGCCCGACCCGCGGAGCGTCGGACGTCCCCGGCCGCACCGTCGATCTCCCGACGGAGCTGACCGAGCTCCCGCCGCAGCTCCTGCAGCTCCGACATCCGGCCCAGCTCCTCGACGTTGCGCGAGGTCTCCGTGCGCAGCTTGGCGAGCAGCTGGCCCGCGTTGCGGGCGAGCTCGGGGAGCCGGTCCGGACCGAACAGCAGCAGGGCGACGACACCGATCACCAGTAGTTCCTGGAAGCCGGGCATCACCACCTCCTGCGATCCGTCCGAGGATGGTCCCGACACCAGCCGGGATCCGTGCAGCCACCACGGTACGCGACCGCCACACCCGACCGCCCGTCCGCGCGCTGCGGTCGGGCCGTCCGGGGCGGCGCGGTTCGTCCTACTCGTCGCGGGGGCGCTCGGAGAGCTCGACCTCGATGGTGAGCTCCTCGTCCTGGCGGACGATCTCCAGCACGACCACGTCACCCGGCGCGCGGCGACGTACCTCGGCGACCAGCTGCGACATGGTGGCCAGCGGGTCGCCGTCCACGGAGACGATGATGTCGCCCGGACGCAGATCCGAGTCGGCCGCGCCGGTGCCGTCCTGCACGGAGTCCACGACCGCGCCGCGGGTGGTCGCCAGGCCGAAGCGGTCCGCGACCTCCGTGGTCACATCGGTCCCGGTGATGCCCAGCAGCGGGTGCCGCACGAACCCCTGCTCGATCAGCTGATCGGCGGAGTTCATCGCCTGGTCCACGGAGACCGCGAACCCGACGCCCTGGCTGCCGCCCGTCCGTGTCAGGATGGCGGTGTTGATCCCGACCAGCCGGCCCTGCGCATCGACCAACGCACCGCCGGAGTTGCCGGGGTTGATGGCCGCGTCGGTCTGCAGCACCGAGGGGATCGTCAGCGGCCCACCACCGGCCTGCTGCTCGTCGAGCCGCAGCTCACGGTCGACCGCGGAGAGCACGCCCGCCGTCACGGAGGCGTCGAGCCCGAAGGGCGACCCGATGGCGACGACGGTCTCACCCACGCGCAGTGGCTCGTCGGACGGACGCAGGTTGATCGCGGGCAGGTCGTCGCGGTCGACGCGCAGCACCGCGAGATCGTTGAGGGGGTCGGTCCCCACCACCTCGGCGTCGAGCAGTTCCCCGTCGGCGAGGCGCACCTCGACCCCGTTGGCGGCCTCGATCACGTGGTTGTTGGTGAGGATGTAGCCGTCCGAGCGGTAGATCACGCCGGAGCCGAGCCCGCCGCGCTGCGGACCGCCGGTCCCGAAGCCCTCCGCGGTGACGTCGATGCGCACCACGGACGGGGTCACCGCCTCCGCGACGGCGGGCACGATGGCGCTCTCGCTGAGCGGCTCGATCGACGGCGCGCTGACGGGCCCGGGGGTGGGTGCGGCGGCGTCCGTGTCCTCGGACACCGCACTGGGGGCAGCGGGCGCGTAACCCGCGCCGACGCCGACCACGGCCAGGGTCGCCGCCGTGCCGATGACCGCCCCGACCAGGGCGATGACCAGGGTGCCGGCGGCGCCGCGCTGCTTGGGCGCCGGGCTGACGTCGACGGTGCCGGTGGTGTCGGGCGGCCGCACGGATCCGGACGGCGATCCCGGGCCGGATGCCGCCGCGTCCCACCCGGCGGGTGGGGGCTGGGGGAAGCGGGTGATGGCCGGACCGGCCGCAGCCGCACCGGACGCACCGACGCCGGCCGCACCCACGCCAGCGGCACCCACGCCAGCGGCACCCACGCCAGCGGCACCCAGGCCAGCGGCGCCGTCAGCGCTCCGGCTATGCCCGTCCTGCTCGTCGCCGCTGGCACCCGACCCGCGGCTGCCCCCGTCCGGTGCCGACCCGGTCCGGAGCTCGAGCGGGCCGGGCGACGTCGCCGACGCATCCGGCGCGGCATCCCCGCCCTCGAGGGCTGGCTCGTCGCCACGACGCCAGGGGCGACGCCACTCGTCGCGGTCGTAGGTCACGGTGAGCTCCAGGATCGAGGATGCGGTCGGCCGAGCGGTCAGGACCGCCATCCAGCCAGGTCAGGATGCTGCGTTGCGCGAGGTTGAGCAACCGGGCGAGCGTGCGGAGCACCCCGCTGCTGTGTCGTGTCCGACCAGCGGTGGTCTCGGGGGCGATGGGTCGACATCCGGTCGCGGTCTGGTTCGGACCCGTCTCCCGTCCTGGTGGGTCAGTCGCCGGTGCCCGGCTGCCGGGCCGCGCGTTCGGCGGGCAACGCGGCGCGCAGGAGCTTGCGACCCCGGTGGATGCGGGAGCGCACGGTGCCGATCGGCCAGCCGGTCGCCACCACGATCTCCTCGTAGCTCAGGCCCTGGATGTCGCAGAGCACGACCGCGGTCCGGAAGGTCGGGGGCAACGTCTCCAGCGCGACCTCCAGGTCGCTGCGCAGCACCGTCGCGTCGACCTGTTCGGCCGGGCCGGGCTCCACCTCGGCAGGCTGGCGCCACTCCTCCTCGGGCAGTGGCTCCATACGGACCCGCGCCTTGCGTCGCACCCGGTCGAGGAACAGGTTCTTGGTGATGCGGTACAGCCACCCCTCGAAGGTGCCGGGCCGGTACCGATCGAGGTTGCGGTACACGCGCACGAACACGTCCTGGGCGAGGTCACGGGCCTCGTCGCGGTTCCCGGTCAGGCGGTAGGCCATCGTGTAGATCGTGTCGCCGTACCGCTCGGCCACCTCCTCCCAGCTCGGCCGCTGGTCGGGCCACGGACCGTAGACGGGCGCGTCGAACACCCCACCCGGCCCGGGCCCGGGGAGGGGCCCGATGCGCCGTGCCGGGTCCGGCGGGCAGTCCTGCCCCGCGGCATCTCCTCCCCCGCCGGCAGGGGGGAACCCCTCACCGGGGGCACCGTCGAGGTTGTCGAGGAACGCCGCGAGCGCGACGCGCGGCTCGAACGGCGCGTCGTGCGGCATCATCGCTCCTGATCGGATCCCCGCAGCGTAACGCTGTGACCGCGGATCGTGACCGGACGCTCGACCAGCCAGGTCCGGCGACCGGTCACGGGCGGCTAGCGTCGCGCGGAGCGCGGGGACGTGCCCGTGCCCCCCACACCCGCCGCGACCGCAGGACAGCACATGGACGACACGGTCCTCGAGCAGGTCCGGACGCTCATCGCCCCGGAGCCCCCGGCCACGGCACGGGCCCGGACCCGTGCCGGCGCGCTCGCCCCACCGGCGCCGGAGATCGGGGCGCTGCTGCGCTGGGCGGCGCTCACGGTGGGTGCCCGCCAGATCGTCGAGGTCGGTTCCGCCGGCGGGGTCACCGCGCTGTGGCTGCTGGAGGCGCTGCCCGACCGGGGGGTGGTGACCAGCATCGAACCGGATCCCCACGCCCACGGGCTCGCGACCGACGCCCTGGCCGAGCACGAGGACGGCAGCCGCGTGCGCGCGATCCTCGGCGCACCCGCCACGGTCCTGCCCCGGCTGTCGGACGGTGCCTACGACCTGGTGCTGCTGCAGGCCCGTCCGGCGGCACGCGACGAGGACCTCGACCACGTCCGACGGTTGCTCCGGCCCGGCGGGATGCTGCTGGTGCGCGGCGTGCTGCGCGCCGGTGAGCACGGCGACGCACACGCCCGGTTCCTGTCGGCACTGGCCGAGGACCCCGCGTTCACCGCCACCGTGCTGCCGGTCGACGACGGGCTGGTCGTCGCGACCCGGCGCGAGGATCCGACCGACTGACGCGGCCCAGCCGCGCCCGGTCAGAGGAACCGGTCAGAAGAACCGGACCTTGGCGGCGAACTCCACCGCGGGTGCCAGGATGACGGCGAGGTAGAACATCCCGGTCGAGGCCTGGATGGACCGACCGCCCTCCTTGGCCAGCTTCACGTTGAAGCCCGCGATGAGGGCCAGCAGGGCCAGCACCCCGAGGCCGAGGATGATGGTCATCGACCCGATGCGCAGCACCGGGGCGAAGGTCAGCGCACAGCGCTCGAACGCCTCCTCGACCAGGCCCTCGCACGGTGCCGGGTTGCGGCCCGACAGCAGCACGGACGCCAGACCCGCGACCAGGGCACCGACGTTGGCCCAGGCGATCCAGACCATGTAGCGGTTGGAGAGGCGGCGCTCGACCAGGTACCAGTGGCCGAGGATCATCCCGACCCAGATCGCGCCCATCAGCACGGACCCGAGCGTCAGCTCGATCACGCCCTGCACGGTCCCGCCGGCACCACCGCGGTCGGTCCGCACCGCCGCCAACGGCACGAACGCGGCGAGCCCCGCGAGGGTCGCCGCGATCCCCAGCAGGCGTGCGAGGATCGATGGCAGCTTCGCCACCAGGGCGACCACGCCGGCCGCCGTGAGCCCCGCCGACACCAGCAACAGGGTGCGTGCCAACGAGCCGGACGCGGCGGCGTCACCGCTCAGGGTGCTCACCGGGGTCGACAGGGACGCGGACGCCGCCCAGGCGAGCAGTGCGACCGACACGCCGGTCAGCATCTCGTAGCCGTGACGCAACGCCCCGAAGGTGGGCGCGAGCCAGAGCAGGCCGGAACTGCCGACCGCGGTCATGGCGAGCACGAGGGCGAGCACCGCTGCGGGGGAGGTCACACGAGCTCCTGCGAGGCAGCGCCCGGGCCGGGGCCCGGGCGAGGTCGGATGGCGAGGACCGACAGGGTGCCACCCCGGACACGAGACCGGCCACCCGGCTGGCGCGGTGCGCGCTGGCCGGGTGGCCGTGTGGGTCTCGGATCGCCGGCGAACGACGCCGGTGCGCGGCTGGTGTCAGCCGTCCTCGCCGTCGTCGCCGTCCTCGCCGTCGTCGCCATCGTCGCCATCGGCGCCGTCGCCACCGTCGCCGCCATCGCCGCCCGCACCGTCGTCGTCGACGTCGACGTCGAGCTCGAGCGTGTCCGGCACCTCGACACCACCGTCGTCGTTGCCCACGCCGCCGAAGAACACGAAGGCGAGCACGATGAGGACGACGACCACCAGGCCGATGATGATGCCGGTACCGAGACCGCCACCGCCACCGCCGTTGTTGGAGACGACGACCTCGCGCTCACGCGCGGGCTGCCTGTTGGGATCCTCGGGGGGGTGCTGCTGACTCATGGGGTTCCTCCTGATCGATCCGTGCGACACGGATCGGCGACCGGTCGAGGCACCGTCCCCTGCGGACAGCAGCCTGGTCGCGTGCTTCTGGGCATCATCACCCGTTGCAGCCGACCGCGGGACCTGCCGTCCGGCCAGCCGGCCGGTCGGCCGGTACCCTGTCGGGAACCCGTTCCGGGACGGTCAGGGGCCGCTACCGGGCCGTCACGGGTCTCGTGGGCCACGTCGTCCGTCCGAGCCAGCGGTGGTTCCCGCGGCCGGATCCGGCCACCGCCCCGCCCCGGACGAACGCTATGCGCACCGAACAGGAAGCCTCATGGGTCGCTGTGATCCGGGACTGAAGCGTGTCTCCACCCTCGAGGTGGGTGACACGGACACCGCCGTCGCGCTCGGATCCGGCGACGTGCCCGTGCTCGGGACCCCGGCGTTGCTGGCCCTGGCGGAGAGCGCCTGCGTCGAGGCGATCGCGGAAGACCTGCCGGAGGGGGAGACCTCGGTGGGGACCTGGGCGGAGATCGAGCACCTGCGCGCCACGCCCGTGGGCGAGACGGTCCGTGCGACCGCCACCCTGATCGGTCACCACGGCCGGCGGTTGGAGTTCAAGGTCACGGTCGACCAGGACGGTGATCCCGTGGCACGCATCAGCCACCGCCGGGTCCTGGTCGAGCGCACCCGGTTCCTGGAGAAGCTGGGACTGCCGAGCACCGTCTGAGCGCAGCCCACACCGGATCCCGAACCACCGAGGCGGACCACCGCGTCCGTGCCACCTCGGCGGTGTCGTGCCGCAGCCCGGTCAGGCGCCGCAGGCCGCCGCGCCCGTGCCACCTCGGCGGTGTCGTGCCGCAGCCCGGTCAGGCGCCGTAGGCCGCGGCGGACTCCCGGCGGTAGCTGCGGTCGAGGATCACGTTGACCAGGGCCGGGACCCCACTGTCCGCCGCCCGCTGCAGTGCCGGTCCGATGTCCCGCGCCCGCTCCACCCGCTCGCCGTGCCCGCCGAGCGCCTGCACCATGTCCTCGTAGGCGGTGGCCTGGTCCAGGTCCTGGGCGACCATGCCCTCAGCGCCGTAGACGCGCTCGTGGAACGCCTTCATCTCCCCCCACGCGCCGTCGTTGCCGATCACCCCCACGAACGGCAGGCCCTGGCGGACGGCCGACTCGTACTCCATGCCGTTGAACCCGAACGAGCCGTCGCCGTAGACGACGACCACCTGCTTGTCGGGATGGACGTGGCGCGCCGCCATCGCGAAGGGGGCACCGACCCCCAGACAACCGAACGGACCGGGATCCATCCAGTGCCCGGGGTGCTCGACCCGGACCTGCCCGGCGGTGTGGGCGACGATGTCCCCGCCGTCACCGATCACGATCGCATCGCGGTCGACGAAGCGGGCCACCTCGCGGGCGAAGCGCAACGGGTGGATCGGGCTGGCGTCCGAGGTCGCCGCCTGTTCGCGCGCGTCGGCGCGTGCTGCATCGTCGTCGCGGAGCCCGGTCAGCCACGCCGAGGGCTCGGACCGGGCGAAGCGGGCGTCGTGGGTCAGCAGGGCGCGCAGGAACGCGGCGACGTCGCTCGGGATGCCGTGGTCGACCGGGCGGTTGCGCCCGATGCGGTCGGGCTGCGGGTCGACGTGCACGACGGTGACGTCGTCGCGGTAGGCCGGCGGCCGGCCGTAGCCGACCCGGAAGTCGAAGTCGATGCCCAACGCGATCACCAGGTCCGCCTGGCGCAGCGCCTGCTTGCGCGTGAGACCGAGCAGGTGCGGGTGGTCGCTCGGCAGGATGCCCCGGGCCATCCCGTTGACGTAGACCGGGAGCTGCCCGGTGCGCGCCAGCGCGTCGAGCTCGTCCCAGGCGCGGGACCAGTAGGCACCCGACCCTGCCAGCACGACCGGTGCCTCGGCGTCGGCGAGCAGCTCGGCCACCTCGGCGACCACGTCCGGATCGGCGCCCGGCCCGACGGTGAAACGGTGCGCCGTGGCCGCGACGACGTGGTCGGTGTCGACCGGGGTCATCAGCACGTCCATCGGCAGGTCCACGTAGGTCGGGCCCATGCGCGGGGCCAGCGCGTCCCGGAAGGCCGCGTCCATCACCTCGCGCAGACGCCGGGTCTCCAACGCCGTGTCGGCCCGCTTGGTGACGGGGCGGAGCAGCTCGATCTGGGGTGCGTCCTGCAGGGCGCCCATCCCCTCGAGGGCCAACGGGTTCCGGCCGCCGAGCAGCACCATCGGGCTGTTGGCGTAGAACGCGTTGGTCACGCCGGTGATCGCATCGGTGACGCCGGGGCCGGCGGTCACCGCGGCCACCCCGGGCCGGCAGGTCAGCCGCCCGTAGGCGTCGGCGGCGTGGGCGGCGGCCTGCTCGTGGCGCACGTCGATGACCCGGATGTCGTGATCCCGGCAGCCGTCGTAGATGGCGCTGATGTGGCCACCGGTCAGGGTGAACAGCGCATCCACGCCCTCCGCCGCGAGGTGGTCCGCGATCAGTTGCCCGCCGTGCCGTTGCTCGCCCATCGCTGCACGCCCTCCCGTGTCGTCCACGCGCGGCCTCCCGAGCCGTGCGCGCCGCTGGCGACCCTACCGACCAGCCGACCGAGCGCCGCCGTCGGGGCCCCTCGCGCGCCGCGAACCACCGCCGCATGCGAGAACCGGTCGGCCCCTGTACCACTTCTCGCACACCACCGCCCCGCACGCACCCCCGCGCGGCCCGGCCTGCGAGAACCGGTCGGCCCCCGCACCACTTCTCGCACACCACCGGCCCGCACGCCGCGAGCTGCCGGCCCGCACGTGCCGTGGGCCGGGGCGCACATCGCCGCCCGGCCGGGATCAGCGCAGCTCGCCCAGCACCGCCATCGCCGCGTTGCGCCCGTTGATCCCCATGACGCTGCCGCCCGGGTAGGTCCCCGCGCCAGCCAGCCAGACCCCGTCCATCGGGGTCGCGGGGGTCAGGCGGCGGTCCCACATGTGCTCGGGCAGGCACTCGCCCTGGAAGATGTGGCCACCGGTCAACCCGACCTCACGCTCGATGTCCGGCGGGCCGAGCACCTCCATGCCCTCGATCGCGTCCTCGAAGCCGTCACAGAACCGGGCGATCGAACGCACCGCGAGCGCCCCGACCTCGTCGCGTCGGGCATCCCAGCCACCGTCGAGGTCGTAGGGGACGTACTGCGCGAACACGCTCAGCAGGTGCTTGCCGGGCGGCGCGATCGACGGGTCGTAGGCGGTCTGCAGGTAGTCCTCGGTCCACAGCAGCTCGGGGAGCTCGCCGCGGGAGGCCGCCGCGAACCCGTCCCGCCACTGCGCGTCCGTCAGCGGCGTGTTGATCTGGGCGGTCTGGTGCTCGTCGCTGTCGGGGCGGGCGGTGAAGCGGGGCGGCGCGGACAGCGCCAGGGTGACCTTGACGGTGCACCCACGGATCGGGACCGCGTCGACCTGGGCGCGCCACCCGGCGTCGACCGCGTCGCCGAGCAGTCGCGCGGCGACCTGCGGATCGGCGCCGACCACGACGTCACGGGCCTCGATCAGGGTCCCGTCGTCCAGCAGCACCCCACGCCCCGGCTCGATCCCCGCGACCGGCACCCCCGCCGCGAGCACCGCGCCCGCCTCCTGCGCGGCGTCGGCGATCAGGAACGACACCGTGCCCATCCCACCCTCGACGAAGCCCCACGTCCCCGGGCGGTCCGGGTCGATGCGCCCCGAGGAGTGGTGGAAGTGGATCGAGGCGGTCCCCGCATCGAACGGGGAGGCGTTGGTGCCGATGACCCCCTGGCCCATCAGCGCGGCACGCAACCGTTCGTCATCGAGGTAGCGCTCGAGCATCTCCGCCTGCGACCACGTGAACAACAGCCCGAGGGCCTCCTCGTCGTGGTCGACGAGTTCCGCGATGCGCTCGCGGCTCGGCGCCGCACCGAGCCACACGTCGCGCTCGTCGGCGGGTCGCAGCGCCTCGCGGACACGGTCCATCAGCGCCGACATCGCGCGGTAGCCGGCGAGGTCACCCGGCGCGAACCGGGCCAGCTCCGCCTCCAGGCGGGCGTCGTCCTCCCACAGCTGCACCGACGAACCGTCCTCGAACGGGACGAACAGCCCCCCGTCGGCCGGGATCCAGCGGAACCCGCGACGGCGCAGCTCGAGCTCGTCGATCACCACCGGGTGCAGCAACCCGGCGAGGTACGCGCACGGCGACACCCGGTAGCCCGCCCAGGGCTCCCGCAGCGTGCAGGCGCCCCCGAGCTGCTCCCGGGCCTCCAGCACGAGCACGGAACGCCCGGCACGGGCGAGGTAGGCCGCGGCGGTCAGGCCGTTGTGGCCACCACCCACGATCACGGCGTCCCAGCGGCGGGCCGCCAGCTCAGCCAACGGCGGCGTGGCGGGACGCCCCAGGGTCGTGACGAGGCTCATGCGTGCCGCAGCCATTCGATCAGGGCGCGGACCGGGGTCCCGGTCCCGCCGACGCCTCGGTAGCCCTCGGCGCTCGCGGCCCAGGCCGTGCCCGCGATGTCGAGGTGCGCCCACGGGATGTCCTCGCCGACGAAGCGGGCGAGGAAGAGCGCCGCGAAGATGGAGCCAGCCTCCCGCCCGCCCGCGTTCTTCAGGTCGGCGATCGCGCCCTCGACGCGTTCGCCGTACTGCGCGGTGGCCAACGGCAGCTGCCAGATCGGTTCGCCGGCGACGTCCCCAGCGGCGACGATGGCCGCGGCGAGCTCGTCGTCGGAGCCCATCAACCCGCTGATGCGGTCGCCGAGGGCGACCACCATCGCGCCGGTCAAGGTCGCGACGTCGACGATGGCGTCGGGCTCGAGCTCGCTGGCGTGCACCAGCGCGTCGCCCATGACCAGCCGGCCCTCCGCATCGGTGTTGATCACCTCGACGGTGGTGCCGCCCTTCATGGTGAGCACGTCGCTGACCCGCGTCGCCGTGCCCGAGGGCATGTTCTCCGCGAGCGCCAGCAGCGCGGTGATCTTCACGGGCAGCTCGAGCTGCGCGGCGGCCTTGATCGTCGCGAGCACGGTCGCCGCCCCGGCCATGTCGGTCTTCATCGTCTCCATCGACGCGGACGGCTTGAGCGAGATCCCGCCGGTGTCGAAGGTGATGCCCTTCCCGACCAGGGCGATGTGGCGCGCCGCCCCGTCCGGGGCGTAGGTGAGCTCGACCAGGCGCGGTGGCTCGCTGGAGCCCTGCCCGACCCCCAGGATGCCGCCGTAGCCGCCGGCCTCGAGCTCGTCCTCGGCGAGGACCCTGGCCGTCACCGGCAGACCCTCGACCTCGGCGACGGCGCGTTCCGCCAGCGCCGGCGGTCGCTTGTCCTGCGGCGGGATGTTGACCAACTCACGGGTCAGCAGGGCCGCGCCGGCCGTGATGGCCGCCACCTCGACGGCCGCGGAGGCGGCCTCCACCTCGTCGTCGGCGACGTGGAGCGAGACGTCACGCAGCGTGAACGTCGGCGCCTCGGAGCGGTACGAACCGAACCGGTAGGAGCCCAGGTGGACCCCCTCCGCGACGGCCTGGGCGGCGTCCGCCGACGCGACCTCCGGCAGGGCGTCACCCAGCCCGATCGCGAGCCGCTCGAGGCGTTCCGCGGCGTTGGCCGCCGCCGCCCCTGCTCGGCGCAGGGTGTCGGTGTCCGCGTCCTCGGCCGCGCCCATCCCGATGACCAGGATGGCGGGCGCGGGCAGCGCCCCGCGGGTCGGGACCCGCAACGTGGCGCCGACCGAGGCGTCGAACCCGGCTGCGGCGAGCTCCGCGGCCAGTTCGATCCCGGCCGCGTCACCCAGCTCGATGGCACCGGCGGTGGGCTCCGGGGGGTCGGTGCGCTCCCCGGACGCCGGGGCGAACGCGGCGACGACGACCAGGTCGGTGGTGGCCTCGGCCAGGGGGGTGGCGACGACCTCGACGGTGGGCACGGGTGGTTCCTCTCACGTTGCCGGGCTGCTCACCGGGAGACTAACGCTGCCGGACGGGCGGTACCGTCGCCGCATGGACGAGATGACCCCCGCTCCCGCGCGGCACGACGGACCGCACGAGGCCACCGACGACGGCGACGGGCCTGGTCCCGGCGACGGTCCGGCCCCCGGCGACGGGGCTGGTCGCGACGAGCCGGCGGCAGCCGACCGCCGCGACGCCGCGGTGCGGCCGGTCGACCTGCGCGACTACGTCGAGCCGGTCCCGGGTGAGGCGACCTGCCGCCGGGTGTACGCCTCCACGCAGCTGGCCGTCGACGTGTGGTGTGTGGAACCCCGCCAGGCCACCGGCGCGCTGCACCTGCCCGAACGCGACGTCAGCTACACCGTCATCGCCGGCCGGTCCTGGTTCGTGACCGACGACGGCGAGGTGGGACTCGACCCGCTCGGTGCGATCCTCATCCCCGCCGACGTCGTGCACGGCTTCGAGAACCGGGCACCGGACCCGCTGATCGTGGTCGCCACCTCGGCGCCGCCCGGTGACATCCCGGAGGACCCGCCGGTCGCGACCGATGCCGCTGCGGTCACCTTCGAACGTCCGTCGGGACGGCTGCGGGGGGTCATCGAGTCGTTGCTCGGCACCCGCGGACCGCAGCCAGGGTGAGGGCGCGGACCGAGGTCATCGGCGCGGCGGTTTGTCCCCGCCGCGCGGTTCGACCAGACTGCGCCCCATGAGACCAGGACCCCCCCGCGGCGCGACCGACACCCTCGAGGTGACCGTCGATGCCGCCATGACCGCACGGGTCGACGGCCGGGAGCTCCACCCCGTCTACGGCACCGTGCCCCTCGTCGCCGACATCGAGCGGCTGTGTCGACGGATCCTGGAGCCGCACCTCGAGGACGGCGAGGAGGCGGTCGGTGGACGCCTCGAGCTCCTGCACCGCGCGCCGGTGCCGGTCGGCGAGACGGTGCGGATCGACGCCACCGTCGCCAGCGTCGGCCCCAGCGGCTTGACCTGTGAGTTCACCGCCCGGCACGCGGGCGCCATCGTGGCGCGTGGCTCGTTCGAGCAACGTCTGGTCCAGACCGCCGAGTTCACCGCGTTGGTGGACTCGCGTCGCACGGTCGTCGACAGCTGAGCGACCCGCACCCGCGGCTCGACCGGGGATGCATCCCGCGGCGGGTGGTGGCGACCGTTGGCGGCCCGGTGGCGCCCGGACGCGGCACCGGTCGTCGCATCGATCGTGGGGCCGAACGGTCCCCCGGGTCGGGTCCCGGGGGCCCTAGGGGCGCGCTCTGACCGGTCGTAGCGTGGTGGGCACCGACCCACGAGGCACCCCATGCAGCGACACCCGTCCGCGATCTCCGACCTCGCCGCGATGACGGAGGTCCCGGGATGAGCGAGCACGAGCACCACCACGCCGTCCTCGACGAGCTCGCCCCGCAACACCGGGCACTGCGCAAAGCGATCCCCGAGGTGTACGCGGGCTTCGCGGCGATGAGCAAGGCCGCCATGACATCGGGCGCCGTGGACGCGAGCATCAAGGAACTCGTCGCGGTCGCCATCGGGGTCGTCCACGGCTGCGATGGCTGCATCGCCTCGCACGCGCGGAGCGCCGTGCGCGCCGGCGCCACCGAGGAGCAGGCGGCCGAGATCATCGGCGTCGCGATCATGATGGCCGGCGGCCCCGCGACCATCTACGGCGCACGCGCCTACGCGGCCTTCGAGGAGTTCAGCGACTGAACGTCCGGGCGATCGGCGCTCGCGGGCGTCAGATCCCCTTCTCCGCCGCGAGGGTCGCCGGCGGGCCGGTCGAGGACGACGTGGCCGGCGGGCCGATCCGGGTCGCGCGCATGCCCGTCGGGTCGGCGCGGATCCCGGTCCCCGGACGGGGGAAGCCCGCTCACCCGCGCTCCGACCGACCGGGGCGGTCGGCCCGGGCGGCGCTCGAGCGCGCACCGAACGGCCCGCCCACGGCCGCCATGCGTTCATCGGCCGGCAGGTCCACCGGCAGGTCGACGACGAACCGGGCGCCGGGCTCGGCCGGCTCGTACCGGATGCTGCCGCCGTTGATGCTGAGCAGTTCGCGCACGATCGCGAGCCCGAGGCCGGTGCCGGGCACGTTGACCGAGGCCTCCCCACGGGCGAAGCGCTCGAACACGTCGAGCCGGTCGGCCTCGGCGATGCCCCGGCCGTGGTCGCGCACGCAGATCCGGACCCGCTCGCCCTCGGTCCGACCGCTGAGCTCGATCGGCGCCGCGCCGTGCCGCAGGGCGTTGTTGAGCAGGTTGGTGAGCAGCCGCTCGAGGTGTCGCCGGTCCGCGGTGACGACCAGCCCGTCGGCCACGTCCAAGCGCACGTCGTCGGGGTCGAGCAGGACCAGGTCCCGCGGCGCGCGGCGCAGCAGCGTGGTCAGGTCGATCCGTTCGGGGAAGGCCGTGACCGCGCCGGCATCGATGCTGACCAGGGTCAGCAGGTCGGCGACGAGGCGGTCCAGCCGGCGGACGTTGCGCTCGATGGGGTCGAGGTAGGTGGCGCTCTGCCCGTCGAGCTCGCCACGCCGCAGCACCTCGACGAAGCCGGCGATCACCGTGAGCGGCGTGCGCAGCTCGTGCGAGATCGAGGCGAGGAACTCGTCCTTGGTCCGCCCGGCGTCGGCCAACGCGGCGTTGGTCGACGCGAGCCGCTCGTTGACGGCGGACAGCTCCTGGGTACGGGAGGCGGCGAGGTCCGCGGCGAGCCGCTCCCGGGAGCTGAGCGACCAGGCCAGCCACCCGACCAGCAGGGCCACGATGCTCCCACCGAGGAACACCGCGGTGGACCCCCGCTGCGGCCAGGGGGTGCCGAAGCCGGGCCCGGCGCTGGCGCGGACGAACCAGTCCTGGTCGATGTCGGCCACCGGGGCGTCGCTGCGCGGGGCGTCCTCGGGCGGCTCGCCACCGGTGCGGGCCAGCAGTTGGGCGTACTCCGTGGTCGGATCGCGCAGCTCGAGCGTGACCAGGTCGTGCGGCGCGTCCACCCGGTCGAGGATGCGCTGCCCGGACATCACCATCGCCAGCGTCCCGTTGGCACCCGATGGCAGCACGAGCGGGACGTGCAGCACGGCACCGGGCTCGTCGGGGATCTGCACCACGAAGGCCGCGTCGGACAGGGCGGGCGCGCCGGTCGCGAGCGCGGTGTCGTGTGCCTGGCCGGACTGCGGTCGTGAGGTGATGTCCAGGCCGATGGCGCCCTGGTTGTCCGGGAGGGGCCGGGCCCACAGCACCAGGCGCAGCAGGTCCTGCTCCCCGTCGTCGACGACCGGGATGATCTGGCCGTCGACGCGGGCCACCCCGTCGACGACGGCGCTGCGGTCGATCCGCTTCACGACCACCGTCCCGACGAGGTCCGGCAGGCGCTGTTCGACCCGGAGCAGCTCGACCACGGCGTCGAAGGCCTCCTGGTCCTCGACCTGTCCGAGGACCATCGCCACCGCGATGTCCTCCCCGATGTCGCGGTACCGGGTCAGCTCCAGCCCGACGCCCGCCGCGGCGGCCGCCGCGGTGCGGTCCAGCGTGTCGCGATCGGCGGCCGCCTCGGCGCGCACGAGGGTGATGCCCGACACGGCGGTGAGCACGATGACCGCACAGACGGCGAGCACGACGACGCGCCGCTCCGACGCCCAGCGCTCACCTGGCATGCCGCATCCGTTCGGGGATGACCCCGCTCCGCTCAGGGAGCGGGTCCGCAGCACCCGCCCGGACCCGGGCGCGCGATGCTCGCACACCGTAGCGCTCGGGATGGGCCCCACGACCGCGAACCGTTCCGGCGGCGGCCGACGTGGGTCCGGCCTCAGGCGCGCGCGGCCGACTCCTGCTCGGCGAGCGCGGCGAGGTTGCCCAGGCTGCGGGTGAAGATCCGGCGGATGATCGGCAGGACGAACGTGGACGCCCCCCACTCACCGAGCGCCCCGAGCGGCGGGTCGATCTCCTCCCACCAGTGGATCAGGGTCCCCTCGCCGTCGTCGGACAGTTCGAACGCGCCCGTGCCGGTGATGATCTTGCCGAGGTGGGTCACCTCGAGCACCTGCTCGTCCTCCCAGCGGGTCACCCGCATCACGTCCTGCACGGTCAGCCCGAACAGGTTCGTGGGGCAGCGGATCGTGACCCCCTCGCCGGTGCGCTCCGGGGTGAGCACGTGCACCTCCTTGGCGTCCAGCATCCACTCGGGCTGACGCTCCCAGTGGGTCAGCACCTCCCAGACGGTGCGTCGGGGGGCAGCGGAACGGACGTCGACCTCGAGGCGCATCGGGACGGCTCCAACGGTGGGGGTGGGCGGGGACACCGGGGGTTCGGACCCCGCGACCCCGCGGACCTGCGCACGCGGCCGCGGCGCGGCGGCGTCCCAGGGACGTGGTCGGCGGTCGGGTCGGGGTGGCTACGCTCCTCGGCGACCCCCGGACCGACCGGTCCAGACCCCGGGCTGCGGCGCGCGGCACGACCGCTGCGACCGCCCGGATACGACCTCGGAGCGCGCAT
Source organism: Nitriliruptoraceae bacterium (assembly GCA_020832455.1). GTDB lineage: Bacteria > Actinomycetota > Nitriliruptoria > Nitriliruptorales > Nitriliruptoraceae > PWLR01. The sequence goes on from JAFIEQ010000044.1 coordinate 15,532, forward strand.
GTACGCGGACATCGACGGCAACACCATCCACTACCGCAGCGCCGGCGAGGGCCCACCGGTCGTGTTCGTGCACGGTCTGGGTGGCTCGTCCAACGTCTGGCACGGCGTCATCGAGGCGATGAAGCAGCACCACCACTGCATCGCCATCGACCTGCGGGGACACGGCCGCAGCCAGGGCCGTGGCCGCTTCTCGATCGAGCAGTGGGCCAAGGACGTCCACAAGCTGATCCGCCACCTCGAGCTGCCCGCGGTGACGCTGGTCGGCCACTCGCTCGGCACGCTCATCGCCCAGCAGTTGGCGGTGGAGGCCCCCGACGCGGTCGACGAACTGGTCCTGGTCGGCGGGATCTCCTACTTCCAGCCCCCGACCGCCGACGCCTACCGCGAGCGGGCCGACCTGGTCGAGCGCGAGGGCATGGACGTGCTCGTCGATGCGTGGCTGGAGGGCGCGGTCTCGCCGCAGTCGCACGCGACCAAGAGCGGCATGGTCGGGCTGCTGCGCGAGGTGTTCCTGCGCAACGAGCCGCAGAACTACGCCAAGTCCTGCCGGGCGCTCGCCGACACGCCGAAGATCCGTCGCGACGAGATCGGCCAGCCCACGCTGGTCATCACCGGGGCGCACGACCGCTCGACGCCCCTGGCCATGACCCAGGAGCTCACCGCGTCGATCCCGGTCACCCACGCGACGGTCATCCCCGACGTCGGACACTGGTCGCCGCTGGAGTCCCCCGGCGCGGTCGCCGCCGCCATCCTGCAGTTCCTGACCTGACGGGACGGGCGCCGTCCACGCACCGGTGGGGGCCGAACCGCCCCACGTCGTGCCCCTGACGCCGCCGAAGAGGAACGAGTCGTGCTCCGCCGTCTGCTGCCCGATCCGGTCGATCTCGACCTCGACTCGCTCTACCGGGGCCTGACCCTGCCGACGGGCACCGAGTCCCAGCCGTGCTGGGTCGCGATGTGCATGGTCAGTTCGCTCGACGGTGCGGTCGCCGTCGACGGGCTGTCCGGGGGGCTCGGTGGGGAAGCAGACCTGCTGGCGCTGTCGCGGTTGCGCGGCGCCAACGACGTCTCGATCGTGGGCGCCGGGACGGTGCGCGACGAGGGCTACGTCCCGCTGACCGGCAGCGAGGCGCGGCGTGTCGACCGAGCCGCGCGCGGACTGCGGGCCGTCCCCCGGATCGCCATCGTGACCGCGTCAGGACGGCTCGATCCCGACCTGCCGATCTTCGGCGACCCGGACGAGGTGCCGCTGGTGGTCGCCGGCGCGGACGCGGACGACGACGCACTGGCCGCGATCGAGGACCGCGCGGAGATCCACCGGCTGCCGAGCGCACAGGTGGCTGCCGAACCGCTGCTGGACCTGTTGGCAGGACTCGGCCTGCGCCGGGTGCTGTGCGAGGGCGGGCCGCGCCTCAACCAGGTGATGCTCGCCGCCGACCGGCTCGACGAGCTGTTCGTGACGGTCGCGCCGACGGTCGTCGGTGGTCCGGCACCCCGCATCGTGCACGGTGAGCAGGAGACCGCGCGGTCACTGCGCCTGGTCACCGTGCACGAGCACGGAGGCGACCTGCTGCTGCGGTACCGCCACGAGCGCCACGGGGACGGCTGAGCGCGGCGCCGTGCCGGATCAGAGCGCGGCGGGTTCCTCGGCGTCGTCGGCGTCGGCCGCGTCGTCCGGATCCGCGACCAGCCACTTCAACCGTGCCACGGAGGTGTCGTACTCCGGGAAGGCGCGCAGCCCGTCCAGGGTCTCCATGACGGCGAGGTAGCGGCCCACCTCCGGGACGTCGTGGACGCGGACGAAGCCGGGGAAGGCGCGGACCGCCTCGACGGTCGCGAGCGTCTCGGGGAGCCGCTCGGGCGGCTCCGCCCCGGTGATGACCCCGGTGAAGTACTTGCGCGACGCCCCGGTGAGGAAGCTCAGCCCCAGTGCGGCGAAGCGGGGATAGGCGCGGATCACCTCGACGTCGTCGTGCGGGTACTTGGCGTAGCCGATGCCCGGGTCGAGCACGATGCGTTCGCGGGCCAACCCGAGGGAGACGGCGCGCTCGATGCGCTCGACGAACAGTTCCTCGACGTCGGCCACGACGTCGTCGAAGTCGAGGAACGCCTCCTTCTTGTGCTCCACGCGCGTGTGGAGGATCACCAGCGCGGCGTCGTGGGCGGCGCACAGCTCCGCGATGCGCGGATCGGCGAGCCCGGAGACGTCGTTGATCATCGCTGCACCGGCGGCCAGCGTCGCCTCGGCGACGGGCGCGAAGGGCGTGTCGATGGAGACCGGCACCCCCTGGGCGACGAGCTTCTCGACCAGCGGCACGGCGCGTGTGATCTGAACGTCGAGGTCGATCGAGTCGCCGTGGGTCACGCCCGAGTCGGTGCCGACGTCGATGATCGCGGCGCCGGCCTCGACCATGCGCATGGCCGTGGCGAACTGCTCCTCGGTGGTGGCGAGGTGCCGGGTGTCGGAGAAGGAGCCCGGGTTGGTGTTGACGATGCCCATGACCGCGGGCGCGCCCGGGCGCAGTACGAACGTGTGTGCCGCGGCGGGCAGGGTGACCGTCGCCGTCGGGTCGGGGGTGGGGGTCGCGGCTAGCACGGGCATCATCCTGGTCGGGGAGCAGGGAGCGGGAGTGCCGCACCACTGGAACGTGTACTGGTCACTCGTCCGAGCCTTCGTGCCCAGCCGTCCCCCCGATGGGTGCGCACGGCGGGCGGACGTCGCTGGCATCCCCGAGGTCGTGCTGGCCGATGGGGTCGAGGCCGTGGATCAGGCACCGAGCAGCGCGGGCAGCTCACGTAGGTCGGCGATGCGGTGGGTGGGGACCGGCTCGTCGGGTCCCGGCGGCGGACCGCCCGGGCGCGCCACCCAGACGGTCGCGAGCCCGGCGGCGTTGCCCCCGGCGATGTCCGCGCTGAGGCTGTCGCCGACCATGGTGACCGCGCCCGGGTCCGGGCCACCCATCCGGGCCATCGCGGTCGCGAAGATGATCGGATCGGGCTTGGCGGCCCCGACCTCGTCGGAGATGACGGTCACCTCGGCGTAGTCGCCGATCCGCGAGTCACGAAGCCGTGGGCGTTGCACATCCGCGAGGCCGTTCGTGATGTAGGCGATCCGATGGTCCCGCGCGATCCGGTCGAGCACGGCCTGCGCCCCGGCGATCAGCTGGGTGCCCTGCGCGAGGTGGGCCACGTAGGCCGCGGACAGCGCGTCGGTGTCGACGTCACCGACCCCGTGGGTGGCGAGCACCGTGCGCCAGCGCTCCACCCGCAGCTCGTCCGGGGTCGTCTCGCCGCGCGCCCCCGCGGCCCCCCCCCCCGCGGTGGCGCCGCCACCCCCCCGGGGGGGGCCGCCCACCGGCCCCCCCCGCCCCCCCCCCAGCGCGGCGGGGGGCGGCCCCCCCCGCCCCCGCGGGCCCCACAGCGCGGCGTTGGCCCGCCGGTAGTCGGCGACGACGGCCGGGGTCGGCGCCAGACCGGCCTCGCGCAGGGTCGCCTCGACCGCGGCGCTCTCGGCCGCCTCGTAGTCGAACAGGGTGCCGTCGAGGTCGAACAGCACCCACGGGGCGTCGGTCACGGCGGGGCTCCATCGGCGGGTCGGCGGCAAGGTGGGGGGGCAGGGCGGGGGCAGGACGGCGCTGCGAGGCGAGGCTACGGTGGCGGACGCACGCCCGGGGCCGCACCCGGGCACCGTCGACGAGGAGCCGCACGTGGCGCGGGTCGGGATGCCCCGGAAGTTCGTGTTCGTCTGCATCAACGAACGACCCGAGGAACATCCCCGCCCCTCCTGTATCCGCCGCGGGGCCGCCGGGGTCTTCGAGGCCCTGCGCGAAGAGACGGGGCGGCTCGGGCTGGTCGACGTCAAGGTCGTCGCCTCGGGGTGCCTCGAGCCGTGCATGGTCGGGCCCAGCATCTACGTCGCCCCCGACGACGTCTGGTACGGCGGGGTGACCGTCGAGGACGTCGCCACGATCGCCCAGCAGCACCTGGCGGACGACGAGCCGGTCGAGTTCCTGCGCATCGGCCGCGAGGAGTTCGAGCTGTCCCCGCTCGCCGGCCGCAGCGACCTGCCCCCGGGGATGATCCCACCGGCCTGACCGAAGGGGTCCGGCGCCGCACATCCGGCTTCGCTCACCGCCCGTCCATCGGGGCGGGCTCCCGAGTGGCCGTACCCTCGTGGGTCACCCATCGGCACGCCGAGGCCGCACCTCCGGCGCCCGCCGTCCCCCGTCGCGCCCCTCGACCCCCGCCGATCACGGTCGTTCCGACCCCTCCCGATCGCGTTGGTCCGTGAGCGAAAGCGTCCAGCATGCCCTCGACCTCCACCGCATCGCGCCCCGCCACGGCTGCGGGCCACCGCGTGCCCGCGCAGCCCGTCCCCGAACTGCCGATCCTCGGCTACGACGCGATCGAGTACTGGGTCGGCAACGCCAAGCAGTCCGCCTACTTCTACCGGTCCGCGCTCGGCTTCCGGCTCGTGGCCTACGCGGGGCCGGAGACCGGGGTGCGCGACCGTGCCTCGTACGTGCTGGAGCAGGGCCGGATCCGGTTGGTCCTCACCTCCGCGTTGCAGGCCGACCACCGGATCAGCGCCCACCACCGCGTCCACGGTGACGGGATCCGGGACGTGGCGTTCCGCGTGCCGGACGCCCGCGCCGCCTTCGGGGCCGCCACGGCCCGCGGCGCCACCCCGCTCGACCAGCCCTACACCGTCCGAGATGCCGACGGGCGCCTCGTCGTCGCGTCGATCGCCGTCTTCGGCGACACGATCCACTCGTTCGTGGAGCGCGACGGCTACGACGGGGTGTACCTCCCCGGCTACGAGCCCGTGTCGCACGATCGGCTCACCGACGACGACCCACGGCCGGTACCCGGCCTGACCGAGGTCGACCACGCGGTCGCCAACGTCGAACTCGGGCGGATGGACGAGTGGTCGGCGTTCTACCAGCGCATCCTGGGCTTCTCCCAGCTGCGCCACTTCGACGACGAGGCCATCTCCACGGAGTACACGGCACTGATGTCCAAGGTGCTCGCGGGTGGGGGCGGGCGCATCAAGATCCCGATCAACGAGCCGGCGATCGCCGCCAAGCGCTCCCAGATCGACGAGTTCCTGGAGTCCTACGGTGGACCCGGGATCCAGCATCTCGCCCTGGCGACCGACGACATCGTGGCGACGGTCCGCGCGCTGCGGGCCCGCGGGGTCGGCTTCCTGACGGTGCCCGGTGAGTACTACGCCGAGGCGCGCGAGCGTGTCGGCAACGTCGACGAGTCGTGGGACGATCTCGCGGAGCTCGGCATCCTCGTCGATCGCGACGAGGAGGGCTACCTGCTGCAGATCTTCACCGAACCGATGCAGGACCGCCCGACGCTGTTCTACGAGATCATCCAGCGCCACGGCGCGACGGGGTTCGGGGTCGGCAACTTCCGGGCCCTGTTCGAGGCGATCGAACGGGCCCAGGAGCGACGGGGCAACCTGTAGGCGCCGGGGCGGGGGGCCGCGTACGGTCCCGCACCCGGCACCGCCAGCGGTGGCGCCGACACCCCGGTGCCACCGGTCGCTCGGTGCGGCCGAGGAGAAGCTGCCATGCTCGTCGCGATCCGTTGCCTCGCCGCCTTCGGCGTCGGCGCCATGGCGGCCGTCATCCCCGCCGCGTTCAGCGTCAGCCCGATCACGGCCGACGGCGCCGTCCTGCTGGACCTCGCCTGGGGCCGTGTGACCATGATCGACATCTACCTCGTGTTCGTCTTCGGCTGGCTGTGGATCGCGTGGCGTGAGCGGCACACGCCACGGGCCATCGCCTGGCTGGTTGCCACCCTGATCACGGGTGCGCTGGCGCTGTTCGCCTACCTGCTGGGCGCATCGATGCGCGCGAGCACCGTGGACGAACTGGTGCTCGGCCCGCGGCGCGCCTGAGTGACGCGACGGGGGCACCACCTCCCCGACAAGGAGTGTGTCCCCCCCCCGGTGGGAGGGAGCGACGTGTCCGCCCGGTGGGAGGGAACGAAGTGTCCCCCCGGTGGGAGGGCCGGGGGGACGAGGACTCGGACGGCTTGGGAGAGCTCGCGGCGGATGGGGAGAGCATCCGTGGTGGCGTAGCCACCTGGGAGAGAGAGCTGAGCTCGCCGTACCGAGTGGCGCGCGGTTCCGTGGGAGCGGGGTCCGCGCGCGATCTTCAGTTGTACGAGTGCCATGGTCGGTCTGGATGGGAGAACCCGGACCGGACGCTCGTGGTCGGCCGTTGGTCGGGATGCTTCGGAGAAGCGATCCCGTTGGCCTGCTGATGGTACGTTACCACGGCGGACCCGACCGGTCCAACCCCCTGAGCCTCACACTTTGGACTGCTATTGGACGAGCCAATCCGTGAGAGTGGACCGCACCTGGCGGGGCTCCTCGCCGGCGCCCTCGACGGGGACGGCCCGCTGTACCGGCTGCTGTCCGATGCACTCAAGCGAGCGATCGACCGTGGCGAGATCCCGCTCGGGACCGTGCTCCCACCCGAACGCTCCCTGGCCCGCTCCCTGTCGGTGAGTCGTGCCACCGTGGTCGCCGCCTACGACCGGCTCAAGGCCGAGCGCTGGCTGGAGAGCCGGCAGGGGTCCGGCACGTGGGTCCGCACGCCCAGCCAGGACGCCGCATCGCGCGGCGATGCCGTCGCCACGGGTCGGCTGTTCCTCGCCGACGACGGCCAACAGCAGCGCACCGGGCCGGGTGAGTCCTCGGTCGGTCGCGACGACCTCATCGACCTCTCGGTCGCCGCGGTGGCCGCGAACGACGAGGTGAACCGCATCCTCACCTCCCTGACCCTCGAGGAGCTCAGCCCGATCACCGATCACCACGGCTACCTCCCCCAGGGCCTGCGCGCGCTGCGCCAGTCGATCGCGGCGCACTTCACCCAGGGGGGGCTGCCCACGGGCGACGAGCACGTCCTGGTCACGACCGGCGCGCACCAGGCCATCTCCCTGATCGCGCGACAGACCCTGGATCCCGGCGACGCGGTTCTGGTCGAGAGCCCCACCTTCCCCGGGGCGTTGGACGTGTTCCGCCGTTTCGGCGCCCGGATGATCCCCTGGCCCGTCGACGCGGACGGGGTCCGCCTCGACGTCCTCGAGGACGTGGTGGCGCGGGCCGCGCCGCGCATGCTCTACCTCTCGCCGCACTTCCAGAACCCGACCGGCACGGTGCTGTCCGAGGAGCGTCGCGCCGCCATCGGGCGGATCGCCGCCGAGCACGGCATCGTCGTGCTCGAGGATCTGGCCATGGGCGAGCTCGCGATCGACGACGTGACCGTCCCGCCGACGATCGCGGCGCTCACGCCGAACGCGCTGGTCCACACCATCGGCTCCACCGCCAAGCTCTTCTGGGCGGGTCTGCGGGTCGGGTGGGTCCGCTCGCCCGACGCCTGGGCGGTGCGGATGTTGGCGAGCAAGACGGTGGCCGATCTCGGCACGCCCCTCGTCAGCCAACTGCTCGCCGTCAAGCTGCTCGCGGCGCGCGATGAGATGCTGGCCGCGCGCCGTGCGGAGCTGCGCCCGCGCCGCGACCTGATGGTGCAGGTGCTCCACGAACGGTTCCCGGAGTGGGAGTTCGACGTTCCGGCGGGTGGGCTGTCCATCTGGGCCCGGCTCCCACGCGGGAACGCGGACGAGCTCGCCGAGGTCGCGGTCCGCCACGGGGTCGACATCGTCCCGGGACCGTCGCTGTCCGTCGACGATGGCAACCGCCGCGCCGTCCGCCTCGTCTTCGCGCGGCCCGAAGCCGTCCTCGAGGCCGGGCTGGACCGGCTGGAGGCCGCCTGGCGGACCTACTCGCCGACCACGGACCGCTCCCCCGCTCGCCTGCTGGTCTGACCACGCGCCGCGTGGCAGGCCGTGACCCCGCCGGAACGTGATCAGACGTTGCGGTCGATCAGCTGCAGCACGAAGCCGGTGAGCAGCAGGAAGACGAGCAGGCCGCCCCCGAGCAGCATCATCACCCGGATCTCCCGACCGATCCCACGCACGGGCCGCATCGGACGCAGCCGTCGGCCGCACGCACACGCGCCCGGGTCGAGGTAGACCTGGTGGCGGACCTCGCAGGTGAACCGCGGCCGGTGCTCGAGGTCGTAGCCGCAGACGGCGCAGACCTCCGCACCCTTCGCGCCGGTCATCCGGCACCTCGGGCACTGCCGGGCCTGGAAGCGGTCGGTGGCGACGAACCCGACGGCCAGCCCGAGCAGCCCGCCGAACATCAGCGCGGAGACCACCACTTCGCCCAGTCCCTGGTCGGTCGCGATCGCGACCGGGGTGAGCAGCACCGCCACGAGCACCACGGGCGCGAACGCCAGGGCACCGATCAGCCGCTTCTGCCGCCAGGACAGGGGTGCGGCACGTGAGACGGCGACCGGCGGCTCGAGCAGCGGAGGCTCGCGGGGGTCGGACACGGTGGGGATCCTCGACCGGCATCGGATCGGACGGACGGCGTCCGCGGTCACGGGTGCACCGAGGGTACGAACCCCGGGACCCGCGCGGACGCCGTCGCATGGTGACCGGGACCGCTGCACCGGGCCCCGCCGCCTACGCTGCCGTGACCGTGCCGCAGGGAGGCCGCCGCGATGTCCGAGACCACCAGCGTGCCGCTCGCGCGCACGATCGATGACGCCGGGGTGGTGACCCTCACCCTCGACGATGGCGACAAGAACGCCCTCGAACCGGCCACCTTCGCGGCGTTGATCGACGCGCTCGACGACGACGAGGCGACCGCGTTCGTCCTGGCGGGCCGTCCCGGCATCCTCACCGCCGGCCTCAACGTCAAGTGGATGGCCGCGAACGGGCACGACGGGGTCCAGGACCTGCTGGTGCGCTTCGGTGAGTGCCTGATGACCTGGTGGACGGAGCCCCGACCGACCGTCTGCGCGGCCACGGGCCACGCCATCGCCGCCGGCACGATGCTGGCCATGGCCTGTGACCACGCCGTCGCCGCGGAGGGGTCGTTCTGGGGGCTCACCGAGACCCGGATCGACTTCGAGATCCCGGAGTTCGGGCTCGCGCTGGCCCGCGCGAACGTGCGGGCCGATCGGATGGAGGACCTGCTGCTGCCCGGCCAGCGCATCGACGCCGCGGCGGCGGTGGAGGCCGGGTTCGCGGACGAGGTCGTCGCCGCGGACGAGGTCGTCACCCGGGCGCAGGCGCACGCCGCGCAACTCGCCGCGTTGCCCGCCCGCGCCTACGCCGGGACCAAGCACCGCCTGCGCGGCGAGGCCGCCGAGGCCGTCCGTCGCCACCTCGCCGCGGACATCGATGCCCTCACCACCCACCTCACCCCATGAACGAGGTCCACTGGCGGGAGCTCAAGCACGAGGTCGTCGACACCGGGCTGTGTACGGGCTGCGCCGCCTGCGTGATGGCCTGTCCGCGCGACGTGCTCGGCTACACCCAGGACCACCTCCCCGTGCAGATCGGGGAGGGCATGGCCCACGACCAGTGCGTGATCGGCGACCGTGGCTGCGACATCTGCACCCGCGCGTGCCCACGTTTCCGGGCCTGGGAGACCGACCTGGATCAGGAACTGTTCGGCCGACCCCGCCGCGAGGACGAGGTCTACGGGCAGGTCCGCTCCATCCTGCTCGCCCGAACGACCGACGCCGGGATCGCGGCGGTCGGGCAGGACGGCGGACTGGTCTCCAGCCTGCTGGTGTGGGGGCTCGAGCACGACCTGATCGACGGGGCGCTGGCCTCCTCGGTCGAGGACGTCGGACGCGGCCCGTTCGATGCGGCCCCGGCGCTGGTGACCGATCGGGCCGGGGTGCTCGCGACCGCCGGCTCGCGCTACACCTACGCCGCGCCGCCCCTGGCGATGGCCGAGGCCGAGGAGGCCGGCCTCAAGCGCCTCGCGCTGGTCGGCATGTCGTGCCAGGCCTCCATCAACGGCAGCCTGCCTGCCCGCGGGGTCCGCAAGTACGAGCGCAAGATCGCGCTGACCATCGGCCTGCTGTGCTCGAAGACCTTCACCTACGAGGGCCAGGAGCAGGTGCTCGCCGACCACGGCATCGCCATGCAGGACGTGACCAAGATCAACATCAAGGGGCGCTACCAGGTATGGACCCGGGACGGCGCCTACCACGAGATCCCGCTCAAGCTCTTCCACCCGCACACCCGACCGGGCTGCAAGATGTGTCCCGATTTCGCGGCGCAGCACGCCGACATCTCGACCGGGGGCATCGGCGCGGACGACAACTGGACGCTCGCGCTGATCCGAACCGCCCGCGGCGAGGAGTGGATGAAGGGCGTGATCGACGCCGGCCTGGTCGAGGTCCGGCCCGGTGAGGACGACGAGGTGGCGATGAACCTGCTCACCAAGCTGTCCACCGTGTCGCGCCGGCGCTGGCCCAGCGAGTTGGTCCCCGACGGTGCCCGTGCCCCCGGGATGCTGCCCATCGTGTGAGCTGCGGTCGCTCGACCCGCTACCCGGACCGCCCGACGCTGCTAGACCCGACTCCGACGCCCCGACCGAGGACCCGACGTGAACGCTGGACTCACCCGGCTCGCTGCCGCCGGTGCCGCTGCTGCTGCTGCGGTCGCCGCCCGCCGTGCGGTCGAACTCGGCTGGAAGCTCACCACCGGCGACGAGCCGCCGACCGCCCGTGATGTCGCCGACGACGCGACCCTGCGCGACCTGCTGCTGTGGTCCGCGGTCGTCGCCGGCGCCGTGATCATCGCGCGCAAGGTCGCCACCTCCGCGACCGAGGATCTCCTCGGCGACGATTGAGTCGAGGGAACGAACGCAGGCGCAACGTCCCAGCCATGACGTGCGAGACCTGCCCGGGCTCACCTCCACCGGTTCGGTGAACCCGACCGGCCTGGCAGCCGGGCGATCCACCGCATCCGGGTGGAACGCACGCGCGTTGCGAACCGGTCGTGACGAGCACCGCTCCTCCGAGCGGGCCGTCTGCCCGACTGCACGTCACGCGTCGTGCCGTGTATGCTCTCGTCATGAGTGGACAGCGACTGAACATCACCCTTGACGGCGAGCACGCCGCCAAACTCGCGACCCTCGCGGCCCGGGTCCATGTGAACGAGGGGACGCTGGCGCGGTCACTGCTCAGCAGTGCGATCGACGGGCTCGACCCGGACCCGGCGAACGTCGCCGCCTTGCTCGACGGCATCGACGGTGCGTTCGACCGGGCCCAGCTCGGGGTTGCGCAGGCGGCAGCTGGCGACACCATCGCGCTCGACGAGCTGTAGGGCGTGGCCCAGGTCGAGCTCGCCCGCGCCGCCGTCGAGGACCTGGATCGACTCGTGATGACGCACTCGCTCCCCGGCGACACCCGGGAGCGTGTCCGGACCTCGCTCGAACCGCTCGCGCGGTTCCCGCGGCTGGGTCCGGAGCTCACCGGGCGGTGGAACGGGTTCCGCTTCACCCTCGGTCCCTGGCGGTGGATACTGCTCGTCTACGTCTTCGACGTCCCGCGCGATCGCGTCACCATCGTCACGATCCAGGACGCCCGAACGTCGAGCGCCGTAACGGGTAGCTGAACTCGCAGGCGCTGCACACCGGTTGGTCCAGCTCAGCGTGGATCGATGTCGTAGGCGTTGCCTCGGTGTCGGATGGCGATCACGCGCACGGTCTTGTCGTCACGGAGTTCGTGGATGATGCCGTAGATCCCGACGCGGTAGGAGCGCAGTCCGGTGAGCCGTCCGCGCAGCTGGTGACCGAGGCGAGGGTCGCGTTCGAGTTCACCGAGCGCGTCGAGAACGGCGTCGGCGAGTTGGAAGTCGAGTACTACCAGCACGTCACGGGCCGTGCGGGTGAGGTGGACGCGTGCCAGGACGCGCCTTCAGCGGGCAGCGTGCTCCGCACGGACATCATCGAGGGAGGTGATCTCACCGGCGGTCGAGTCATCGAGCCCGCGGCGGATCGCCGCGAGCGTGTCCTCATCAGAGAGGATCACGGCGGTCTCCTCGAGGGCCTCGTACTCGTCGACCGGCACCAGGACCGCGGCCGGACGATCTCGTCGCGTGATCGTGACGTGCTCACGCCGGTCGGCCACCTCGTCGAGCAGATCGGCGAGGTGGGTGCGGAACTCACGGACAGGGACGGTCTTCGACATGGCTGAGGTGTACCGCGTTGCGTACACGGGCGGGTGGACGAGGTCTCGTGCGTGACGTTGCGTTGTCGATGGCTGGCGTGCCGTCCGTGCCTCAGCCGGGAGATGAGCATGCCACCCACCGCTGCGACACTGCCCGATCCGATCGACGCCCACCATGAGCAGCTGCGTCGCGACGGCGGCGCGGTCTCACGTCCGCGACCGAGGACCTGCTCGACGACGATCGGGTGGCGCGGGGGGCGGGGGGC
>JAFIEQ010000203.1 GCA_020832455.1 Nitriliruptoraceae bacterium
GCTCCTGCTCGGCCCAGCGCCGGACGCCGGCGGGCACGGCGCCCGCCTGCGCACCGCCGGCGGCACCGGCCGCGTCCCGCACCGCCTCCGCGACCGTGCGTCGGATCAGTTCCACCTCGAGTCCGCTGCGGCCGCCCCGCTCGTCGTCGAGCTCCGCGTCGTGTGCGGTGCCACCCGCTCCCGAGCCGCAGCCCGGATCCGCCGGGACCTCGGCCGCATCCGCGAGCAGCTGGGCGGCGTAGCGCTCGACGACCCAGCCGTCCGGCATCCCGAGCAGCGTCGGCGTGATCGGCTGGCCCGGCAGCGGTACCCCCGCGGTGATCAGGTCGTCGTTGATCTCCGCGTCGCCGGCGATGTTCCACACCAGCGGGGGCACCTCGGGGTGTTCGGTGTGCCGGTCGTGGTGGTCACGCAGCAGGTGGCCGACCTCGTGCAGCAGCACCCCGGCGATCTCCTCGATCGTCCAGTCGACGAAGCGGACCGGGTCGAGGTAGAGCCGCCACCTCGCATCGACGGCGAAGGTGCCGAGGCCCGGGCTGCGGACCGGGGTGACCTCCAGCAGGGCAGCGGCGAGGTAGGGCATCCGGTCGAGGGCCAACAGTCGGGCGGCGCGGAAGGTGACCTGTTCGTCCTCCCGGAGGGTGCCGGCGTCGCGGTTCACGTGGGGAGCAACCCCGCGCGCCCGAGCACCGGTTCGAGCGTGAGGACGGCGTCCGGCAGCGGCGCGTCGGCGGGGCGGGCGCGCATCAGGCTGCGGGCGGCGACGGCGCCGAGGTCCGTTGGGACCTGTCCGACGACCTCCCAGGCGGCCACCCACGCGTCCGCGGTGCCGCGGGCGAGCGCGACGGTGGTGACGCCCGACAGGATCGCGTGCAGCTGGTCGTCGCGCAGGTCCGGGCGCAGGGGGGCGGTCCCGTCGAGCACGGCGGCCGGGTCCGGCAGGTCCTGGTGGCGGACCCAGGCCAGGAACTCCAGTCCGGCCGCGTCCCCGACAAGCCCGACCGTGGCGAACCGACGTGCCTGCTCGAGGTGCGCAGGCAGCCAGGCGAGCAGACGTTGCAGCGCGTGCCACGTCCGCGGGCTCGGCCATGCACCACCCCCCGCCCCGGGCTGCGTCGGACAGTCGTCGAAACGTGCCGGACGTGCGCGCAGGAACCCGACGACCTGGGCGACGGCCCGCGCGGTCGCGTCCGGGCCCGGCGGGGCCAGCGGCTCCGGGTCGCGGCCGGACGTGGCCGCGTCGAAGCCGCCGGTCAGCCCATCGACGAAGGTGTCCAGGTCGGGCCGGTGGGTCAGGTGCAGGAACCGGTTGGCGGTCGGGGGCTCGAGCTCCCAGCCGCCCGCGGCGAGGTCCACGGGGTTCGCCGCCGCGATGATCCGGGTCGCTGACGGCAGCACGAGGTCGCCCACGACCTTCTCCATCGCCACCCGCAGCATCGCCGCCTGGACCGACGGCGGCGCGGTCGACAGCTCGTCGAGGAAGAGGTACCCGCCGCCGGCGTCGCGGAGGTCCGTGGCCCAGCGCGGCGGGGCGAGCGCGACGGAGCCGTCGGGCTGCACCACCGGGAGGCCGGCGAGGTCGGCGGGCTCCCGTAGCGAGCCGATGACGGTGGCGGTGTGACACGCGTCGAGCCGTCCGAGCGTGCGGATCAGGGCCGACTTGCCGGTGCCCGGTGACCCCCACAGCAGCACCGGCACGTCCGCGCCGCCGGCGGCCCGGAGCAGGGTCAGCAGCGTCGTGGTGTCGGGGGTCAGGCGGGCGGTCATGTGAGCTCCCGTGTCAGCGCGGCCGCGACGGCGTGACGCCGCCGGAACCGGTCCGTCTCGTCCGTCGTGCGGCCCTCGGCGGCAGCGGCGCGGGCGACCTCCGCCGCGAGCGGCTCCAGCGCCGGTGCCGGGCCGTGCCTCGCGAACCCGCGGACGAGTTCGTCGGCGAGGGCTCCGGCGCCGAGCAGCGGCCGCACCAGTTCCAGCAGCGCCGCGGTGTCGCGGTCCAGCTGGCGTGGATGGGTCGGCAGCAGCCCGGCGAGGTGGTGGCGCACCCGACGCATCGCCTCCCCCCGGGCCCAGCGACGGACGGCGTCGGAGGCCGCCCCGACGTTCGTCGACAGCAGGTGGAGCAGGGCGTCCTGATCCGGCGCTCCGGGCAGCCCGTGGGCGAACATGCCGGCGGCGGCGTCGAGCACCGGCCGCGTGGGGAGCGGGGCGCAGTCCTCGAGCCGGGGCCACCAGCGGGCGAGCGCTCCGGCGGTGAGCGGGTCGACGAGGTCGGTCAGGGCCCCGTGGCCCGCCAGCTGCTGCGCGCACCGGGAGGCCAGCGGTTCGGCGGCGAGGCACCGGCGACAGTCGATGCGGGCGGTGGACAGCCGGGGTCCCTGCGCCGGGAAGCGTCCGCAGCAGGTCCGCGCCGCGTCGAGGTGCACGGCGTGGACCGGGCCACCGTCGAGCGGTCGGCGCGCCACCAGGTCGCTCGTCGGCACCGGGGCGACGACGCGGACCGTGGCGTGGGGGTCGGGCACGATCCGCTCGACCAGCCGGGCGCCGTCCCCGTCGCCTGCGGTCACGTCGACCGCGGCGAGCGCGCGCAGGGGTGCGGCGATCACGTGCGGCCGGAGCGGATCCACCGACGGGTTCGCGCTCGCAGGTCCGAGCGGACGTGCGCTCGGGTCCAGCCGCGGGGGGAACGACACCTGCGCCGGGAACCAGGGGGCGACACCCGGACGTCGCACGGCACGGCACAGCGCGCCGTCGGGCAGCCGCAGCAGCATCCCGGCGCCGGCGACGAGCTGCTCGGCGAGGGTCGGACCCCGTGCTGCCTCGGCGGTGTGGGTGCCGGCGCGCCGCGTGGTGGGCGTGGTGGGCGCGAGCGCGATCAGCAGCACGCCATCGAACCGTGCCATCCCCACCCCTGCCGTCGGACCGAACAGGTGTTCTACGCAGGGGTGGTCAGCGCCGTCAACGCGGTGTGCGTTCCGACGTGGACGCGACCCGGGGTCGCGCGCTGCGCCGGTCAGCCCGCCCGGTCAGCCCGCCCGGTCAGCCCGCCCGGTCCGGCAGGCCGGTCACGGCCAGGCCGGCGTGCGCGTCGTGCCGGCGGTTCACCTCGATCAGGACCGCGGTCATCGCCTCCAGCGTCGCGGCGTGCCGCAGCGGCCCCGCGTCGACCCCACCGCCGCTGGCGACGGTGGCCGCCAGGCCGACGATCACCGCTCGGGCCTCCGGGTCGGCACCGACGACCAGCACCGTCGCGTCGTGCAACGGTCCGTCCGCATCGACGGCCGCCGCGGGCACGTGGTGGAACGCGGCCACGACCCGGGCGTCGGGGACGCGCGCGGCCGCGGCCAGCGCCGCGGCTACCTCGGGTACCGCGACCGGGTGCGGCCCGGCGGGAAAGAACCGCCGCGGGGTGACGCACGACACCCCCCCCCCCCCCGCCCGCGGG
>JAFIEQ010000045.1 GCA_020832455.1 Nitriliruptoraceae bacterium
CCACCCCCCGGGGGGGTGCCCGGGGGGGCGCGGCCGCCGGGGGGGGCCCGGCCCGGGCCGCGAGGGCGGCCGCCGCGGACCACGCGGCGGACGGCACCTCGCCGTCCAGTGACCTCAACGCCACCGCGGAGTTCCGCCAGCACCTCGCCCGGGTGCTGACCAAGCGCGCGCTCACGACCGCTGCCGGGTGAGCGACGCCGCGACGACGGGCACGGCACGCGGTGGACCCGCCCGCCCCCGCCGCGCCCCCCCCCCCCCCCCCCCCCGCCGCGTCGCCACGGCTGCCGGCCGGGGTCACCGATCCCGCGTCGCTCGCGTCGGCGTTGGAGCGCACCGGCTACCTCCCCGACGAGGGCCTCGCGACCGCGGCGTACCTCGCGTTGGCGCTCCGCCGCCCGCTGTTCCTGGAGGGTGACGCCGGGGTCGGCAAGACCGCGATCGCGCAGGCGTTGGCCACCCTGTGCGAGGGGCCGCTGATCCGCCTGCAGTGCTACGAGGGCATCGACGCGGCGCAGGCGCTGTTCGACTGGAACTTCCCGCGCCAGGTCCTGCACCTGCGCAGCGCCGAGGTCGCGGGACGCCGGAGCGCCACCGCGCCCGACGGCACACCGGAGGCGGCCTCGGCCGACGCCGACGCCGACGCCGGCGTCGCGGCCGCCGAGGTGGCCGAGGCGCTGGAGGCGGAGCTCTACGACCGCCGCTTCCTGGTCGCCCGGCCGATCCTGCAGGCGCTCGAGACGCCGCGCGCGGTCCTGCTGGTCGACGAGATCGACCGCGCCGACGACGAGTTCGAGGCGCTGCTGCTCGAGGTGCTCAGCGAGTTCAGCGTCTCCATCCCCGAGCTCGGCACGATCCGCGCGACCGAGCCGCCGCTGGTGGTGCTGACCTCGAACCGCACCCGCGAGGTCCACGACGCCCTCAAGCGCCGCTGCTACTACCACTGGGTGGACCATCCCGACTTCGACCGCGAGGTGGCGATCGTGCGGACGCGGCTGCCGGGGACGGGCGAACGGCTCGCCCGCGAGGTGACCGCCGCGGTCCACGCCCTGCGCGGTCAGGACCTGCTCAAGCCCCCGGGTGTGGCGGAGACGCTCGACTGGACCGAGGCGCTGGTCGCGCTCGGCGCGGACCACCTCGATGCGGCCAGGGCCACCGCGACGCTGGGGTCGGTGCTGAAGTTCCGCGAGGACCTCGAGCGGGTCCGCGCCATGGACGTCGGCGACCTGGTCGACCGTGCCCTGACCGGGACCTGAGCGTGGGACCGGGGCCGGAGGCGACCGCCCGCCCGGCGGGAGCGCAGGACCTCACGGCCTCGGCGGTCGGGCTCGCGCACACCCTGCGCGCGGCGGGGGTCGCGGCCACCCCGGACCGGGTGCACGCGTTCCTCGAGGCGCTGGAGGTGATCGACGCCTCCTCGCGTGCCCAGGTCTACTGGACCGGCCGGGTCACCTTCTGCGCCGGGCCGGACGATCTCGAGCGCTACGACCGGGTCTTCCGCGCCTTCTTCGACGGCGAACAGGCGCACGCCCGCACCCGGACCCACCGCCGGATCAGCTTCCAGAGCGGCCAGACCTCCACCACCCCGGCGCCCGGGGGCGAGGAGCAGGTGGAGGCGCCCGAGCTGCAGCTCGTCGAGCGGGAGGCCTCCGCCGCGGAGCTGCTGCGCCACCGCGACGTGACCGACCTCGATGCCGGCGAACGGGCACAGCTCGATCGGCTGCTCGCCGCGTTCGACCTGCCCGGCGAGCCGCGACGCACGCGCCGGCAGCGCCCGGGGCGCCGAGGCAGCGTGGACCGGCGCCGCACGATCCGACGGATGCTCGCCGCCGGCGGGGAACCCGGGCCACTCCGCCACCGGCAGGCGATCCGGCGTCCGCGCCGGGTGGTCCTGCTGGTGGACGTGAGCGGGTCCATGGCCGGCTACGCGGACGTGCTGCTGCGCTTCGCCCACGCCGCGAGCCGGCGTTACCGCGGCGCGACCGAGGTGTTCACGCTGGGGACCCGCCTCACCCGGGTGACCGAGGCGCTCGAGCACCGTGACGCGGACACGGCCATGCGGGCCGTGTCGGCGGCGATCCCCGACTGGGAGGGCGGGACCCGGCTGGGTCCGACCCTGCGGGAGTTCCTCGACGTCTGGGGCCAGCGCGGCACGGCCCGCGGCGCGATCGTGGTGGTGCTGTCCGACGGGTGGGAGACCGGCGACGTGGAGGAGCTCGCGGGCCAGATGCGGCGCCTGCACCGGCTCGCGCACCGGGTGGTGTGGGCCAACCCGCGCGCCGGTCGCGAGGGGTTCACCCCGACGGCACGTGGGATGGCGGCCGCACTGCCGGCCTGCGACCAGCTCGTCGAGGGCCACTCGCTCGCCGCGCTGGAGCACCTCGCGCAGGTCGTTGGCGGTGCGCAGGCGGGCCGCAGCGACGAGCGTGCACGGCGGGAACGCGATCGGCGGCTGGCGGCCGTGGGGGCGCGCGGGACGGTTGCGGGACGTACCTTCGACCACGAGGGCGCCCCGCAGGTCGCAGGCGGTCCGTGGTGAAGGAGGCGTGCGATGCGTGAGGAACTCCCCGCTCTACGGCGGTGGCAGCGGGACGGCGCGCGGATCGGCATCGCCACGGTGACCGCGACCTCGAAGTCGGCACCGCGGCAGCCCGGCGCCACCCTCGCCCTGCACCCCGACGGTGATGTGCTCGGCAGCGTGTCCGGCGGGTGCGTGGAGGGCGCGGTGGTGGAGGTCGCCACCGAGGTGTTGGCCTCCGGGACCCCGCAGCGGGTCTCCTACGGCATCTCCGACGACGAGGCCTTCGCAGTGGGACTCACCTGCGGTGGCACCATCGAGGTGTTCGTCCGCGCGGTGGATGCGGCCACGATCGACCTCGAGGAGCTCGGTCGGCGCATCGAGGCCGAGGAACCGGTCGCCGTCGCCACCGTGGTCGAGCATCCCGACGCCCCGGAGATGGTCGGGCGTTCGCTGATGGTCGGCGAGGAGCGGGCGGAGGGTTCGACGGGCAACGCGGACCTCGACCGCTCCATCGTGCACGCGACGCAGGGCCTGCTCGGGCAGGGTGCCACGGGGCTGCGCCACTTCGGCGCGGACGGTGAGCGACGCAAGGACGAGGTCGCGGTCATGATCGAGTCGTTCGCGCCCCGGCCACGGATGCTGGTGTTCGGCGCGATCGACTTCGCCGGCGCGGTCGCCTCGATCGGCCGCTTCCTCGGGTACCACGTGACCGTGTGCGACGCCCGGGCGGTGTTCGCCACGCCGGCCCGGTTCCCCGACGCGGACGAGGTCGTCGTCGAGTGGCCCCACCGCTACCTCGCCGCGACGGAGGTGGATGCCCGCACGGTCATCGCGGTGCTGACCCACGACCCGAAGTTCGACGTGCCCGTCCTGAAGGTGGCGTTGGCGACCGACGCCGCCTACATCGGGGTGATGGGATCGCGACGGACCCACGACGACCGCATGGCGCGCCTGCGCGAGGAGGGCCTGCGCGAGGAGCAGCTCGACCGGCTGCGCTCGCCGATCGGGCTCGACCTCGGCGCCCGCACCCCGCAGGAGACCGCGGTCTCCATCGCCGCGGAGCTCGTCATGCTCCGCCACGGTGGGAGCGGGGCGGCGCTGGTGGAGACCGAGGGCCCGATCCACCGCGAGTCGACTCCGGCACCGCTGCCGGCGTGAGCGCCACCGCGGCCCGTGGACACCATCCCGCGGCCCGAGCTCGCCGCTCGGCGTGGGTGCGCGTGGCTCAGCTGGTGGCCGGTTCGCCGTGCTGCCCGTGTCCCGGGGGATGGCGTCGGGTGTCGCCGGCGAGCAGGTCGATGGCGTGGGGGAGCAGGCCCCGAACCGCCGTCAGCGACTCGACCGCGCCCTTGGGCGAGCCGGGCAGGTCCACGATGAGGGTCGTGCCGCGTACGCCGCAGACGCCGCGGGACAGGTCCGCCATCGGGGTCACCGCACGGCCCGCCGCGCGCATGGCCTCGGCGAGTCCCGGCGCCTCCCGCTCGATGACGTCGCGGGTCGCCTCCGGGGTGACGTCACGGGGACCGAACCCGGTCCCCCCGGTGATCGCGATCAGGGCCGGCGCGTCGCCGACATCGCAGCGTTCGCGCAGCCGGGCTGCGATCGCCGCCCGGTCGTCGGGGGTGACCAGCCGCTCGACGACCGTGAACCCGGCGTCGGTGAGCAGATCCGTGACGGCGTCGCCCGAACCGTCCTCGCGGTGGCCGGACGCCACGCCGTCACTGGCCGTCACGACCACCGCCCGCCGGCGGGGGTCGGTCGTGTCGGGGCGCGGGGTCGCATCGTCGGCAGCGTGCACGGTCGGCTCCACGGTCGGACGGGGATGGGCGTCCGGGCCTCGCACCCGGCAGGGTCCGCGATGACGGACGCTGCCGGTGAGGATAGGGAGGTCGCCCTCGCCGCCGTCGTGCTGGCGGCCGGGCAGGGGGCGCGCTTCGGGGCCGCGACCAAGCAGCTCGCCGAGCTCGACGGGCAGCCGCTGATCGCCCACGCGGTCGCGACGGCGCGGGTGGCGGGGTGCCGACCGATCGTGGTGGTCACCGGGCACGACGCCGACGAGGTGGTCCGGGCCGCCCGCGCGGCCGATCCGTCCGGCGACGTCGAGGTGGCACACAACCCCTCCTACCGAGACGGCCAGGCCAGCTCCCTGCGTGCGGGGCTCGCCGTCCTGCAGGCGCGTGTCGCCGACGGGGGCGTCGTGCTGGTCCTGTTGGCCGACCAGCCGGGCATCGCCCCGGACGCCGCCGACGCGGTCGTCGGCGCGGTGCGCCGTGGCGCCGAGGCCGCACGTGTCCGCTACCTCGACGGTGTCGGCCACCCGGTGGCCTTCGCCGCACGGGTGCTGGCCCGTCTGACCGCGGTCACCGGTGACGCCGGCGCCCGACAGCTGATGGGCGAGCTGGACGTGGTCGAGGTCACGCGTGCGTCCGCCATGCCCCCGGACGTCGACACGCCCGGTGCGCTCGGCCAGGTGCGCGCGGCCCGCCGGACCGCGCGCGAGGGGGCCTAGGCTCGCGCTCCCCTGCCGCTCGGAGCCCCCGTGGCCGTGCCCTCCCCGACGCTCCCCGTCGAGCCGCTGCCCGGACTGGACCTGGTGGCGCGTGGCAAGGTGCGTGACGTCTACCGCGGTGCGGATGACGAGCTGCTGCTCGTCGCGACCGACCGGATCTCGACCTACGACGCGGTGCACCCCACCCCGGTCCCCGACAAGGGCAAGGTGCTCACCGGGGTCAGCGCGTTCTGGTTCGGGCAGCTCGCCGAGCTCGGCCCCCACCACCTGCTCGGCACCGCCGTCGACGAGCTGCCCGCGGCGGCGCGGCCCCACGCCGAGGTGCTGCGTGGTCGCGTGATGCGCTGCCGGGCGCTGCGCATCGTCCCCTTCGAATGCGTCGTGCGGGGCTACCTCGCCGGGTCCGGCTGGGAGGAGTACCGCCGCAGCGGCACGGTCTGCGGGATCGCGCTGCCCGACGGGCTGGAGCTCGGCAGCCCCCTGCCGACGCCGATCTTCACCCCGGCCACCAAGGCCGAGCGCGGCGAGCACGACGTGAACGTCGACCTGGCCGCCGTCATCGCGGGGGTGGGCGAGGACCTGGCGATGGCGCTGCAGGAACGTTCGCTCGCGCTGTATCGCGCCGGAGCGGCGCACGCGGCCGAGCGTGGCATCATCCTGGCCGACACCAAGTTCGAGTTCGGGCTGGACGGCGACGAGCTGGTCCTGGCCGACGAGGTGCTCACCCCGGACTCGTCGCGGTACTGGCCGGCGGACACCTGGGAGCCGGGGGTGTCGCCGCCGAGCTTCGACAAGCAGTACGTCCGCGATCACGTCACCGCGAGCGGCTGGGACCGCACACCGCCGGCGCCCGCCCTGCCTGCCGAGGTGGTGGCCTCCACGCGGGCCCGCTACGTGGAGGTCTACGAGCGGCTCACCGGTCGGTCCTTCGAGGACTGGCTCGCGGCGCCCTGAGGGGCGAGCTGAGAGGCGCACGGAGGGGGGCGCTCGCCGTCGCGATCGGCCCCGGGCCAGCGGTGTGGTCGTCCCCTGTCCGAACGACCGGTCCGACCCGGTCGCCCGTGTCCCGCGCGGCTGCGAACTAGTTGCGAGCGCCACTAAACGGCGCGCCCGCCAACGCCCCCACAACGTGACCCAGGAGGTCAACAGATGGCGAAGATCGGCATCGTGTACTACTCCATGTACGGCGAGACCTTCGAGCTGGCGCGAGCCATCGCCGAGGGCGTGACCAAGGGCGGGGGTGAGGCGCACCTGCGCCGGGTCCCCGACCCACTCCTGCCCGACGAGGTCAAGGAGTCCGACGGCGTCAAGCAGGCGATCGAGGCCCAGGCCGAGATCCCGGTCGCGACCGTCGACGAGCTGCCCGAGTTCGACGGGCTCATCATCGGCTCGCCGACCCGCTTCGGGTCCGCCACCTCGCAGCTGCAGGCGTTCCTCGACCAGACGGGCCCGCTGTGGTCGGAGGGCAAGCTGCTGGGCAAGGCCGCCGGCTTCTTCACCGGTGCCGCCACGATCCACGGTGGTCACGAGACGACCATCATGTCGATGGCGACGTTCGCGATGCACCAGGGGATGCCCATCGTGCCCGCCGGGTACGCGGTCGCCGGTGACGTCCAGGGCACCCGCTCGGGCGGTGGTCCCTACGGGCCGACCCAGCTCGGGACGGGGGAGGGCCTGACCGACGAGGAGCGCAACATCGCGCTCGACTACGGCGCGCACTTCGCCGGCATCGCCGAGAAGCTCGCGGCCTGAGCAGGCTCGCACCACCCACGGCACGGGCCCCGACCACCGCGGGCGGGGCCCGTGCTGTGTCGGGGACGCTCGCGCTGGCGATCAGCTCAGCGTCATGGCACGCCCGAGGCTCAGCGCCTCGACGATCCGGGCCGCCCCGACGATGGTCGCGCCCGGGACCAGCGCGCGATCGCCGGTGATCCCCCGCTTGGTGGCGCAGGCGCTGCACAACCACAGGGCCCCACCGCCAGCGGCGAGCTGGTGCTGCAGGTCCGCCAAGGGCGGGAACCCGTCCTCCTCGATGCCATCCGCCACCTCGGGGAGCCCGAGCGTCACGCCCTCGACCGTGGCGATGACCAACGCCGGACGTCCGGAGGCGATGGCGGTGGCGGCGACGACGAAGGGCACCGTCGCCCGCTCGGGCTCGTCCGCACCGTGGGAGACGGGGAACAGCAGGGTGTCCGTGGTGGGCTCGAGCACCGTCGACTCCGAACGCGTCCGGCGCCGTGCGGGGGTGCACGCGTCCGGGTGGGGCCCAGGCTAGAGGGGGCGCCGCCCGGCCCGGGTCGCCCCAGGGGAGGTCCGTGCGACCGACCGCTCGGTCGGGAGCGCTGTTCGCTCCCGCAACATCCGGTTTCCCTCTCTCCTAGCTTCGTAGTAGCTTTGAGGTCGACCGCGTGCGCTCGCATGCGGCGGTGGGGACCGAGTCGTAGCGGGCAGTGCTCGTCCAACGGGTGCGCCGTCAGCCGGTCCGAACGTTCACGATGCTGGGAGGCAGTAATGAAGCAACTGTGGTTGCGCCGCATGGCGGCGGTTACCGCGTTGGCGCTCGCCGCGGCCGCGTGTGGGAACGGCGACGACGTCGACGAGCCCGCAGACGAGCCGACGGAGGAGCCCGACACGGACGAGGACGACGAGGCAGACGACGAGGAGCCCGCGGAGGAGCCCGAGGACGAGGGTGCCGCCGGTGAAGAAGGCGTCCTGAACCTCGGCTACATCCTCCCCGAGTCCGGTCCGCTCGCGTTCCTCGGCCCCCCGCAGATCCAGTCGGTGCAGCTCGCCGTCGATGAGATCAACGCGGCGGGTGGGGTCCTCGGCAACGAGGTGACCCTGTCCTCCGGTGACGAAGCCGGTGACGCCACCGTCGCGTCCGAGACCGCCAACCGCCTCATCAACGAGGGCGTGAACGCGATCATCGGCGCTGCGGCGACCGGTATGTCGCTCGCCTTCGTCGACGCCGTGACCTCGGCCGGGGTGCTCCAGTGCTCCGCGTCGAACACCGGCCTCACCTTCACCAACGCGGACTACAACGGTCTGTACTTCCGGACCGCGCCGTCCGACATCCTGCAGGGTCCGGTCCTCGCCGAGACGATCGTCGCGGACGGGAACTCGAACCCGGCACTGCTCGCCCGTGCCGACGACTACGGCCAGGGCCTGCTCAACACGGTCGTCGAGGCCCTCGAGGCCGCCGGTGCCACCGTCGCCCTGGCGGAGACCTACGACCCCGAGGCCGCGAACTTCGAGGCTGAGGTCAACGCCGTCGCCGGTTCCGGCGCGGACGCGGTCGTGCTGATCTCCTTCGACGAAGGTGCGCAGATCCTCCAGACGATGGTCGAGCAGGGCCTCGGCCCGGCGGACATCTCGGTCTACGGCGCGGACGGGATCGCCTCCAGCGACCTGGCCGAGCTGGTGGACCCGGGCAACCCGGCCATCCTCGACGGCATGCGCGGGACCAACCCGGGTGCACCGCCGTCGGACGAGGTCGAGGACACCGGTTACCTCGCACGCTTCACGGAGGAGACCGGTATCGAGGACACGATCTTCGCTGCCGAGGCGTACGACTGCACGGTCATCATCGCGCTGGCCGCCTGGCTGGCCGATTCGACCGAGGGTGTCGACATCGCCGAAGAGATGATCAACGTCACCGCCCCCGGCGGCACGGAGTGCACCAGCTACACCGAGTGCGCCGAGCTGTTCGCTGCGGGCGAGGACTTCACCTACCTGTCCGCGTCGGGTATCACGCTGGCCCTGACGGAGACCGGCAACGGTGAGCCCGATCGCGGGTTCTACAACGTGTGGGAGATCGACGACACGGGCGAACTGAACGTCCAGGAGACCGTCGAGTCGAACTTCTGATCCGACACGGGTGAGGCGGATCGTCTGACGATCCGCTCCACCACCCACCACGGCTGCGGGGGGCCCCCCCCCCCCCCCCCCGCCGCGCCCCCCCCCGCCGCCCCCCCCCCCCCCCCCGTTCCGCGTCCGTGCGTGTGCTCCACAGCGCGGTGCCGGTGTCAGGCCGTCTCGAGTGGCTCCGCGTACACGACGATGTTGTGCGTGTAGCTGCCCCGGCTCTGGTCGAACGTGCCACCGCAGGTGATCAGCACCAGGCGGGTCGGCCCGAAGCGCGTGAAGATGTCGGGGATGGGCAGCTCCGACTTGACGTAGGTGCCTCGGGAGGTCACCCGCCAGGGCATCGTGGTCCCGTCCTCGTGCGTCACCTCGACGATGTCGCCCTCGGTCAGGGCCTTGAGATCCCACAGCGCTCCGCGG
Organism: Nitriliruptoraceae bacterium; assembly: GCA_020832455.1. Classification (GTDB taxonomy): domain Bacteria; phylum Actinomycetota; class Nitriliruptoria; order Nitriliruptorales; family Nitriliruptoraceae; genus PWLR01. Next base: position 9,312 of record JAFIEQ010000045.1, read on the forward strand.
CCCTGCGACCGTGAATCGACGTGTCCGGACAGCACCGCGGTGCCCGAGGCCTCTCCGGGCATGACGCCGAGCTCGTACCAGCCGACGCGACGCACGTCGTGCGGGATCTCCATCGCGCCGCCGGGCTCGAGGGCGACGGCATCGAGCGGGGCGTTCACGCCCAGGCGCGGGATCGCCAGCGCCGTCGGGGCCGTGACCGGCTCCGGCTCCGGCTCCGGTTCCGGCTCGGGCTCCGGTTCCGGCTCGGGCTCCGGCTCGGGTTCCGGCTCGGGGGCCGGCAGGGCCGGCGGCACCTCAGCCGTGGCGGCCGGCAGCGACGGTGGCTCCTCCGGCGCGGGTTCGTCCGCACCGAGCCACCAGGCGACGGGTACCGCGAGCAGGATCAGCGCTGCTGCGCTCGAGATCATGACCCGTCGCATCAGCCCCCCAGGGTTCCGGCAACGCGGGCGGGAGCGTATCCCAGGGGCGCGCGCGGACGCCGGTACGCCGACCTCTCGACGTAGGCCCTGTCGGGGCTCAGCTGATGGTCTCGTCGACCGGGACGGTGTAGACGACCACGTTGTCGGAGTAGCTGCGGTTGGCGCGGTCGAAGTCACCGTCGCAGGTGATCAGCACCAGACGTGGCGGGCCGAACCGCGTGAAGATGTCGGAGATCGGCAGCTCCTCCTTGGGGTAGGCCGTGCGTGCGACGACCCGCCACTCGCTGGTGCTGCCGTCCTCGTGGTCGACCGTGACGACGTCGTCCACGTCGAGCCGGCGCAGATCCCAGAACGCCCCGCGCCCCTGCTCCTGCGAGTCGACGTGCCCGGAGATGACGGCGGTGCCGTTGGGCGAACCCGGTGCGACGCCGAGCTCGTACCAGCCGACCGTGGTGATGTCCTCGGGGATCTCCATGGAGCCGTCGTCGTTGAGGGCGACGTCCACGACGGGGGCATCCACGCCGATGGCGTCGATGCCGATGCCGACCGGGTTCGCGACGGGCTCCGGCTCGGGCTCCGGTGCCGCTTGCGGCTCCTCCGTCGGGCTGCTGGGCAGCGTGCCGACATCCGGTTCGCGGGTGTCCGTGCCGCTGTCCACGGCGCCGGTGATGGAGGTGGGTGCCGTCACGGCTTCGATGTCGCCGACGGTCTGCTCCGGCTCGCTCATGAACCAGGCGACCGGCGCCCCGACCAGCAGTAGGGCGCCGAGGACCATGGAGATCCAAGCGAGACGGGGCACCGGTTCCTCCGGGATGGGCGATCGAGTCGGTCGAAGGAGCTTCGGACGTGCGGCGTCCGAGGTTCGGTGGTCGCGGCCGCGACGGGACGGGCGCGCGTGTGGTGCCCAGGGTGCCAGACGTGGGCAGCAGCGGCGGCCTGGCGGTCACCGCCGTCGGTGGCGTCCGGGCGAGCCGGGTCGAGCGGAGGATGGTCCGGGCACAAGCGATGAGGGGGCCCGAAGGCCCCCTCATCAGGTGTCACAGGTGGTACGTGGTTCAGCTGTTGCGACGAGCGGTCGCGACGGCCGGCACGGCCAGACCCAGGGCACCGATCGCCATCAGCGCGGCGACCCACATCGGCAGGCCGGTGTTCAGACCACCGGTACCGGAGTCCACGGAGGTCGGAGCCTCGGTGTCCTCTTCCGCCTCTTCAGCGCCCAGGACATCGATGACCTCGGTCTCAACGGTGATCGTGTCCTCGTCACCGATGGCGAAGGCGAGGATGCGCTGGCCCTCGGGGATGGTGACGTCACCGAGCGGAATCAGAACCTCGGTGGTGCCAGCCGCAGCCACACCAACATCGGAGAGCGTGGTGCCGGCATCGAGGTCCAACTGCAGGTCGTCACCGTTGGCGACGTCGTCCGCTGCAGCCTCGCCACCAGCGATGATGGCCACGTCGGGGAACGCCGCCGTGTGGAAGACGGAGATGCCCTCAGCGTTGTTGACGGTGAACTGGCTCGCCGTCGCGTTGCCCTCAGCGTCGAGGTTCGCGGTGACGGCGTAGCTCATGCCCGCGTCGAAGGTCAACGAGACGGGGCCGAGGGCGATGTCGTCCGGGCTGTCAGAACCGGACACGGCGATGTCGTACGTACCGGCCGGAACGGAGATGGTCGCGATGTCGCCGAAGTCGAGGCCGGAGAGCAGCGCGTCGTCGCCAGCGAGAACGCTGACGCCGTCGAGACCGGGGACACCGTGCACCACGGTGACCTGAGCGGTCTCGTGAGCGTCGGCAAGGGCGGCCGAGGCGGGGATTACCGCCAGGGCGGCGGCTGCGAGTGCAGCCGTGAGGGTCTTCTTCATGGGTGTTGCCTCCGCGAGGTGTTGGGGTGCGGGGTCGTCGTGCTTCGACCTGCGGGGCGGTTTGGATGAACTTCGGCGGGTGGCAAACCCGGGGGGTGAGGACGTCGAACGGCCGGAAACCGCCCAGATCAGCACTTCCCGGGCCCCTCTGAGCGACGAGACGTCCCCGGGGTCGCCGATCTCGCGCACTTTCCGTCCTCGAGGATGCGCAGGGCGCTCACCGAAGCGGTCGGATCGGCACACGACGCGTCGGACCCCGACGACGCCAGAGCGTGGTCGGGGTCCGTTGGCGGTCGCCCGGACGTGACGTCCAGGCCCCCGCGTGGTCAGCTCGCCAGGGTGCCGAGGTACAGCTCGATCACCTTGGGATCGGTCAGCAGGTCGCGGCCCGTGCCCGTGTAGGCGTTGCGGCCCTGGTCCAGCACGTAGGCCCGGTGACTGATCTGGAGGCAGCGCCGTGCGTTCTGCTCGACCATCACGATCGAGACCCCGGTCGCGTTGATCTCGCGCGCCCGGAGGAACGCCTCGTCCTGCAGCGCGGGCGACAGCCCGGCGGACGGCTCATCGAGCAGCAGCACGCTGGGTTCCATCATCAGCGCGCGTCCCATGGCGACCATCTGGCGCTCCCCACCGGACAGTCCACCGGCGCGCTGCTTGCGCCGGTCGGCGAGCAGGGGGAACAGATCCGCGACGTAGGAGAACCGCGCCTTGAACTGCTGGGGCTGCAGGTAGAGCCCCATCTCGAGGTTCTCCTCGATGGTGAGGCTCGGGAAGATGTTGCGGGTCTGGGGGACGTAGCCGACCCCCTTGGCCACCAGGCGGTTCGCCGCCGCGTTCGTGATCGACTCGCCCCGCAGGGTGACGTTGCCACCGCGGACGTCCACGAGCCCGAACAACGCCTTGAGCAGCGTCGACTTCCCGGCCCCGTTCGGCCCGATGATGCCGACGAGTTCGCCCTCGCCCAACGTCAGGTTGCAGCCGGTGAGGATGTCGATGCCCGGCAGGTAGCCGGCGGTGATGTCCTCGGCGTTCAGCAACGGTTCGCTCACGCGCGTCCTCCCGGCTGCTCGTCGGCGGGACCCGCCCCCTCGGCGGGCCCGTCGAGGTCCGCGCCTCCATCGGCGAGGTCCTCCGCGCCCTCGTCCGCGGACGGAGGCGCGACCTCCTCCACCGCAGCGCTGACCGGTGCACCGGCCAGCGGCGTCGGCGTGAACCGGCTCTCGTCGCCGTGGCCCTTGCCGATGTAGGCGTCGATCACCTCTTCGTTCGCGGCGACGGCGGCAGGTGGCCCCTCGGCGATGATCCTGCCCTGCGCCATGACCACCACCCAGTCGCTGATGTCCATCACGACGTCCATGTCGTGTTCGACGAACAGGACGGTCATGTCGAAGGAGGGCAGGTCCTTGACGTGCTCGAGCAGCGACTGCGTCAGCGCCGGGTTCACCCCGGCCATCGGCTCGTCGAGCATGACCATGGATGGCTCGACCATCAGCGCCCGGGCCATCTCCAGCAGCTTGCGTTGACCGCCCGAGAGCTCGCCGCCGAGCTCGTCGCGCATGTGGTCCATCTTGAAGCGGACCAGCAGCTCCTCGGCCCGCTCCTCGATCTCCGCCTCCTGCGCCTTCCAGATCCCCGGGATCAGGGAGGCCAGGATGCGCTCACCACGCTGTCCGGTCGCACCGAGCTTCATGTTCTCCATCACCGACAGGCGGGTGAGCGCCTTGGTGAGCTGGAAGGTGCGCACCATGCCGTAGCGGGCCACCTTGTACGCCGAGACGTTCGCCAGGTCGTGGCCGTCGAAGTGCCACGTGCCGGTGTCGGGCCGGTCGAAGCCGGTCATCAGGTTGAAGAAGGTGGTCTTGCCCGCCCCGTTCGGCCCGATAAGCGAGGTGATCGCGCCCCGCTGCAGCTCCAGGTGGTCGACGTTGACGGCGGTCAGACCACCGAACGAACGCTTGACCTTGTCGACGACCAGGATCGGGTCGGGTTTGGGCACGCCGGGGACCGGTTCGACGTCGGCCAGCGCCAACGCGCCGGCGGTCGGTGCCTTGGTCGTGTCGCGGTCAGCCATCGAGCACCATCTCCCGCTTGTTGCCGAGCAGGCCCTGTGGCCGGAAGGCCATCAGCAGCACCAGCAAGATGCCGACGAACGCCAACCGTGTCGGCCCGATGGTCCCGGAGGGCATCACGTCACTGATGATCAGCGCGCGCTCCACCGAGGCGATCAGGAACCAGAACAGCAGCGAGCCGACCACGGGACCCCAGATGGTGGCGGCCCCGCCCATGATCAGCACGGTGTAGGCGAAGAAGGTCAGCTGCGGCAGGAACTGGTCCGGCGCGATGGCCGCCTGGGAGATGGCCAGCATCATCCCGGCCATCCCACCGAGGACCCCGCCGAGGATCAGCGCCTGCATCTTGTAGGCGAAGACGTTCTTGCCGAGCGCGCGGGCGGCGTCCTCGTCCTCGCGGATGGACTTCAGCACGCGGCCCCAGGGGCTGCGCATCAGCAACCAGACGACCAGGACCACCAGCAGCACGATGCTCCAGCCGACGATGGTGGCCCACAACCGTGTGTGGCTGAAGGTGAGCCAGCCGATGCCGTAGCGGCCCTGGGGGAACGGGTTCAGCGCGTTCCAGGTCTGCGTGTAGCCCGACCCGCCGACCTGGGACGGGATCCCGAAGGGCCCCCCGGTGAACGGCGTCGCAGGCGAGGAGCGGAACACGAACCGCAGGATCTCCGCGGCCGCGATCGTGGAGATGGCGAGGTAGTCGGCCCGCAGCCGCAGCGTGGGCAGCCCGAGTAGCAGCGCCAGCAGCGTCGAGGCCAGGATGCCGGCGATGACACCGACCCACAGCGGCTGCTCCCAGATGGAGACGGTGATCGCGAGCCCGTACGCCCCGACCAGCATGAACCCGACCTGCCCGAAGTTCAGCAGTCCCGTGTAGCCGTAGTGGACGTTGAGCCCGATGGCGGCCAGCGCGAAGACGACCGCGGTCGGACCGATCGCGGAGTTCACCCCGTCGGCGAGGATGGTGATGAGCACGTCCATCAGCCGATCCTCTCTTTGCGACCCAGGAGGCCTTGTGGTCTGACGAGCAGGATGATGATGAGCACGAACAGGGCCCAGACGAACTTCAGCTCCGTGGAGAAGAACACCGTGGAGATCTCCGTGACGAGCCCGACGACGATGGCGCCGAACATGGCGCCGTAGGCGGTGCCGAGCCCCCCGAGGATCACGGCCGCGAACATCAGCAGCAGCAGGCGGAAGCCCAGCAGGTAGTTGACGTTCTCCACCACGCCGTTGAGCACGCCGCCGAAGCCGGCGAGCCCGGCGCCCATCACCCACACGAACAGCACGACGCGCTGCACGTCGATGCCGGACGACTCCGCGAGGTCGCGGTTGTCGGAGACCGCGCGCATGGCCTTGCCGATGCGGGTGCGCTGGAGCATCGTCGCGACACCGACCAGCGTGGCCGCCGCGATCAGGCTCACGATGAGGTCGCGGGGGGTGATCGCCAGCCAGCCGATCGAGATGCGCTGTTGGATGGTGTAGTCGAAGTAGGGCCGCGAGCTCCCCCCGAAGACGATCTGCATGCCGAAGCGCAGCGCCAGCGAGAGCCCGATGGTGATGACCAGCATCTGGATCAGGCCGGTGCGCCGTCGACGCAGCGGCCGCCACAGGCCGAGTTCGATGCCGCCACCGAGCAGGGCGGTGATCACCACCGCGATCGCGCCGGCGATGATCAGCTGCACGCCGAGGCCGGTCCCGGATGGCGCGTTGAGGAACCAGGCGACGATCGCGCCGAAGGTGACCAGTTCACCGTGGGCGAAGTTGACCAGCCCCGTCGTGCCGAAGATCAACGACAGGCCGATCGCGGCGATGGCGATGATCAGCCCGAACTGCACCCCGCTGAACGCCGCGGTCGTGAGCCGCTGGCCGAGGCTGGAGACCTGACCACCCTCCCCGAACGGGAACAGCAGCGTGCGCTGCTGGCCGGTGTTGACCGATACCTCGAGGGTGTCGCGTTCCGGGTCGCGCAGCTCCACGCCGTCAGGCAACGTCGAGGTGTCGAGGGTGACGACGTAGTCGCCGGGTCCGGGCAGATCGACCGCCCAGGTGCCGTCATCGCCGGAGGTGGCGTCACCGACCGCCTCGCCGTCCGGGGTGGTGACGGACAGCTGGACGCCCTCGAGGGGGTCTCCCTCGCCGTCGTTGAGGGTGCCCCGCACCTGCTCGCCACCCTCCTGCGCCAACAGCGTCGGGGCAGGATCGGATGCGGCTGCCGCGGGCGCCACCAGCGATGCCAGCATCGCGAGCGTGGCCAGCAGCAGGGTGGCGATGGAGGTGAGGACGCGGAGGCTCGCAGCCAACGATCTCCCTTCCCTGCTCGAGGGTCGAGCGCACGGGTGGCGCGCGGAGCGGTAACGGCGGGTCGGCACCGGGCCGGGAACGACCGCCGCCCCCACCGGGGCCGTCGTTCGCGTGATGCGGTGTCGGTCCGGACGGTGTCCGTTCGGACGGCGCGGAGTCTAGGCACCTTCGACCACGACGCGCGCGTCGGACCGCTCCGCGCCCACCCGGCGCGGCAGCGGTAAGGTCCGGAGTCGTCGCCGCGGGGGCGGCGTCCCGTCCTGCCATCGAGTCGACCGTGTCCATCGAGCCCGATCTCGTCGCCGTCCTGACCGTCGTGGCGCTCGCGCTCGTCGTCCTGCTCGCGATCGTCGTGCTGATCCTGGCGCTGCGGTTGCGCGTGGTGCGTCGCACGCAGAAGCGCGTGTTCGGTCGCGGCGAACGTGACGTGGTGACCCTGCTCGACGAGCACCGTGCGGAGCTCGCCGCGCTGTGGGGGGAGATCCGCGAGTTGCAGGGGGGCGTGACCGCCATGGCGGAGACCCAGCGTGGCGCCACCTCGCGGGTCGCCGTGCTGCGCTACGACGCCTTCGACGACATGGGCGGCGCGTTGTCCTTCTCCGCCGCGCTGCTCGACGACCGCGGTGACGGGATGGTGCTCTCCGCCATCAACGGCCGTTCGGAGACCCGCTCCTACGCCAAACAGATCGTCGGCGGCGACTCGGAGGCGGACCTGACCGGTGAGGAGCGCGAGGTCGTCTCCGCCGCGATGGAGGACCGGCCCGCGACGCAACCGCCCCCTCGCCGTCGCCGTCGGCGCGCATCGTGACCGCGGTGCCCGCCGACGCCGGTGGCCAGGCAGCCGGGACCGCGACCGAGCTCGTCGCGTTCCTCGGCCCTGCGGGCACGTTCACGGAGACCGCGGCCCGCCTGATCACCGGCGCCGAGGACGAGGGACACCTGATCGCCTGCGGCGACATCCGCGAGGTGCTGACGCAGGTCGAGGAGGGCCGGGCGCGGCGCGGGGTGGTCCCGATCGAGAACACCCTCGAGGGATCGGTCACCGCGACCCTCGACGCGATGGCCTTCGACACGGAGCTGCTGATCCGGGGTGAGGTCGAGCTGCCCATCAGCCTGGTGGTGGCCGCCCCGGCCGGCACCGGCCTGGAACAGGCGACCTCCATCCGCTCGCACCCCGTCGCCCTGGCCTCGGCGCGACGGTGGTTGGCCACGACGCTGCCCGGGGTGGAGCGGATCGCGTCCGCCTCGACCGCGCGCGCCGCCGAGGAGGTCGTCGAGGCCGGCGCGGGCCACCTCGCCATCGTCAACCCGCTGGCCGCCGAGCGCTACGGGCTCGAGGTGCTCGCGCGCGACGTCGCGGACCGGGCCAACAACTCCACCCGGTTCGTGGTCGTGGGGACCTCGATCCCCGCACCGACCGGATGGGACAAGACCTCGTTGGTGGTGTTCATCGACGCCAACCGGCCCGGCGCGCTGCTCAAGCTGCTGGAGATCTTCGCCGAGCGGGACCTGAACCTCACCAAGATCGAGTCGCGGCCGACCAAGGCGGAGCTCGGGGAGTACTGCTTCTTCCTCGACGTCGAGGGGCACCTCGTCGACGAGCGGGTCGGGGACGCACTGGCCGCCGCCAAGCGCACCCACCGGGAGGTCAAGGTGCTCGGGTCCTACCGCCGTTCGGGTGCGCGCCTGGCCGACGAGGCGTCGCGCATCCAGGCCGACGATGCCGCGTACCGTGAGGCCGCCGGCTGGCTCGCCGGGTGGCGCGCGCGCATCGAGGACCGCCCGCCGAACTGAGGACCGCCCGTCGGACCCAGGACCGCCCCCGGGCGACGGGCCGGCCGCGGTGCCCGCCGTTCGTCCGCCGTCCGCTCGCCGCCCGCCACCGTGATCGCCACGTCCCCGTCACCCGCCGACCGCCGCCGAGGTCCGACCCATGATCGACGCCCGTCTGCTCACCACCGAGCCGGATGCCACCGCCGCCGCGCTCGCGCGTCGCGGGGTCGACGCGGCGGCGCTCGCGGACCTGCGCGACCTCGACGATCGACGTCGGCAGCTGATCGCCGAGGTGGACCAGGCCCGCGCCCAGCAGGGCGGGGCCTCCAAGGCGATCGGACAGGCCGCACCCGAGGACCGGGGCGCGATGATCCAGGCGGCGCAGGAGCTCAAGGACGTCGTCGCGCGGCGCGAGGCCGAGCTCGCGGAGGTCCTCGACGAGCACGCCCGCCGCTTCGCCGCCGTGCCCAACCTGCCCCACCCGGATGCGCCGGACGGCGTGGAGGGCGACGGGGTGGTGCTACGCACGATCGGGCCGGACAAGCCCGTGCTCGACTTCCCGCCCCGCGATCACGTCGCGCTGCTCGAGGACGCCGACGCGCTCGACCTCGCCCGGGCCGGCAAGGTCTCCGGCGCGCGCTTCGCCTACCTGAAGGGCGAGGGCGCGCTGCTGGAGTTCGCCCTGGTGCGCTACGCCATCGACGTCGCGATGCGCCACGGGCACACCCCGGTGATCCCCCCGGTGCTGGTGCGCGAGGAGGCCATGTACGGCACGGGCTTCCTGCCCACCGACGAGCAGCAGATCTTCGCCACCCGCGACGACGACCTCTACCTCGTCGGGACCTCCGAGGTCCCGCTCGCCGCGCTGCACATGGACGAGGTGCTCGACCCGGCGGCGCTGCCGCTGCGCTACGCGGGCTACTCGCCGTGCTTCCGCCGCGAGGCCGGCGCGCACGGCAAGGACACGCGCGGGATCCTGCGTGTGCACCAGTTCGAGAAGGTCGAGCTGTTCTCGTTCGTCGCCCCGGAGGACTCCGACGCGGAGCACGAGCGCATCCTCGGTATCGAGGAGGAGATCTTCGCTGGGCTGGAGATCCACGCGCAGGTGGTGGACATCCCGGTGGGTGACCTCGGCGCGTCCGCGGCCCGCAAGTTCGACCTGGAGGCGTGGCTGCCCGGGCAGGACGCCTACCGCGAGGTCACCTCCTGCTCGAACACGACCGACTACCAGGCGCGCCGGCTGAAGGCGCGCATGCGGGTGGCGGACGGCGACAACGTGCTGGTCCACACCCTCAACGGCACCGCACTCGCGGTCCAGCGCGCCATCATCGCGCTGGTCGAGCAGCACCAGCGCGCCGACGGGACCGTCGTCGTGCCCGAGGCGCTCGTGCCCCACCTGGGCCGCGAGGTGCTGTTCGCGAGCTGACGCGAGATCGGACGCCAGCGGTAGCCTTGCTGCCCGGCCACGGTGGCCACCTGGAGGGTTGGCAGAGCGGACGAATGCACCGGTCTTGAAAACCGGCGGGCGCTTCGCGCGTCCCGAGGGTTCGAATCCCTCACCCTCCGCTCCCAGGGCCGCGGATCACGTGCCTCGCCGTGCCGGAGGTCCCCAGGACGAGGATGACCGTGGAGCTGCGTGACAGGGTCGAGGTGGGACCCGGTTCGCTGCGCGCTCGGTTCCAACCGCTGCTGCTCTCGGCCGCCGCGCTGATCGTCCTGCCGGCGCTCTGGCTCGCGGATGCTGCGACGTGGGTGCTGGTCGTGCTGGTCCTCGCGGCGGTGGCCGGGGGGCTCGGTGGCGTCGCTGCCCGTCGCGGGGTCCTGACCCGCGACCAGCGCGAGCGGCTCGCGCTGGTGTTCACCCTGATCGCCGTGGCCGGGTTCAACCTGACGTTGGTCACGATCGTGGTGGGCGGCGGCGACCCGGGCGGTCTCGTGCTGGTGGCGGCCGCGCTGCTGTGCGCGTTGGTCGCTGCCCCCTCGGTGGTGGTGCGCGGGATCCTGTCCGTGTTGACGGTGCTCCCGCTGGTCATCGCCATGGCACTCGACGGGGTGCCCCCGGTCGAGTTGCTGCTCGTGATCGCCCTGCTGATGGCCACCGCGACGGTGGGCTGGTCCATGGCCGGCTCGCTGCGGCACGCCCGGCGGGACGCGAACCGCCAGCGCCAGGCCATCGAGCAGCGCAACGAACTGCTGGAGACCGTGCGGGACCTGCCGGGTGACTCGTTGCCCGATGCCGCGGCCGCGTGCTGCCGCACCCTGCGGGATCTGGGCGCGGACGCGGCCGGGGTCAGCCGGATCGGGATCGGGGTGCTGCGGCCCGTGCACCTCGAGGGCCTCGAGCCGGTCGGCGGGCCCGTCGCCCACGGTCAGGGGGTGCTGTGGCGCGCGATCGAGCGGGACGAGCCACTCGTCATCGAGGACTACGCGACGCACGCCGATGCGCTGCGGGCACGTACGGGCCTCGGACGGGTGGTGATCGTCCCGATGCGCACCCGTGACGAGGTGGTTGGGGTGGTCTTCGCGGCGTGGGCCGAGCCCGGCGCGGTCACGACCGCGGAGGTCGAACTCGTCGAGGTGTTGGCCGCCCACCTCGGCGTCATCGCCGCCGCCGACCACCGCATCGCCCGGCAGCGGGAGCTGCTGGTCCGGCTCGGGATGCTCGACCGGATGCGGCGCGAGCTGCTGGGGGCCATGTCGGAGGAGCTGCGCGACCCGCTCACCGTGCTGCGAGGTGTGGTCCAGATCCTCGACGCCCACGACGGTCGGTTGCGGGCGGCGCAGCGCGCGGAGCTGCTGGAGCGGCTCGAGTACCAGACGGTCACGTTGCGGCGCCTGGTCGACGGGGTGTTGGACTTCTCCCGCAGCCAGCGGGGCCAGGATCCTGCCGTGGTGCCCACGGAGCTGGCCCCGATGCTCGCGGGGCTGCCGCGTGCGGTCGCGGCGACGGAGCGACTCCTGCACCCACCGTCCGAGGGTGGGGCGACCGTGCTGGCCGACGCGGCACTGGTGCGCGCCGCCGTGGATCTGTTGATCCGGACCGCGGCGGACACCCCGGATGGCGAGTCGGCCCACATCCTGCTCGACGAGGGTCCGTCGACCGTGCAGCTGCGGCTGCGCGGTCTGGGTGAGGTGCCCGACCTCGTCCGGGACATGGTCGGCACCCTGCTGCGTGCGGCCGGCGCAGAGCTGCAGGACCGCGGCGCGATGACGGTCGTGCTCCAGCGGCTCCCGACCGTGTCGCCGGCCCCGGACGCCGGAGTGGGCGTCGCTGCCGACGTGGAGGGTGGCCACCGTTGAGCACCCCCCCGATCGCCCGTGGACTGCCCCGCGTCGTCGCCGAGCGTCGCGACGTCGGACAGCTCGCACGCGCCCGCGAAGAACGTGACGCGCAGCGCCGCGAGGAGCAGGCGGCGATCGCGTTGCGGTCCTGGCCGTACCGCGCGGCACTGGTCGCGGTCACCGCGTTGACCCTGCTGACTCTGCTGGCCGTCGCGGATGCGCCCCGGTGGAGCCAGGTGGTGATGGTCGCGCTCGCGGCGGTCGGGGTCCCCGTGTGGCTGCGGCCCCGGCTGAGGACGGGTTCGGGTGCCGGCGCCGTGGAGCGGGTCGCGCGGCAGCAGGTCGCGGGGACCGTCCTGTGCCTCGTCGGTCTGCCCATCGCGCTCCCCGCGATCGACGGGGTGCCGATCGAGCGGTTCGCACTGCTGTACGCGTTCGTCATCGTGACGGTGCTCTACACCGCGCCCTGGCGGTCCCGGGCGCCGCTGGCGGTGGGGTCGATCGCCTCGCTCGCCGCGTTGCTGTGGTTCGGTGGGGTCCGCGACCCGGCGACGCTGCTCCTCCACCTCGGCGGTGCGGCGATGGTGTTCGCCGCCACCGTCCGACTCGCCGTCACCCTGGCGACCCAGGCGGTCGCCGCCGACGCGAACCGGGAGTCGGCGGCGCTGCGCGCCCGGCTGCTCGCGACCCTGCTCGCCACGTCCAGCCTGGCCCCTCGTGAGGTGCTGCGTGCGAGCGTCGACGGGCTGCTCGAGCTCGGGTTCGCGACCGCGTCGATCCGTGAACTCGACCACGACCGTCGGGTCGCGCGGTTGGTGGAGGGTGTGGCCCGCGGCGAGGTCGTGCTGCCGAGCGAGATCGCCTTCGCCGGGACCGCGATCCCGGACGTGATCACCCGTCGTGGCCCGTTGCTGATCCAGGACGCCGCAGCCGACCCCCGGCTGCACGGTGTCGACCACCCGGTGGACGCCGCGCTCTTCCTGCCGCTGTTCGACGACGAGGGCATCACCGCGGTGCTCAGCGGGGAGACGATCGGCCGTCCGATCAGCGACGACGAGGTGGCGGCCGCACAGGTGCTGGCCGAGCAGGCCGACCGGGCGCTGCGCCGGGCTCGCGCGTACGAGGCCGACCAGCGCACCGTGGACCAGTTGCGGCTCGTCGATCTGCGCATCCAGGACTTCGTCTCCACACTGTCCCACGAGCTCCGCACCCCGCTGACGGTGATCCAGGGGCTCGGTCAGACGCTGTCGCAGCGGTGGGATCAGCTCGCCATCGCATCGCGCCAGGATCTGTTGCGCCGGATCGATGCGAACGCGGACCGGTTGGCCACGATGCTGAGCTCGCTGATCGATTCCTCGGCGTTGGAGTCGGGGAACCTGGTCGTGCGCACCGAGCCGGTGTCGCTGCGGGCGCTGGTCGGGGAGGTCCTGCACCGGGCCGCCGGCGTGACCTCCGTGCACCCGGTGCGGGTCGCGATCGAGGCGGACACGCTCGTCCAGGTCGATCCGGCGTTGCTCGCGCACGTGGTGGAGAACCTGCTCACCAACGTGGAGAAGCACACCCCGGCGGGGACCAGGATCGAGATCCGCGCGACACCGCAGGACGACACCGTCGAGGTGGCGATCAGCGACGACGGACCCGGGATCGCGACCGAGGACCTCCCGCACGTGTTCGACCGCTTCTACCGGGGCGGGCTGCCCGACACCCGGGCGACCTCCGGGCTGGGGCTCGGGCTCGCACTGGCGCAGGACGTCATCGCGGCGCACGGCGGTCAGCTGCAGGTCGCCTCGTCCGAGGGCGAGGGCACGACCTTCAGCTTCGACCTCCCCCGGCCGGCGGCCCCGCCGGGTCGGTGATCGGGCGCGTCACCGACGCGTCCGCGGGCAGCGCCGCGGTGTCCTGCGCGTCGGGGTCACCCGCGTCGGCGGTCTCGGCCGCCGTACGACCGACGACGGTCTGCTCCGAGGTCGCCTCGGTGGCATCAGGAGCGTCGCCCGCGCGCTGCAGGTCGGTGGCCACCAGCTCCGCGGTGGTCGCGGGCCTGTGTCGTCGCCCACGCACCGGAGTGTCACGCAGGGCCGGCCAGACCTTGGCGAGCTGGGCGTTGAGTTCCGCGCCGAGCAGCACCGCGAAGCCGGTCACCCACAACCACAACAGTCCGACGATCGGGCCGGCCAGCGGGCCGTAGGCGGAGTTGCCGTCGGCGATGATGGTCCCGTAGATGCGCAGTCCCGCGGAACCGGCCAGCCAGACGCTGGTCGCCAGCACCGCACCGGGCCAGGCGCCGCGCCAGCGGGTCCGACCCGGCACACCGAACTGGTAGAGGGCTGCGAGCGCCAGGGTCGCCACGATCACCACCACCGGCCAGTACAGCGCCGCCCACAGCCCGGCGACCCCGGACATGTCGGTGTTGAGGCCGTCGGTCAGCCACTGCGCCAACGGGTCACCGAAGTTCGGGCCGGCGATCAGCAGCGGGGCGAGGATCGTGCCGACGAGCAGTGCGCCGAACGTCACGGCCAGGCCGAGCAGCCGGTCGTGCCAGCCCTTGCGCAGGTGCTCGCGTCCCGAGACGATCGAGATCGTCGACAGCACGGTCTTCACCGCACGGGAGGCGGTCCACACCGCGGCCAGGAAGGCGAACGAGATGACCCCGGCGGTCGCGGAGTCCAGCAGCTGTCGTGCGATCGGGATGACGGCCTGGTCGATCGTCGGCTGGGTCAACGCGACCGAGGCGACCTCCGCGAGCCGGTCGATCAGCAGTTCCTGGATGTCGACGTCCTCGCCGATGACCAGACTCGCAGCGGCGATGGCGGCCAACAGGAGCGCCGGCAACGACAACAGGACCCAGAACGCCACCTCGGCGGCGAGGCCCGGCAGCCGGTCCGCCATCGCCGCATCGACCGTGCGGATCGTGGCGGCAACGGGCCGACGCAACGCCGGAGGCGTTCGACGGATGATCCGGACGGAGATGGGGTGCACGCGGGGCAGCGTACGCGTCGCAGGGGTCCGGTGACGGGTGCTACCCTCCGAGCCGCCGTGCTCGCGTCCGCGTGGGTACGGGCGCCAGGAGGCTTCGCCTAGTCTGGTCTATGGCGCGGGATTGCTAATCCCGTTGGGTCTACTCGGCCCTCGAGGGTTCAAATCCCTCAGCCTCCGCTCACGATGCAACACCTGCACGATGCGTACCTGCACGACCTGCGCTGGTAGCTCAGTCCGGATAGAGCACCTGACTACGGATCAGGCGGCCGGGGGTTCGAATCCCTCCCAGCGCGCAACACGAACCGCCTCTACAGCCCCACAGGAGGCGGTTCGTGGCGTTTCCGGCTCCGAAGTGGTCACGGAATGGTCACACGACGCGGAAGCGGTCACAGCTCGCCCCCCTCTGCGGCGTCGTCCTCGCCCTGGTTCTCGCCACCGAACAGCAGGTCGTGGCCATCTTGCGCGGCCTGCTCGTCGTGCGAGTCCTGCGCCCACGAGTACAGGTCCATCGTGTGTGCGATCACCGAGTGGCCTAGCCGCTGGCTGACGATCTTCGGGTGCGCCGACGACTTGAGCATCATCGTCGCGTACGAGTGGCGCACGTCGTGCAACCGGATCCGACGCAGGCCGGCCTCCTCCGCCAGGTCAGGGAGCACGTTGCTGAACTCCCGCGGATCCAGCATGTCCCCGTTCGGCTTGCGGAACACCAGGTCGACATCGTCGGGCCGGTAGTCGGGGTACGACAGCTCCTTGGACCATCCCTCTGGCCCCTCGAGCCACTTCTCCCCGGCAGCGAGCCGCTCCTGGAGCGCGGCCTTGCGGTGTTCGCGTAGCGCAGCCGTCGTCCGGGCGTCCACCGCGATGCGGCGACGGCCCGCGTCCGACTTCGGCCGCTTGTAGAGCAGGCCGGAGCCTTCTCCCTCGAGCGGGGTCCACTCCACGGAGATCCGTGACCGTTCCCAGTCGATGTCGCACCACCGCAGGCCGAGCACCTCCGCCCGGCGCATCCCGGTGGTGACGAACAGCATGAACGCTGCGTAGAGCGGGTGCCCCTCCGTGTGCTCGAGGAACCGGCGCATCTCGTCGGCCGACCAGACCTTGATGGGCCGCCTCTTCGCGACGGGCTTCTCGACCCCCGCCAGCGGGTTGTAGTTGATGAGCCCCCACAGGACCGCGGTCTTCAGTGCCTTGTTGAGCGTGAAGTAGGCGTTGCGGGCCGATTTCGGGTGCAGCGGCTGCCCGTTCAGCTTCGTCAGCCCTTGGACCCACAGCTCGAGCTCGCCCCGATCGAGCTGCTGAAGACGGATCGAACCGAGCGCCGGGTTGATGTGGTTGCGCACCTCGGCCTTGTACTTCTTCACCGTGTTCGGTGACAGCCGGGCCTCGACCGTCGGCAACCAGCGGTCGTCCATGAACTGGCGCACGGTCATCTTCTTCGGGTCGACATGTCCGCCCGACTCGACCTCGACGATCTTGGCTGCGAGCCAACCGTCGGCGCCGCCGTCCCCGGTCTTCTTCTTGAACCCCCGCTTGCGGTGCTGCCGGCGCTCGTAGCGCGTCTCCACCTCTGCGCGGCACTCAGGGCAGGACTTCGGCGCTCGGCCGCTGCTCCACGTCCTCCACTTGCAGGACGTGCAGCAGTGGCGCTGTTGCTCGCCGGCGTCGTAGACGACGGTGTAGGTGCCGTTCGCCTCACGCCTGACAGATCCGCGCATGGTGTGCTCCTACGCCTCGGTGCGGCCCTGGCTCGTCTCGGGCAGGTACCCCGCTTCGCGGGCCTTGCGGATCCAGGCCGACACAGATGAGCGCGAGCGCCCGAACCGCTGCTGCAGCGCCTGGTTCGGCTGAGAGCCGCCCGACCGGTAGACGTCCGCCACGTTCTGCAGGAACTCGTCGTTGACGATGATGCGCCCGCGGGAGTCCAGCGACGGCTCGTAGTGCGGGGCGAGGTTGTTGTCCGGGATCGTCGGTTCCCTGGTCGCCGGCGCGGGCGCGCCGCCCAGAATCGAGGCGGCGAGCTCCTGGCGCTGACGGTCTAGCGCGTCAGCGATCCGCTGCTGCATGACCTGTTCGATCCGGTCGAACAGCGGTGTGAGGTCCTCGTGGATCATGCGGTTCATCTCCGCCTTGACCTCTGCCATCTCGTCGCCTTCGTCCGAGGGCTCGTCATTGTGTGCGTCAGAACCGTACGCGCTGCTGTGTGTCAAGGTCAACCCTTCCGTGCGTCATCGTTGCGTCGGGGTACGGCAGGTGCTTGGCTGCCGGCATGTCGGAACCGGTTGGTGAACACCTGCCCGACCTCCTCACGGTTGAGGAGGTCCGCGCTGTGCTGCGGGTGAGCCGCACGAAGGTGTACGCGCTGCTCAGCGAGGGGGACCTGCGATCGGTGCGGGTGGGGCGGTCCGTTCGTGTCGTGCGCGCCGACCTGGTCGCGTTCATCGAGCGTGGTGGGAGCGGCTGACGGTCGGTCACGACTCCGACCTCCCGCGACGGCGGTACTCGCGCTGGGCTTGAGCCCGGGCGCAGGACTTCGAGCAGTACTTCACGCCCTCGCGCCGGTGCTGGCCGGCCTGAGCGCGGCCCT
Source organism: Nitriliruptoraceae bacterium (assembly GCA_020832455.1). Classification (GTDB taxonomy): domain Bacteria; phylum Actinomycetota; class Nitriliruptoria; order Nitriliruptorales; family Nitriliruptoraceae; genus PWLR01. Next base: position 26,581 of record JAFIEQ010000045.1, read on the forward strand.
CCTGCCGCACGAACAGCCGGCGGCACGGCTCGTTGGCGCAGTAGCGGCCCGTGGCGTTCTCCGACACGAGGTTGGCCAGCTGCAGCGCGAGCACGCTGTAGGTCCAGAGCTGCTCGGGGAACTGGGCACCGTGGTCCTCGTCGTCCTCGTCGACAACGGTCACCCGCGTGGAGAACGGCGCCAGCGCGGCGTTGAGGTGATCGGAGAACCTGCGCCAGGCGTCGTGGTCCGACTTCGGTCGGGTGAACCCGTGACGCACCCACACCTCAACGACGTCTCGGTCCTCCAGCCACGCGGCCCACTGGTCGACCAGGGCGCGCAGCACCCGCAGGTGGATCCGGACGAGCTCGACGGGGGCGGCGCTCGAGGGGTGCGCGTCCCTCGCCCTGGTGAACGCCATCAGCAGCGCGCCGAAGGGCTCCCGGTCGCCACCGTGATGCTCGGCGTAGGGGAGCAGGTCCAGGCAGCGGCCCGGTGATGGCGGGATCAGGGGTCCGTGGTCCTGCATGAACGTGGCGATCGCTGCGGTGTCGTCGAGGTCTAGCCCGCGGACGTCCCGGAGGACCGCCTCGTGCGGCAGCTCGTGCCGTGGGGCGGTGGGGCGGCCGTAGTCGAACAGCAGTCCGCTGTCGGCGACCTCCACCGTGTCCAACCCGCACACCGCCGGCTCCGGGATCGGCTGCCCGGGCCATGTAGTGATACGAAATCGTGACACTGCGTCCCTCGCCTTGGGGCTCGGCTATCCGTACCGTTGGTGATGCGAACTCACAGCGCAACGTATCACGTACCGATACGTGGAGGGACTAGCCATGACGAACACGAGCAACCCGCAGCGGGACACGCTGACGGTCCGCGAGACGGCCACCCGGCTCGGGATCGGGATGAACACCGCCTACGTCGCCATCCGCAACGGAGAGATCCCCGCCATCCGGATCGGCCGACGGGTCCTGGTGCCCCGCGACCAGCTCGAGCGCATGATCGCCGGCGAGCAGGCCGCGCCGGAGACGACCGTGGCGGAGACGACCGTGGCGGGGTCGCCGGCCGACCGCGCCACTGCGTGAGGTGGGGACCCATGATGGACCCCATGCAGAGCGCCGCGTCCCCGGCCGGACGCGGCGGCCCGAACC
>JAFIEQ010000204.1 GCA_020832455.1 Nitriliruptoraceae bacterium
CGCCCCCCCCCCCCGCCGCGGGGGGGGCCACGCCGGCGGCGCCGCCCTCGCCCTCCCCCGCGGCGAGCCCGCCACCGACGCCGGCGCGCAGCCCCGAGGTCGCGCCCGCAACACCGGTGCAGCCCCACGCAGCGGTGCCGGCTCCGCCGCCCGCACCTTCCGCCGCCGCGTCGCACGTGGCCCCCCCGCCCACACCGCCCGCCGGGGCACCGACCCCGACCGACGCGCTCCCGGGATCGGGTGGTCCGGCGGCCTCGACACCGGACATCGCCCCGGCCGCGGTCCCGACCCCGGCGTCGAACCCGCCCCTGGACCTGGCCGGGTTCACGGCCAAGGGCGGCGGCAAGGGCGCGAAGGGCGGGCGCAAGCGACGCTTCGGGCGCTGAGCCCCGCCTCCGGCACGGAGCCGCGACACGCGACCGCGCCCCACGCCCGATCGGGTGGGCCTGGACGCACCACGCCGCTCGCGTAGCCTGCGTGGACCGCGGCGCCGTCGCGCCGCCCCGCTGCCTCGCCCTCCCGGACCCGTGCGATGTCTGAACTGCCGGCCGACGACGGCCACCAGCTCGACCCCGCTGACGCGGCCCTGGCTGCGGTCGTCCAGGACGCCGCGGCCGATCTCGACCTCGACGCCCTGGCCGCCCTGGTCGAGGCACCGCGCACGCTGTTGGAGGCCATCGAGCGTGCCGGTCTGCTGGTCCCCGATCACCACGACGCGGACGGCACCGCCCGCTACGGCCCAGCGGAGGCCGACGCGCTGCGCGCCGGGATGACCCTGCTCGATGCCGGGTTGCCGCTCGGCGAGCTGCTCGACCTGGCACGGCGGACCGACGAGGCGATCACCGCGGTCGCCGACGCCGCGGTGGAGGCGTTCCTGCGCTTCGTGCGCGACCCCGTCCGTGGCGGCGCCGCCGACGAGTCGCTGGCCGCCGAGCGTCTGGTCACCGCCTACGACCGGATGCTGCCGGCCACCGAGCAGCTGGTCGCCCACCACCTGCGCCGCCGGCTGCTCGTCGCCGCACGGGACCGCATCCTCGCCGAGCGCGGTGTCGCGGCGAGCACCCCCGACACGGACACGGACACGGACGCGGCCACGGACACGCCGACGGACCCCGCGGCGCCGAACGACCGGTGACCGGACGGCACACGGCCCGATCGGCGGTGGAAGGGATGGCGCGCTCGTGAACCTCCACGTCACGACCGTGCCGCTCGACGACGACCGGCCACTGCTGGAGCTGACCCCCCAACCGGCCGGGACGGTCGCCTGGGTCCGCCGCGGCGAGGGGCTCGTCGGGTGGGGCGTCGCCGCACGCCTGGAGCCGGGGGCGGGCACGTCGCGCTTCGTGCACGCCGAGGCGCAGCTCGCGGCCCTCGCGGCCGACGCCCAGATCCACGACGAGGTCGAGGTCCCCGGGACCGGACTGGTCGCGTTCGGCTCGTTCTCCTTCGACGCGGACGCCACCTCGTCGGTGCTGGTCGTGCCGCGGGTCGTCGTCGGCCGCGCCGACGGTCGCACGTGGCTGACCCGGGTGTCCCGCCCGGGCGCAGCGCCCGCCCCGGGACCTGCGACCTGCCCCCCGGCGAGCCCACCGCGCGACCGGCCCCGGTTCGCCGGGTCGTCGAACCCGGACCTGCGCTGGCTGGAGGCGGTCGCCGACGTGGCGGCCAGGATCCGCCGCGGCGAGCTCGAGAAGGCCGTGCTGGCCCGCGATCACGCGGTGTGGTCCCACGAACCGTTCGACCCCGTGGACCTGGCCCGGCGACTCACCGCCCGGTTCCCGCGGTGCCACACCTTCATCGCCGACGGGCTCGTCGGCGCCACCCCGGAGATGTTGCTGCAGCGTCGGGGCGACCGGATCAGTTCCCGTGTGCTGGCCGGTACCACCGGGCGCCACGACGACGAGGTGGAGGACGCGGCGCTCGGCGCGGCCCTGCTCGACTCGGCCAAGGACCGGCTCGAGCACGAGTTGGCGGCCCGGTCCGTCGACGAGGTGCTGCGTCCCCGCACGAGCGTGCTCCACACGGACCCCGAACCACGACTGCTCCGGCTCGACAACGTCCAGCACCTCGCAACCACGTTCAGCGGCACCCTCGCCGCCCCGGCGTCGTCCCTGGAGCTGATCGGTGCGCTGCACCCCACCGCGGCCGTCGGGGGTACCCCCCGCGAGGCCGCGCTGGCGGTCATCCGGTCGTGCGAGGGCATGGACCGGGGCCGCTACGCCGCGCCGGTCGGGTGGACGGATCCGTCCGGCGACGGGGACTGGGGCATCGCGCTGCGCTGTGCGGAGCTCAGCGGGGCCCGGGCGCGACTGTTCGCCGGGGTCGGCATCGTCGGGGCCTCCCTGCCCGAGGACGAGCTCGAGGAGACCCGGCTGAAGCTACGCGCGATGCAGGCCGTGCTCGAGGAGCAGGCGACCGCCTGAGCCCCGCCTCGGCGCGCGCTCACCCCTGCGTCGCCCGGAGCTCGTCGAGGCAGGAGGGCATCTGCTCCAGCCGCGCGGTGAGGTCTGCTGGCGCATCCGGCTCCGACAGCGCGGACACGGCCTCGTCATCCCAGCCTTCGGCCTCCCGCAGGCGCGTCGCCTCCTCGAACTCCTCCTCCGTGGCATCGGGGTCCGCCTGGAAGTCCTGCCCACCCGTGGGTAGGCCGAGCCGCACCCCCTGGCTCCAGGCGTCCCCCTGTTCGAACCGGGCGAAGATCCACCCACCGCCCAGTTCGCGACAGTCGACCGCATCCTGCGGCGCGGCGTTGAACTCCGTCTGCGCGGAGCAGCTGAGCGTGACCACCGTGACCGCGAGCACCGCGACGAACCTGCGTCCCATCACGTCCCCCACCCTCACGTCCCCCACCGTCGGGCAAGCCGCCCTCGGTCGGCCGGTCGATCAGAGCGGGACCGGTGCGCGCCGAGGCGCCCACCCCGGACGACGACGGGTGCGTCACCTCGGTCCATCAACGGTACCCCAGCGTGGGGTGACGACGACGGGGAACCAACACCCGGTTCACGATGTCAGCAGTCGGTCCGCCACGTCGCGGATCGCGGCGAGCACGCCCGGCTGGTCACCGGCCAGGAAGCCGTCCCACGGCGGGATGCCGGCGGCCCCGAACCGCTCCACCCGAGCGGTCATCCGCTCGAGCAGGACCGGCAGGTGCGCGAGGATCGTCTCGGGCGCGACCCCCGCACCGGTCGCGAGCGCCGCCAGCCGGGCGCGGTGGTCCAGTGGGTGGGGCAGGCCGCGGTGGGTCAGGTCCCGATCCAGCAGCGGCACGAGCATCGCCGCGGCCTCGGCGAGGTCGTCGAGGTCCGCCCCCTGGGTCACGAACTCCCAGTCGAACAGCCCCGCGGCACCGGAGGCGTCGAAGGCGACGTTCGCGTGCCCGATGTCGCCGTGGCAGACGGCCGGGGCGGCCGGGGCGGC
>JAFIEQ010000046.1 GCA_020832455.1 Nitriliruptoraceae bacterium
GGGGGGGGGGGGGTCGGCGCGGCGGGGGGGGTGGGCGGGCCGGCGGGGGGGGGGGGGGCGGGGGGGGCGGGCCCCGCGGGCGACAGCGAGCGCGACCAGCAGGGCCGCACCCGGAGCGATCAGACGGCGGGACATGGCACCTCGGTGGCGGCGACGCTGTGGGGGTGGAGGGTGACAGATGACAAACTAGGATGCAAGTCGTATCCTACGCGCCGTGAGCCCCGCTGACCCCCACCGACGCGCCGCCGTGCGGGGGGAGCGCGATCCCGACGGGTTCGGGCCGATGCGCCACAGCCCCTGCTGCCGGATGCGAGAGGCCGACCGTGATCGAACTCGAACCGCAGACCGAGAGCAGCGCCGACCGTGCGATCGCCTCGATCCGCAGGGCGATCATCGACGGCACCTACCCGGGCGAGTCGATGCTCAGCGAAAACCAGCTCGCCGCACAGCTGGGCATGAGTCGGACCCCGGTCAGGACCGCCCTCGCCCGCCTCCAGGACGAGGGCTGGATCCGCATCTACCCCAAGAGCGGCGCCCTGGTGCGAGGCCTGAGCGCCGAGGACGTCGCGGACATCGTCGACGCCCGCGTCGTGCTGGAGACCAGTGGCGTGACGCGGGCCACCCCGCAGGTGCGTGCCCGGCTCGCCCGCGAGCTGCTCCCCGCGATCGAGGAGCAACGGCAGGTGCTCGCGAGCGGGGACATGCGACGGTTCGTCGAGCTGTCGGTGGCGTTCCACGGTGCCTTCCTCACGGTCGGCGGCAACCCCTACCTCATCGACCTCGGGGAGCGCCTGGCCGACCGACAACGCCAGATGCTCTTCGCCCACCAGGACGCCATGCGCCACCGAAGCGACCACATCATCGAGGAACACCAGCACCTGCTCGACTGCCTGCGCGACGACGATCCCGCCCGTTTCGAGCGCATCCTGCGCGCCCACCTGTCGGACACGCTCGTCCACCACACCGACCTCGCCTGACCCCACACCGGGCGGCAGCCGGAGACGGCGCCGCCGATCGACGAGCGCCCTGCGCCGAGCGCCCTCAGCTGGTCAGCTGCGCAGCAGCTGACCGAGCACCGTGCCGACGACCACGACCGCGAACAGGGCACCGACCGCCAGACGGAAGCGGCGGTCCGCCCCGCCGCGCCAGGACCAGGCCACCAGAGGCAGCCGGCCCACCGCGCCCACGAGCACCGCCCCGACGGCCACGCCACCGGCGACACCCGCCCAACCCGGCACGAGCAGTCCGAGCGCCGCCGCCACCCCCGCGACCACGACCAGTACACGCAGGACCAGCACCGCCGCACGGGCGTCGTCCTGCTCCGGACCGGGCGTCGGCTCCGGTGTCGTCCCGTTCACGCCGTCCACAGGATCACCCCCGCGACCACGACCAGCAGCAGCCCGAGCCCCCGGCGCGCCAGCGTCGGAGCGAGCCACCGTTGCAGGCGCGCACCGGCGTTCCCACCGAGGAGCCCGGCCAGCACCACGGCACACAGCTCGGTGGCGTCGAGATGGCCACGTGGCAGGAGCACCGCCAGTCCGGCCGCCGCGGTCAGTCCCGTCGCGAAGGTCGAGGTCGCCGCAGCGACCTTCGCCGGGACGTGCATCACCTCGCTCATCAACGGCGTCTTCAGGTAGCCACCCGCAGTGCCGGTGAGCCCGGAGACGAACCCGATACCGAGCGAGAGCGCCGCACCCACCCGGATCCGTATCGCGCGGTACGGGACGACATCGGCCCCCAGCGCGTAGGCGCCCGCCAATGCCCCGGGTGTCTCCCCGATGTCCTCAGCCCGCAGGCTCGGGTCGGGCCGGTTGCGCACCGGGCGGCGACGCGCGCCGCCTGCGGCGGCGACCAGGATCGCCGCCGCGAGCACCAGCCGGAAGGCGAACTCCGGGAGCTGCTCGAGCAGCAGCGCGCCCGCCACCACACCCGATGCGGCGGCGAGTTCGATGGTGACGGCCAGGCGGTGGTTGGCGAGCCGCTGCACGACCTGGAACGGCGCGGCGGACGCGGTCGCGGTCACGACCGAGAGCAACCCAGCGGTCGCTGCAGCCGGGGCCGGCAGTCCCACGAGCAGCAGCCCGGGCACGATGAGCACGGCCCCACCGAACCCGGCGGCGACCCCGAGGAACGCGCCGAGTCCGGCGGTCAGCGCGACGACGAGCAACTCAGCGATGGCGGACCTCCGATCCGGCTCGACACGACCCGGGCGGGCCCCCGATCGCCGCCCGCGCGGACGCGCTCCCCCGCCGAGGTGGCCGGGTCAGTGGCGATCGGCCCGGTTGACGGCGCTGATGATCGCCTTCAGCGACGCCGCCACGATGTTCGGGTCGATCCCGACCCCCCACAGCACCTGGTCGCCGATCTCGCACTCGATGTAGGCCGCGGCGGTCGCGTCCCGTCCCGACGACATCGCGTGCTCCGCGTAGTCGTGGACCTTCACCTCGACCCCGTGCGCGGCGAGGGCCTGGCACAGGCCCGCGATCGGACCGTTGCCGGCGCCCTCGAGCGTGACGGGGGTGCCGTGGTCGGTGAGCTCGACGACGATGCGATCCTGGCCGTCGTCGTCGGCCGCGTGCCGACTGGACAGCAGCCGGAAGCGCCCCCAGGTGTCGCCTTCCCCGGGGAGGTACTCGTCGGCGAAGATCCGGTACATCGCGTCGGGGGTCACCTCGCCGCCCTCGGCGTCGGTGCGTGCCTGGACGACGTGGCTGAACTCGATCTGGAGCCGACGGGGCAGGTCCAACTGGTGGTCCTGCTTCATGATGTAGGCCACGCCGCCCTTGCCGGACTGCGAGTTGACGCGGATGACCGCCTCGTAGGTCCGCCCGACGTCCTTGGGGTCGATGGGCAGGTAGGGCACGTCCCAGGTCATGTCCTCGAGCGCGGCCCCACTGGCACTCGCATCGGCCTCGAGCGCCTCCAGGCCCTTCTTGATCGCGTCCTGGTGGCTGCCGGAGAACGCGGTGTAGACCAGGTCCCCGCCCCACGGGTGGCGCTCGTGGACCGGCAGCTGGTTCGCGTACTCCACGGTGCGCCGGATGCCGTCGAGGTCGGACAGGTCGATCATGGGGTCGATGCCCTGGCTGAACAGGTTCATGCCCAGCGTGATCAGGCACACGTTGCCGGTGCGCTCACCGTTGCCGAACAGGCAGCCCTCGACCCGGTCCGCACCGGCCATGACCCCGAGCTCCGCGGCGGCCACGGCCGTGCCACGGTCGTTGTGCGGGTGCAGGGACAGCACGACCGCGTCGCGGTTCGGCAGGTGGCGGTGCATCCACTCGATCGAGTCGGCGTAGACGTTCGGGGTCGCCATCTCCACCGTGGCCGGCAGGTTGAGCACGATCGGCCGTGCCGCGGTCGGCTCGACGACCTCCATCACCGCGCCGCAGACCTCGAGCGCGAAGTCGAGTTCCGTGCCGGTGTAGGACTCGGGCGAGTACTGCCAGTGGATGTCGGTGTCGGGGGTGATCGCGTCGGCGCACTTGCGGGCGATCGCGGCGCCGTTGACCGCGATATCCCGGATGCCGGCGCGGTCCTGGCCGAAGACCACCCGCCGTTGGGTGACCGACGTGGAGTTGTAGAAGTGGACCATCGCGCGGTCCGCCCCGATCAGCGACTCGAAGGTGCGCTCGATCAGCTCCTGACGGCACTGGGTCAGCACCTGGATGATGACGTCGTCGGGGATGCGATCCTCCTCGATCAGCATCCGGACGAAGTCGAAGTCCGTCTGGCTCGCCGCCGGGAACCCGACCTCGATCTCTTTGAATCCGAGGTCGACGAGCAGCTCGAACATGGTGAGCTTGCGGTGGCGATCCATCGGATCGATCAGTGCCTGGTTGCCATCACGCAGATCGACGGCGGCCCAGCGGGGCGCTCGCTCGATCCGGGTGGCCGGCCAGGTGCGGTCCGGCAGCTCCACGGTGATCTGCTCGTGGAACGGGCGGTAGCGGTGGACGGGCAGCCCGGACGGCTGCTGCTCGGGGGTCCACACGTCGCCGGTGGTCGCGGCGGACGTAGGAGGATGGGCGCGGGGCTGCTCGCTCGACATCGGGGTGGGCTCCTCACGGGTGCGGGTCGGTGATCCGTGACCGGCACGACGGAACCTCCGCGACGAGGTGGCCGGTCTAGCCGTCCTCGCCGCGGCCCGGAAGCAGCAGGAGCGATGTGCGCATGGAGCGAAGCGTACGCATCCGCGCATCGGACGCAACACCGGCCCCCCGCCACGTGGTCGGCCGGACCTAGAGTGCTGTTCCCCGGGGGATCGTCCAGACGTCAGGCGTGCACCATGGGACAACACGACCGGATCGACCCCGCATCGCGCGCACCGCTCGAGGCCCTGCTCGGGATGTTCCCCGGCGGCTTCAACGCGATCGAGGACATCGTCGCGCGCCGCCAGGCGGTCAGCGACCTGATCGCGGCGATGACCGCCGACGTCCCGCCCAACGAACGGGTCAGCCACGAGGAGCGTCACGTGCCCGGGCCCGAGGGTGCGCCTGAGGTCCGGGTACGCATCACCCGGCCGGTCGAGGCGTCCGGGCCCCTGCCCCTGATCTTCCACATCCACGGCGGCGGCATGGTGCTGGGCAGCATCGACGGCGAGGCCGCGACCGTCGAACTGCTCGCGGAGCAGGTGGGCGCGGTGGTGGTCTCCGTCGGCTACCGGCTCGCCCCCGAGCACCCCCACCCCGCACCGGCCGAGGACTGCTACGCGGCCCTGACCTGGGCCGCGGCGAACGCGGCCGACCTCGGCGCCGATCCGGCGCGCCTCGCCGTCTACGGCATGAGCGCCGGCGGGGGTCTGACCATCGCGACGGCGCTGCTCGCCCGGGCCCGGGGTGGCCCGGCCATCGCCTTCATGATGCCGATCTACCCCATGATCGACGACACCAACACGACCCCATCGAGCCATGAGATCACCGAGGTCGGCATCTGGGACCGCGCCGGCAACCTCGAAGCCTGGTCGTGGTACCTCGGTGGTGCGGAGGCCGACGAGCTCGCCGCGCCGGCCCGAGCCGAGGACCTGTCGGGCCTGCCGCCGGCCTTCATCGACGTCGGCGAGGTGGACCTGTTCCGCGACGAGGACCTCGCCTTCGCCGCCCGCCTGCTGCAGGCCGGGGTCCCGACCGAGTTCCACGTGCACCCGGGCGCGTACCACGCCTCGGAGACCTTCGCGCCCGAGGCGGCGCTGAGCCAGCGCATCTGGGCGCTGCGCGTGGACGCGCTGCGTCGGGCGCTGCACCCCGCGTGAGCCCGGTCGTCGCCCCGAGGTAGCCACGTAGACTCCTCGGGGTCGCACGCGGGCGCCCACCGCGGGTGCCGGGACCACACCGACCGTGGCGCGACGTTGGGGACGAGATGACCGCCGCGGCGCCACTCGACCGCGAGGGGATGCGGCGGCACAACCTGGGCCTGGTGCTGCGGACCATCGCCGACGGTGACCGCCCGTCGCGTTCGGATGTCGCCACGCGAACGCGTCTGCACAAGACCACCGTCTCCAGTCTCGTGGCCGAGCTCATCGCCCGGGAGCTGGTCCGCGAGGCCGGCAGCGCGGGCGACGGGTCGGTTGGCCGACCAGCGGTCGCCCTCGAACTCGCCGGTGAGCGCTACGTCGCCCTGGGCCTCGAGGTCAACGTCGACCACCTCACCTACACCGCGATCGACCTGACCGGACGGATCCGCGAGCACGCGACGGTGTGGCGCGACAACCGGGGGGTCCCGGCGACGCAGACCCTGCGGGCCCTGGCCGAGCTGGTCGCGGGCCCGCGGCGCGCCCTGGTGGAGGGCGGCGCGATCGAGGTCGGAGCCAGCCTCGCGCTGCCCGGTCTCGTGGACGCATCGGCGGGCGTCCTGCTGGTCGCGCCGAACCTCGGGTGGCGCGAGGTGCCGGTCGCCGACCTGCTGCAAGCGGCCCTGGGTGACGCCCTGCCGATCCGCACCGACAACGAGGCCAACCTGGCGGCCCTCGGCGAGCGGTGGTACGGCGCCGGACGCACCCACCGCGACTTCGTCTACGTGTCGGGCTCCGTCGGTGTCGGCGCCGGGATCGTGAGCAACGGGGCGTTGCACCGGGGCGAGACCGGGTTCGGCGGGGAGTTCGGCCACCTCACCCTCCAGGCGGACGGGCCGGTCTGTGCCTGCGGGGCCCGGGGGTGCGTGGAGGCGCTCGCAGGGCTCGAGGCGCTCCTGCGCGCCGCGAGCCGACCCGGCCACACCCCGACGAGCGCGGCCGAGGTGGTGACGGCGGCCACGGCCGGCGACGAGGTGGCACGGATCGCCATCGAGCAGGTGGGGACCTGGCTCGGGATCGCGCTCGCCTCGACGGCCAACCTCATGGGCTCACGGGCCGTGGTGTTGGGCGGCTACTTCGCCGCCCTCGAGCCGTGGTTGCGGGCCCCGATCGAGGAACAGCTCGCCACGCGGGTGTTGGCCGCGACGTGGTCCCCCATCGAGGTGCTCGGCTCGGAACTGTTGGCGGGCGCCGCCGTCACGGGCGCCGCCGGGGTCGCGTTGCGCGCCATCCTCGACGACCCCGTCAGCGCACCTGCGATCCCCCGCACCTAGATCGTACACTGACGCTACTAATGCTAGCGTGGCCCCGACGGCGGACCCGCGGGAGTCGGAGTCCGCCGGTCGACGGTCCCGGACGACAGGCGTGTTCCCATGGCAGATGACACCGGAGCGTTCTTCCCCGAGGTGCGCGAGCCGATCGCGTTCGCCGGGATGGACAGCGCGGATCCGCTGACCTTCAAGGTCTACGAGCCCGACCGTCAGGTCATGGGTCGATCCATGGCCGAGCACCTGCGCCTGGCCGTCTGCTACTGGCACTCGTTCGCCTGGGCAGGATCGGACGTCTTCGGATCCGGCACGTTCGACCGCCCGTGGCTGGACCCGGCGGCCGACCCGATGCAGGCGGCCCACGCCAAGCTGGACGCGGCGTTCGAGTTCTTCACCAAGCTCGGGGTCCCCTACTACTGCTTCCACGACGTGGACATCGCGCCGCAGGGCGCCACCTTCGCCGAGTCCACACGCAACCTCGACGTCATCATCGATGCGGTCGAGCAGAAGATGGCCGACACCGGCGTGAAGCTGCTGTGGGGCACGGCGAACCTGTTCAGCCACCCCCGCTACGCCGCCGGGGCGGCGACCAACCCCGATCCCGAGGTGTTCGCCTACGGCGCCGCGCAGGTGCGCCACATGATGGAGATCACCCACCGGCTCGGGGGCGAGAACTACGTGCTGTGGGGCGGGCGCGAGGGCTACGAGACGCTGCTCAACACCGACCTCGCCCGCGAGGAGGCGCAACTCGCCCGGTTCCTGACGCTGGTCGCCGAGCACAAGCGCGACATCGGCTTCGAGGGCACGTTGCTGCTCGAACCCAAGCCCCAGGAACCCACCAAGCACCAGTACGACTACGACAGCGCCACCGTGCACGGCTTCCTCGAACGGCACGACCTCGTCGGCGAGTACAAGGTCAACATCGAGGGCAACCACGCGACACTGGCCGGCCACTCCTTCCACCACGAGGTGGCCTACGCGGTCGACCACGACCTGTTCGGCAGCATCGACGCCAACCGGGGCGACCCACAGAACGGGTGGGACACCGACCAGTTCCCGAACTCGGTCGAGGAGATGTCGTTGGTGATGTTCGAGATCCTGCGCGGAGGTGGCTTCACCACCGGCGGCTTCAACTTCGACACCAAGCTGCGTCGCCAGAGCCTCGACCGCACCGATCTGTTCCACGGACACATCGGCGCCATCGACACCCTCGCCAGTGCGCTGCTCGTCGCGGCGCGGCTCCACGAGGACCGGACCCTGACGGGCGCGCGGGCCGAGCGGTACCGCGACTGGGACGGTCCGCTCGGGCGCGCGATCCACGATGGCAGCGAGAGTCTCGCGACGCTGGCGGACCAGGTCCAGCAGGGCGCCATCGATCCGACCCCGCGGTCCGGACGCCAGGAACTGCTCGAGAACCAGGTGAACCAGGCCATCTGGCGCACGTGACGCGGCAGGCGCCCTCCCGACCCTCGACCGGTCGGGCGCTGGACCGGCACCGCGCCGGGCACGCCTGAACGCGTCGGCGACCGCGTGTCCGCTCGGCACCCACCTGGTGGCGCGTATTGCGAACGGTTCCGATAATGCCTACCGTTCGGTGCCCCGTTCCGCGCCTGCTCGGAGGACGCCGTGCCCGCAGCACCCCAGGACCATCGCCTCCCGGTGACCGTGCTGTCCGGCTTCCTCGGTGCCGGGAAGACGACGGTGCTCACTCACCTGCTGCACAACCGCGAGGGGCTCAAGGTCGCCGTCATCGTCAACGACATGAGTGAGCTCAACATCGACGTCGATCTCGTCCGTGGGGACGTGCAGCTCGACCGGGTCGATGAGCAGCTCGTCGAGATGTCCAACGGCTGCATCTGCTGCACCCTGCGCGAGGACCTGCTGGTCCAGGTCGCGGAACTGGCACGCTCGGGCCGCTTCGACCACCTGCTCATCGAGTCCACCGGGATCTCCGAACCGCTCCCGGTCGCGGTCACCTTCGCCTTCGAGGACGTCGACGGGGTCAGCCTCGGGCAGCACGCCCGGCTCGACACCATGGTCAGCGTGGTCGATGCCTCGACGTTCCTGGAGGAACTCACCGAGGAGGACCTGCTCGCGGACCGCGACCTCGAGGCGCTCCCCGAGGACGATCGTGCGTTGTCGAACCTGCTCATCGACCAGGTCGAGTTCGCCGACGTGCTGCTGATCAACAAGGTCGATCTGGCCGGCGAGGAGCGCACGCGGGAGGTCGAGGCCGCGCTGCGGGCGCTCAACCCCGGCGCGACGCAGGTCCGGACCTCATTCGGTCGTGTCGATCCACAACTGGTGGTCGGCGCGGACCGCTTCGACATCGAGTCCGCCGCCCTGCTGCCCGGCTGGCTGCGTGAGCTCGAGGGCTTCGAGCACGTCCCGGAGACCGAGGAGTACGGGATCTCGAGCACCGTCTACCGGGCCCGTCGGCCCTTCCACCCCGAACGGCTCGCGGCCGCGGTCGATCGACTGGACGGCGTCCTGCGCTCGAAGGGCGCGGTGTGGTTGGCGACCCGCCCCGAGGTGTGCGGCACCTGGTCGCAAGCCGGACCGTGGCTGCGGTTGGAACCCGCCGGGTGGTGGCTCGCGGACACCCCACGCGACGAGTGGGACCTCGATGGTGACGAACGGCGCCTGCTCGACCGTGTCTGGGACGAGCAGGTCGGCGATCGACGCCAGGAGCTGGTGTTCATCGCCCAGGACCTCGATCCCGCGGCCGTCCGCGCGGCACTCGATCCCGCGCTGCTGACCGACGCCGAGGTGGCCCTGGGTCCCGACGGCTGGCGGTCCCTGCCCGACCCGCTGCCGGCCTGGGACGTCGCCGCCGACGGTTACATCCACGACGACGACCACGACCACGCCGGGCACGGGCACGGGGGCCCGACCATCGACACGCGATCGACCCCGGTGGTCGCCCCGTGACCGCCAGCCGCATCCAGGACCCCGAGCGTCGGGAGGCGATCGTCGGGCTGTGGACCGACGGCTGCTACGAGGACATCGGCGCGCTGTTCGAGCCGGCGACCACCGCACTGGTCGAGGAGCTCGGTGTCGAGGGCCTGCGGGTGCTGGACGCGGCGACCGGGACCGGCAACACCGCGCTGGCGGCTGCAGCCCGTGGCGCCGAGGTGGACGCCTGTGACCTCACACCCCGGCTGTTGACCGTCGCGCGGCAGCGGGCGGCCGAGCGTGACCTGGAGGTCCGGTTCCGTGAGGGCGACCTGCTGGCCCTGCCCTACGACGACGCGTCGTTCGACCTCGTGCTGTCCACCTTCGGTGCCTTCACCGCGGACGATCCCCGCGCCTGTGCGCGTGAGCTGGTGCGTGTCTGTGTGTCGGGCGGGCGGATCGTGAGCACCGCCTGGGCCGACGAGGGGATGTTCGCCCGATCGATCGACCTGATCATGGCCGAGCTACCCGACGATCTCTTCGCCGGCCGGCCGAACCCCCAGGACTGGGCCGATCCCCTGGCCCTGCGCGGGCTGTTCGCCGGGCTCGACGTCGAGCTGGCGGTCGAGCACCGGACCGCATGGTTTCCCTTCGACTCGCTGGACGGGGCCTTCGCACTGCTCGAGTCGGCGTCGGGACCGTTCCTGCGCCTGCGGACCGCCATGGACGCGATCGATGACACCGCCTGGCCGCGGGTGCGTACCGCCACGCTGCAGGCGTGGGGTGAGCTGTCCCGCCCCGGCGCGGAGGGCGGCGTCGAGCTGCCGGCCGTCTACGGCATCGCGACCATCACACGGCCCTGAGCACTCACGCACATCGACAACGGGGTACCGGATCGGGCGCCACGGCTCGTGGTGGCACCCCGGGCGAGTCGTGGCCCGGACCGTCCGTTGCCAGCGGCGGGGGCGCCTGCCAGGATGCCTGAACGCGAGCGGCCTCCCGATCGGTCGCGTCACCGGAGGTGCCCGGATGACCGTCGAGGTGACGCTCGCAACCATCGACCGCTTCGACGACCTCGCGCTGGTGCTCGGCCCGAAGCGCCCGGACGCCTCGGTGTGCTGGTGCCTGAGCCACCGGCTCGACTCGAAGACCGACCGTGCGCTCGTCGGCCCGGCCCGCGGGGAGTACGTCCGGGGTCTGTGCGGGACCGACGACGGGCCGGGGATGCTGGCCTACGACGACGGCGAGGTGGCGGGGTGGGCCGCGGTCGCGCCACGGGCGGAGTTGCCGTTCGCCCGGTCACGCAAGATCCCGCACGTCGACGAACGGCCCGTGTGGACCGTCTGGTGTATCCGGGTCCGGCCCGGCTTCCGGGGTCGTGGCATCTCGCACGCGCTGCTGGCCGGTGCCGTCGAGCACGCGCGTTCGCGTGGGGCGCCCGCGGTCGAGGGCTACCCCGTCGACAACGAGGGTGCCACGGTCGACACGACCATGGCCTACGTCGGGACCCGGAAGCTGTTCGAACGGGCGGGCTTCACCAAGGCCGCCGACACCTCGTCGGTGTCCGGCGGCATCCCGCGGGTGGTCATGCGGCTCGACCTCGAGCCCACGTGAGCCGCACGAGCACGCGCGCGCGGCTCAGCTGGGCGCGTCGGTCGACAGCTCGACGCGCCGAAGCAGCTGGGCGTTGAGCGCGACGATGATGGTGGACAGGCTCATGAGTGCGGCGCCGAGCGCCATGGGCAGGGTCAACCCGATCGGGGTGAGCACGCCCGCGGCCAACGGGATGGCGGCGAGGTTGTAGCCGGCCGCCCACCACAGGTTCTGGATCATCTTGCGGTACGTGGCCGCCGACAGGGTCCGGATGGCGACCACCCCACGGGGGTCGTCGGAGGCGAGGACGATGCCGGCGGACCCGATCGCGACGTCCGTACCGGCACCGATCGCGATCCCGACGTCCGCACGGGCGAGCGCCGGCGCGTCGTTGACCCCGTCCCCGACCATGGCGACGGTCAGCCCGCGGTCCTGCAGTTCGGCCACCTTCGCCTCCTTGTCCACCGGGAGGACCTCGGCGAACACCTCATCGATGCCGAGCTCGGCCGCGACGGCGTCGGCGACCTGCCGGGCGTCACCGGTGATCATCGCCACCGTCATCCCGGCCGCACGCAACTGCGCCACGGCCTGGCGGGAGACCTCACGTACCCGGTCCTCGAGCGCGAACGCGCCGACGACCTGGCCGTCACGGATCACGTGCAGCACGGCGGCACCCCGCTCGACCCACCGGTCGGTCGACCCGGCCAACCCCTCGGGGACATCGAGCTCCAGCTCGCGCAGCAGTGCCGGCCCACCGATGGCCACCTCGGCGCCGTCGACCCGGGCCGCGACCCCCCGCCCGGTCAGGGACCGGAACCCGGACACGGCGGGGACCGCGACCCGCTCGGTCGCGTACGCGTGGATGGCGCGCGCGAGCGGATGTTCGGAGTCGGCCTCGACCGCCCCGGCAATCGCCAGCAGGTCCGCCTCCTCGACGCCGTCGACCGTGGCGACACCGGCGACCGCGTGGGCGCCCTCGGTCAGGGTGCCGGTCTTGTCGAACAGCACTGCATCGATGCCCCGCATCTGTTCGAGCGCGAGCCGGTCGGTGACCAGGATCCCCGACCTGGCCGACTTCGAGGTGGAGATCGAGGTCACCAGGGGGATCGCGAGACCCAAGGCGTGCGGGCAGGCGATCACGAGCACCGTGATCGTCCGGTCGACCGCGAAGCCCGGCTCGCCGAGCAGGCTCCACACCAGCGCGGTGAGCGTCCCGGCCGCGACCGCGACGTAGAACAACAGGGCCGCAGCGCGGTCGGCCAGCACCTGCGTCCTCGAGCGCGACGACTGCGCGTCGGCGACCATCCGCTCGATCCCCGCCAAGGCGGTGTCGTCGCCGGTCGCGGTCACCTCGACCCGGAGGCTCGCGTCGGTCACCACGGTCGCGGCGACCACGCGATCGCCCGTCTGGCGGGCGACCGGGTTCGACTCGCCGGTGATCATGGACTCGTCCACGTCCGCCGATCCGTCCACGATCGTCCCGTCGGCGGGGATGCGCGTACCGGGCCGGATCAGCACCAGGTCACCGACAACGAGCTCGTCGATGCGCACGGTCCGCGTCGAGCCGTCCTCGTCGACGCGTTCCGCCTCGTCGGGCAACAGCTCAGCCAGCGCCTCCAGGGCCCCGCGTGCCTGCCCGATCGCGCGCATCTCGAGCCAGTGCCCGAGCAGCATGATGGAGATCAGCAACGCGAGCTCCCACCACAGCTCGTCCCCGAACCAGCCGACGACGTTCGCGAGGGACGCGACGTAGGCCACCGTGATGGCCATCGCGATGAGCAGCATCATCCCGGGTGCGCGACCGCGCAGTTCCTGCACGCCACCGGTCAGGAACGGCCAACCCCCGGCGAAGAAGATCACCGTGCCGAGCACCGGCGACAGCCAGGTGCTACCCGGGAAGACCGGCGCGGTGTAGCCGAACCACTCCTGGATCATCGGCGCCCAGACGACCACCGGGATGGTCAGCGCGAACGCGAGCCAGAACCGGTCACGGAACATCGCCGCGTGATCGCCGTGCGCGGCGTGATCGCCGTGCGCGGCGTGATCGCCGTGCGCGGCGTGATCGCCCTGCGCGGCGTGATCGCCGTGGGCCGCGTCATCAACGTGGTCGTCATGGGCCATCGAAACACCGTTCTCCGTATCGAAGGGTCCGAGCTTATACCCTTAGGGGGTATATGTATACTCAACACCGCGTGCACGGTGGGATGCGCACCGCCCGGCCCGATCGGCGAGGGACGGGCCCGTTCCGCGACCGCAGGAGCTCGCGGCGTGACGAGCGGGCCCTGCCCCGCGCCCCTGAGTAGCCTGTCGACACCGCGCGGCCGACCGTGCGACAGGGGAGGTCCCGATGTCCGAGGATCCGAACAGCCCGCCGGAGCCCACGCGCCCGGGAGAGGCCGACGCGACCCGCCCGCTGTCGCCCGAGGCGACGACGCCGGGCGATGCGGCCCGGGACGACGCCACCGAGGTCATCGATCCGTCGCAGCCCCGCGGGCCGGTTCCCCTGCGGGGCGACGTCAGCGACGAGGCCACGGGTCAGCCCCTGGCCGACGCGACCATCCGGGTGACGGACCCGGCCGGGGCCACCGTGTCATCGGTGTCGACGGTCGCCGATGGCCGGTTCAGCACCACGCCGCTGCCGGCCGGTCGCTACCACCTCGACGTCGCCGCCACCGGGTACGGCGCCAGCCGAACGGTGGTCGACCACCCCGGTGGCCGCGTGCGGATCCCGCTCTCGGCCGCCGCGATCACGGGACGTGTCTCCGCGGCCGACCTCGAACCGACCGATCCGTTCGGCGCACGGATCGAGGTCACCGACGCCGACGGCCGGGTCATCGCCGACGCACGCACGGAGGCCAACGGCACGTTCCGGGTCACCGGCCTGCCGTCGACGGGCCCGCTGGGCCTCGTGGTGCGCGCGGACGGCTACTTCACCGACCGACGGACGCTCCCGCAGGAGCAGCTCGGATCGACGCTGCACGTCGAGCTGCTGCCGGCGGAGCTGTCGGGGCGGGTCGTGGACGATGCGACCGAGGAGCCGGTGCTCGACGCCCGGGCGCAGCTGCGCACCGTGGACGGGCAGCTCGTCGGCCAGGCCGTGACCGACCCGCAGGGCCGGTTCCTGATCCCGCTCACCGCGTTGCCCGCACCGTCGACGCCCCCGGCAGCCACCCACCGGTTGGAGGTCGCGAGCGACGGATTCACGACCGCCGGGCTGGAGCTCGAGCTCGATGACACCCCGGTCGGGGAGCTGGAGCTGCGCCTGGAGTCGGCGCGACGCTCCCCGTGGCTGTGGGTGGCGCTCGCCGTGGGGGCGCTGGCCCTGATCGCGTTGATCGCCGCGCTGCTGTCCGACGACGAGGTGATCGTCCCCGATCTGGTCGGCCTGAACCTCGAGGCGGCGGCGGACGAACTCGAGGACGCCGACCTCGTGCTGGGCGAGGTGGAGACCGTCGAGGCCGCGGAGGACGAGGAACCCGGCACGGTGCTCGCGAGTCGCCCCGAGGCGGGAACGGAGGCCGAGGAGGGCGACGCGGTCGATCTGACCGCAGCCGCCGCGCCCGAGGTCGTCGAGGTCCCTCGGGTCACCGGACGCCAGGAGTCCGACGCGTTGCGTCTGCTCGACGCGCTCGGGTTCGACGTGGTGGTCACCCGAGTCGACGCGGACGAGGATGCCGGCATCGTCATCGAACAGGACCCGGCAGCCCGCACGGAGGTCGAGCGGGGCGCATCCGTGGAGATCCAGATCAGCCGCGGGCCCGCGGAGGTCGCACCGGAACCCGAGGAGCCGGAGACGGACCCCGAACCCGAGCCGGACCCCGAACCCGAGACGGACCCCGAACCCGCACCCGAGACAGCCCCCGAGCCGGAGCCGGAGCCCGACCCCGAACCGGAGCCCGACCCCGAACCGGACCCCGAGCCGGAGCCCGGAACGGACCCGGAAACCGACCCCGAGCCGGAGCCAGAGCCGCTGCCGCTACCGCTGCCGGACCCCGGTGACATCGCGGAGGACGCCGAGGGCATCCTCGAGCAGATCGGGGACTTCTTCCGCGACCTGTTCGCCCGGATCTTCGGCGACTGACCGGCGGCGCATGACCCGACGGCAACGGCCGCCCGAAGAGGGGCTCTGGGCCCTCGAGAGCGGCTCCACGGAACGGCGGAGGTCGTGACGGTGCGCGTGACCTGGCTCGCAGCGGTGTGCGCCCTGCTCATCGTCGTGCTGCTGGCGCTCGGAGAGCGGACCCTGCCGCTGTTCGGCGGCGACGCCGAGCTCGCCGCGCGGGTCTACCGGACGACGTTCATGCTGCTGATCACCGGCGTGGCCGTGGGCCTGATCCCCGCGATGCACACGGGTCTCGCGACCTTCCTGGACCGACGGATCGCGGCCAGCGGGACCGAGCACGCCCGAGCGCGCCCCACGGTCGGCTTCCTCCGGGCCGCCGGCCCATGGCTCGCCGCCATGGTCGGCGTCGGCGGCCTCGGCCTGACCGTCTCCATCTGGTTGGCGGAGTGAGGGTGGCTCGCCGCGATCAGGGGTCCTGCTCGTGCAGGGCGGCGAGCGAAGCGGTGATCGCATCCAGCGTGCGGACCAGCGCCTGGACCTCGGCGTCGTCGAGGCCCGCCGTGGCCACGGCGTTCACCTGATCCAGCTCCGCGCGGATCGCCGCCTCGCGCGCACGTGCTGACGCGGTCAGGCCCACCAGCGCGCGGCGGCCGTCATCCGGGTCGGGGGTCCGCTCCACGAGCCCGTCGCGTTCCATACGGCGCAGCGTGCTGGCCATGGTCGGCTGCTCGACCCCCACGGTGCGGGCGAGCTCCGACTGTGTCCGGCCCTCGCGCTCGTAGAGCTGCAGCAGGGTGGGCAGCTGGCCGGGCTGGACACCGTGGGGGGCGAGGCGCTGCTGGACGGCCGCGACGAACTCCCGCGCGAGCCGGTTGACGAGGTAGCCCAGCGACACCTCGGTGAAGAGCGTGCCTCCCGTGGCATCGAGCGGCTCCTGGGCAGGCATCGCTGATGCGGGGTGGTCCTGCGGGCTCCGCTCATCCATGCGGCACAGCATACATAGTGTGCTCTTGATTTTTACATAGCTGACTATGTATCGTCACGGCGCCGCCGGCCTGGTGGCGCCCCCCCACCCCCGACAGGGACGACCATGACCTCGAGACCTGCACGACAGCGTGCCCTGCTCCGACGCATCCACCTCGCGATGGCGTTGCCGCTGCTGGCCTACGTCTACGGTCCTGCCACCGTGGCCGATCGGCTCCAGCTGCCGCTGCGGGCCGCGATCCTGCCCGCGCTCGCCGTCTCCGGCCTCGTGATGTGGCAGCTCCCCACGCTGCGTCGGGCCATGGCTCGACGCCGCCCGGAGTCGAGCGGCTGAGGCCCACCGGCGCTCGACACCCTGAGGCGACCGGGGTGTTGGCCCGAAAGCGGTGCTGTACGGCGGGTTCCCCGCTGTGGCGGACCGACGCGCTCGGGGACGCTCACCCGCCGGCGATGCGCCGGCAGGTAGGCCACCACGGAGGACCGATGCGACACGACAGCCTGGGCGACAGCGGACTGGTCGTCTCCGAGTACGCGCTGGGCGCGATGACCTTCGGCGCCGAGACCCCGCAGCCGGAGGCCCATCGCCTGCTCGATGTGTTCGCCGAGGCGGGCGGGACCCTGCTCGATCTGGCGGACGTCTACACCGGCGGCGAGAGCGAACGGATCGTGGGCCGATGGCTGGCGGACCGCTCGCAGCGGGGCGCGATGGTGCTGGCGACCAAGGCGCGCTTCCCGCTCACCCCCGATCGCGGACCCAACGACCAGGGCCTCTCCCCCGCCTACCTGCACCGGGCCCTCGACGCCAGCCTGACGCGGCTCGGCGTCGACCACGTCGAGCTGTACCAGGTCCACGGTTGGGATCCGCTGGTCGACCCGGAGATCTGGCTGCCGGCGCTCGATGGGATGGTGCGTGCCGGCAAGGTCGGTGCCATCGGGCTCTCCAACGTCCGGGGTTACCAGTTGGAACGCATCGTGCAGGTGTCCCGTCAGCTCGGTGGGACCGTCCCGGTGTCGATCCAGCCCCAGTACAACCTGCTCGCCCGCGACATCGAGCTCGAGGTCGTCCCCGCCGCCCTCGACCACCGCATCGCGCTGTTGCCGTGGGGACCGCTCGGCGGTGGCTGGCTAACGGGCAAGTACCGGGCCGAGCAGCCCCCGACCGGCGCCACCCGGCTCGGAGAGGATCCCGATCGCGGGGTCGAGGCCTACGCCAAGCGGGCGACCCCGCGCACGTGGGCGATCCTCGACGTCCTGCGCGATGTCGCCGCTCGCCACGAGGCCAGCATGAGCCAGGTGGCGCTCACCTGGCTGACCCTCCAGCCCGGTGTCGTGTCGACGATCATCGGTGCCCGGACGGTGTCACAGCTCCAGGACAACCTCGGCGCGCGGGACATCCGCCTCACCCAGGTCGATCTGCGTGCCCTCGACGTGGCGAGTGCGCCACCGGTCCCCGACTACCCCTACCGCCTCCTCGACGACATGGATGCCGAGCGGGTGGCCGCCACCCACGGCCGCCGGTCGCGGCGGTGACACCGCTCAAGGGTGGCGGCGCGCGCGCCCCTCGCCGCTTCCGTGTCGCGATCGGGATCGCGATCGGGATCGGGATCGGGATCGTCGATCCTCACACCACCTTGCCCCTGTGGTCGTGACGGGTGCGCTGCTGCTCGGTCACCGTCGGACCGAACGCATCCAACCCGGTGAGCCCGTCGATACTGGCCGCGTTGTTCACGTCGCAGTAGGTGCGGATCGCGAGCGGGCCGTCCGTGGCCACCCGATCCGCGGCGTAGCGGTACAACTGCTGACGTTCGCCCTCGTACCGCATCTCGGGGACCACGAACCCGCACGAACGGGAGATGCGCCGCACCTCGACGTCGATGATCGAGCGTGCACACCGTCGGTGGTCGTCGGTGAGTTCGAACCCGTCGAGGAGTCCGGGGTAGTCACCCTCGTGCTGCTGGACGACCCGTCCCCGCCCGTGCAACCGCACCACGTCCGGCGCCCCGTCGAACGCGGCGAACATGACGACGATCCGTCCGTTCTCGCGCAGGTGCGCCACGGTCTCGATCCCGCTGCCGAACAGGTCGACGTAGGCGACCCGGTGGTCACCCAACACGCGGAACAGACCTGCGCCGCCCTTGGGCGAGATGTTGCAGTGGCCGCCGGGGTCGAGCGGTGCGCTGGCCACGAACCACAGCGGCTGCGCCTCGAGCCACCGGGCCAACCGCTCGTCGATCTCGCTCACGACCTTGCCCACGACACATCCTCTCGTCCACCGTGTTGCGCGCGACGGGCCGCAGCGCGCCCATACCGCCACCGGACCCGGGCCACTCGGCACGCAGTGGCCCCGTCGGCGGAGTCGGTCCCGACCGGTGGACCCGTCACCGATCGCCCGCCGGGTGAGGACGCGCAGGCGCGGCCGTCACGTGGCGCCACGCCGCCGCGATCAACCGTGCCGCGAGCACCGGTGCGTCGGTCCGTGCGACGGTCAGGTGTGGCGGCAGTACGCCGACGGCCGCGAGCTGCGTCGTCGCCTCGGCCGCGTCGTCCAGGATCGACGTCCAGCGCCCGTGGTCGTCGAGGTCGGTGGTCGCGACAGCAGTGAGCAGCGGCCGCAGCGTCGCCGGACCATCAGCGACGGGAACACCGCCGTGGGTCGCGCAAGGTCGGATCTGCTCGAACGGGGAGGTCCGCATGCGTGGTGCTCCGATCGGGAGTCGACAGCCTCACCCCCGCCGGCACGAGGCCGCGAGCCGCTTTCCTGCCATCCCCCATCGGGGAGCGGCCACGTCCGGCGACGCCGTCGCCCACCTGCATGCGCCGGCCCCGGAAGCTGACCGGGTTCCGCCCACGACTGACCGGAAACCCGGCGGTCGATCGCTTCCGGTCCCGCGAGACTCCTGCCCTGCACACGACGCGGATTGGACCCGTGCACGCATCGGCAGTGGTCCCACTGCCGCCGCGGAGGTGACCGTACGGTTCCCGGTCGAGCGTCCGTGCTCCCCGGAGGAAGGCACCCGCCATGGCCCACCGTTTCGTCACCGTGCTCAGCCACGGCGTGACGCCGTTCGAGGTCGCCGTCGCCAGCGAGGTCTTCGGTTCGCCGGCGCTGCGGGAACGCGGGCTGTCCGTCCACATCGTCGCCGGGGTCACCTCCCAGGTCCGGACCGCCGACGGCTGGAGCATGCAGCTCGAGCACGACCTCGACGCCACCGCGGACGCCGACACGCTGATCGTGCCCTTCGGGCTGCCCTCCGGCGCACCCGATGCGGTGCTCGAGGCGATCCGACAGGCGTACCGGCGCGGCACCCGGCTGGTGAGCTTCTGCTCCGGGGCGTTGACGTTGGCGCAGGCGGGCGTGCTCGACGGACGCCGCGCCACGACCCACTGGATCCACGTCGAGGACCTGCGCGAGTACCCACGGGTCGAGGTCGACCCCGATGTCCTGTACATCGACGAGGGTCAGGTCCTGACCTCGGCGGGGACCGCGGCCGCCATCGACCTCGCTCTGCACATCGTGCGCAAGGACCACGGCGCGGCGGTCGCGAACACGGTCGCCCGCCGCATGCTCGTCCCCCCGCACCGGGACGGCGGCCAGGCGCAGTTCCTGCCCACTCCGGTCCCGCCGGAGCCCGAGGGGCACGAGCTCGCGGAGGTCATGGCCTGGATGTACGACCACCTCGACCACCAGCTCCGCATCACCGACCTGGCACGGATGGCCGCGATGAGCACCCGGACCTTCTCCCGGCGGTTCCGTGAGTTGACCGGCACCTCGCCCGCCCGGTGGCTGCGACACCAGCGGGTCGTGCAGGCGCAGGAGATGCTCGAGACCACGGACCTGACCATCGATGCGATCGCCGGGCGGGTCGGCTTCAGCAGCGCCGCGAACCTCCGGGAGCACTTCTCGAGCGTCCTGCACACCACCCCCTCCGCCTACCGCAACCGGTTCCGCGGCTGCCCGGCCCGGTTCGAGCCCACGTCGCTGAGCGCCTGACGACGGTCGAAACCCCGATCGAGGAGACGCCCATGTCGCAACGACCCGACCACCCGACCGTCGTCCCCGGCCCCGAGTCGGTCCGATGAGCGCGCGCCCGCGCGACGCCGAACAGCCGACGATCCACCGTCTCACCGCCTTCACCGACCACCCGGACGGCGGCAACCCGGCCGGGGTCGTCGTGACCGACCAAGCGCTGCCCGAGGCCGACATGCTCCGGATCGCGCGGGAGGTCGGCTACTCGGAGACCGCGTTCCTGGTCCCCCGCAGTGACCCTCGGCGGTTCACCACGCGCTACTTCGCCCCGGAGGCCGAGGTCAGCTTCTGCGGGCACGCGACGATCGCCAGTGCCGTGCTGCTCGGCGACAGGCGCGGGCCCGACACCTTCGTCTTCGAGACCAGGAACGGGGACGTCAGCGTCGAGGTCCGTGCCGAGGGCGAGGCGTTGTCCGCCACGCTCACCTCGGTCGTCCCGAGCGTCGAGGCCGCGGCCGACAGCCTCGTGGACGAGACGCTGGAGTCGCTCGGCTGGTCCCGGTCACACCTGGACGCGTCCTCCGACCCGGCGGTCGCCTACGCCGGGGCGCGTCACCTCGTGCTGATGGTGGCGACCCGGGCGGTCCTGGCGGAGGTGGCCTACGACTTCGAGCGGCTCCGACTCGCCATGGCGTCGCACGATCTGACCACGGTCGCGCTGATCCACCGGGAACACGATGCCCGCTACCACGCGCGCAACCTCTTCCCCCCGGGCGGGGTCGTGGAGGACCCGGCCACCGGGGCTGCCGCGGCGGCCTTCGGCGCCTACCTGCGCGATCGGGCTGCGGTCGTACCGCCCGTGACCATCGACATCGAACAGGGCACGGACATGGGCCGCCCCTCGCACCTGCGGGTCCACATCCCACCCGGCGACGCGGGCATCGAGGTGACCGGCAACGCGGTCCCGCTGGAGGGGTAGGTGCCCACCACCAGCACCCTGTTGGGCCGTGCGGCCGGACCGGCACCGCGGTCAGGCGAGGACCGCCGCGGCGGCGAGGTAGCCGGTGAGTCCGGCCAGCACGGTGATCAGCAGCGACCGGCGCGGCGCCACGACCAGCGCGGCCAGGACGGCCACCATGGCCGGCAGCGACGGTCGATGACCACCCGCCGGCAGCAGACTGAGCACGGCGAGGGCGGCGAACAACGGCGCGGGGAGCCGCGCGACGACCGTGGCGAGGTAGCCATCGGGGACGGGAAGCAGCACCATCGGAGCGACCCGGCTCAGCAGGGTGACGGCGGCGACCAGACCCACCAGCGCGAGCAGACTCACCGCGGTCCCGCCATGGCGACCAGGATGGCGACGCCCACCGCGCCGATACCGCCGATCGCCGGCCAGACGAGCAGCAACACCAGGGTGAGCACGGCCGCGAGGACCGCGCGAACGACCGTGCTGTTCGACGCCGCGGTCATCCCGGCGAGCCCGACGAACAGCACGGGGAACAACGCGTCGGCGACGGGCTCGAGCGACGCCGCGGAGCCGCCGGCGATACCGATGGCCGTCCCACCGACCCAGGCGGTGTACGCCATCGCCCCACCGAGGGCCAGGGTCCGCGATGCATCACCCGGCGCAGCGAGCGCGAGTCCGGTGGTCTCGTCGATCAGGAACCACGACAGCGCTGCCCGTCGGCTCGGCCGGGCGGGGAGCCGGGGGCGCAGCACCATGGCCAGCGGGATGTGGCGCAGCGCCAGGATGGCGGTGGCCACCACGACGGCAGCCGGGGGGCTACCGGCGGCCAGCAGCCCGAGCATCGTGAACTGGGCCGCGCCGGAGAAGATCAGCACGGAACTCCACCAGGCCAGCCCGCCACCGAGCACCGGCACGGCCGCGGCGCCGTAGATGACCCCGAACACCCCGATGGCCACGGCGACAGGCAGCGCTGCCGTGATCGGGGTGGCCGCCGGCGGGCGGCGGGACGGATGCTCCATACCGGGGAACGTAGGATGTATGTGGTACCCCGCCTGGTACCACTCGACACCCACCTGGAAGGTCCAATCCGATGACGTCGGCGGGTGTCACGCCACCGGACGCGGCTGGTTCCGAGCCCACCGGCCTGTTGTTGGAGCTGTCGTTGGCCGACGTCGAGCGCGGGGCGCGGGCCGCGACGCTGATGGACCGCCTGCGTGCATCGGTGCGCACGGGCTCGCTGCCGGCGGGGACGCGTCTGCCGCCGAGCCGGGTGCTCGCGGCGGACCTCGGCATCTCACGCGGCGTCGTCGTCCGCGCCTACGAGCAGCTCACGGCGGAGGGCTACCTGCACGCGGTCCAGGGCCGTGGCACCGAGGTGGCCGCGGTTCGTTCCGCCGCCGTGCCGACGGCGGAACGAACCGCCTACCCGACGACCAACCCCGGGCTGCCCTCCGGCGCGATGTTCCCGCGGGAGGCCTGGATCCGATCGCTCGCCCAGGCGGTGCGCGATCTCCCCGACGCCGCCTACGGCTACGCGCACCCCGCCGGCCTGCACGCACTGCGGGTCGAGTTGTCGTCCTACCTCGGCCGTGTCCGCGCGATGATCGCGCCCGCGGACCGCATCGTCGTCACGAACGGGTTCGGGCAGACGAGCCGGCTCGCCGCCGACGTGCTGACCTCGCAGGGCATCCACGAGATCGGTGTCGAGGACCCCGGATCGATCGGCCTGCGCGAGCAACTCGAGCGCAGCGGGCTGCGGTGTCGCCCGGTGCCCGTCGATGCGCACGGGCTGTGCGTGGAACGGCTCGGCGAGCTCGACGTCCGCGCCGTGGTCGTGACCCCGGCGCACCAGTTCCCCACCGGCGTGGTGCTGTCGGCCGAGCGACGCCATGCGCTGGTGGACTGGGCCCACGAGCACGGCGGCCTCATCGTCGAGGACGACTACGACGCGGAGTTCCGCTACGACCGCAGTCCCGTGGGCGCGCTCCAGGGACTGGCGCCGGAGCGCGTCCTGTACGGCGGCAGCGTGTCGAAGACGCTGGCACCGGGCCTACGCCTCGGCTGGATGGTGGTCCCGGAGCACCTCGTGGACGCCTTCGTCGACGCGAAGTACGCCGCCGACCTGGCGACCAACGTCGTCGATCAGGCGGCGCTCGCGCACTTCATCGGGACCGGGCAGCTGGACCGGCACATCCGACGGGCGGCGAACACCTACCGAGCCCGCCGGGACCGGCTGGTCGCGACCTTGCGCGAGGTCCTCCCCGACTGGAGGGTCGAGGGCACCGCTGCCGGGCTCCACGCGCTCGTCCACCCCGGCGCCGAGCAGGAGGGCGAGGCATCGCTCGCGGCGCTCGCCAGCTCCTGCGGGCTGGATGCACCCCCGCTGGGTGGCTACCGGGTGCGGCACGACCCGCCGGGCGGTGCCGGGTTGGTCATCGGCTACGCCCACCAGCGCGCCGACAGCCTGGCCAGGGCCATCCAGCGCCTCGCCGAGGTGCTCGTCGTGCGCGGCCTGAGGTGACGCACCGGTGGTCCTCGACGACCACGTCCCGCTGGATCAGAGGGGTTCGTCCAGGTTCCTGGCCACCCGGCCGCTGAAGTCGTGGGAGCCATCGCGGACGGAAGCGGCGATCTGGCCGGAGACGTGGTCCCGGACGCCGCGGAAGGCCTCGCCCATGGCGGGTCGCAGGTGGGCGATCATCTCCCCCCGCATCTGCATGTCCGTGCCCTTCTTCGCGTTGCCCGCCGACATCACGTCCACCAACCCTTCCACGGCGCTCCCGCTGGCGAACAGCACGGTGAGCTGCGCGACGGACATCGCCATCAGCCCCTCCAACGCATCCGGGTTCTGTTTCGCGAGGTAGCGGACCAACGAGGCCCTCGCGTGCCCGTCCTCCTCCCCCCGGGGCATCTTGACGCCGGCGGCCGCGAACCGCGCCTCGAGCTCGGCCGCCTGCTCCGCCAGTTCGTCCTCGTCGACGGTTGCCATGGCGATACCGAACGACGCGAGCACGACCCCCAGGGCGAACGCGACGTCGCGGCGCACGTGCGAGTACCGGCCACCCTGACCCTCGCCTCCACCGCCCTCCCGCTCCTGGGCGATCAGCGCCAGCCGCTGGCTGTTGGTGAGACCGGCCCTGACCTGTTGCACCGGCGGCGCGTTGCGGCTGAGCAGCATCGGTGACGACGCACTGACCGGCGGCAGGGTCTTCGGTGCCGCGGTGACGACACGGGTCGCGCGGGGGAACGGGCGGAAGCTCATCGCGCCACGAGCCAGGAACGATGCCGACATGCCGGACTCCTCATCGAGGGAGCCGCCACGGCGGCAGGCGCTCCGTGGGAGAGCCTACGACCACGCGCCGCCAGTTGGTCACTTGACCACGCCGACCGAGCATCGCTCGCGCGCGCACCGCTGCCGACCGCGCGGGCCGACGCGCACGTGCCGGGTGCGCTCCGGGTCGTCGTAGACGTGCCCGCGCAGCGGGCCGTACAGGTCCGCGACGAGCCCGGTGGAGAACTGCGCCGGTCCCATCGTCGACCCTCACTGGCGGTCAGGGTGACGGCGGAAACTACCGCTCATCGAGCGGTCGGTAGCCCGCCCAGCGGGTCGGCGTGGCGTGAGGGATGCCGTGCGGATCGATGTCGACCTCGGCGTGGACGCGGAAGACGTCGTGCAACAGCTCCTCGGTGACCACCTGCGCGGGTGGCCCGTCGGCGACGATGACACCCTGATCCAGCGCGACGATGCGGTCGGCGTGCCGTGCGGCCTGGTTCACGTCGTGCAGGACGAGGACCACGGTCAGCCCGTTGCGCGCCCGCAGGCGCCCGATCAGCTCGAGGACCTCGAACTGGTGCCCGAGGTCGAGGAAGGTCGTCGGCTCGTCGAGCAACAGGATCGGGGTGTCCTGCGCCAGTGCCAGGGCGATCCAGGCGCGCTGACGCTCCCCGCCCGAGAGCTCGTCCAGCGGACGGGTCGCGAACGGCGTCATGCCGGTCTCCTCGAGCGCACGGTCGACGGCAGCTCGATCCTGGACACCGAAGGTCCGCAGCGGCCCGCGATGCGGGTAGCGGCCCTGTTCGACCAGTTCGGCCACGGTCAGACCCGCCGGGATCTCGGGCTGTTGGGGAAGGGCCGCCATCCGACGTGCCACCTCGCGGGTCGACAGCTCGTGGATCGCCCGACCGTCGAGCAGGACGCCGCCGCCGGTCGGTGCCAGCAGCCGCACCATCGCCCGCAGCAGCGTGGACTTCCCGGAGCCGTTCGGCCCGATGAGGGCCGTCACCTCGCCGCGACGGAGCGCGAGATCCACCTCGTCGAGGACCGAGCGAGGGCCGTACCCGACCGTCAGCGCCTGCGCGACCAGGGTGTGGCCGTCCACACCCTCGGGTGCCGGAGGAGTCGTGCCCGGCTCCGAGGTCGTCTCGGGGTGGCGTCGCATGGATGCTCCGTTCTCAGCGGATCCAGCCGGGACCGCGATGTGCGCCCCGCCACAGCATCAGCGCGAAGAACGCCCCACCGAGCAGGGCGGTCAGGACGCCGACGGGCAACAGGGCGGGAGGTGACAACGGATCGCCGGGGAGTTCGAACCGCAGCGTGCTGACCACCGCATCGGCCGCGAGCAGCAGTGCGCTCCCCGCGAGCGCGCTCAGGGGGAAGACACGTCGGGTGTCCGAGCCCACGAACCCGCGGATGGTGTGAGGCACGATCAGCCCCACGAACGCGACGGCACCGACGATCGCCACCGCACCGGCCGTCAGGGCGGCGGCCAGGACGATCAGTCGGACGCGCGTGCGCTCCACGTGTAGGCCGCGCCCCGCGGCGACCTCGTCACCGAGTTGCAGCAGGTTCGCCGGACGCGCGCTGAGCAACGCGACCGGCACCGTCGCCAACGCCCACGGCCACAGCACCGCCCAGTCCGCCCAGACCCGTCCGTTCAGACTGCCGATCATCCACCGCATGACCCCGCTGACGGAGCTCCCGCCGACGATGACCACGACGGCCGTCGCCGAGGAGGCGATCCCGCCGAGCAGGACCCCGGCGAGGATCAAGCGCGTCGGGTCGGTGTGGCCGTTGGTCCGGCCGAGCCCGTACACCAACAGTCCGGCCGTGATCCCACCCACCAGCGCCAGGGCCGGGAGCCGTGGTCCGAGCGTGCCGACCGGAGGGCCGTAGGTGACGGCGATCGCGGCGATCAACACCGCCCCGGAGCTGACGCCCAGCACGCTCGGTGCGGCGAGCGGGTTGCGCAACACGGTCTGCAGCAGGGCACCGGCGAGCGCGAGCATGGCTCCCGCCAGGGCCGCCACCAGCGTGCGGGGGAGGCGGATGTCGACGATGATCAGCCGCACCTGCGGATCCAGGTCCGAGGCGCCGCTCAGGGCGCGGCCGACCTCCCCGATCGCGATGGCCTGTGTCCCGGTCACGAGGTGCACCCCCATGAGGGCGATGACCACGAGCGTCAGGACGCCCGTCAACCACGCCCCCCGGGCCGGGCGTGCACTGCGGGGCTCAGCTGCCGAGGGTGTACGCAGCGGGGCGGTTCGGGTCGGCGCGCTCATGAGCGCAGCGTCGCCAGCCGGCGACGGAGTAGGAGCAGCAGGACCGGAC
This sequence comes from Nitriliruptoraceae bacterium, assembly GCA_020832455.1. GTDB lineage: Bacteria > Actinomycetota > Nitriliruptoria > Nitriliruptorales > Nitriliruptoraceae > PWLR01. The sequence goes on from JAFIEQ010000046.1 coordinate 26,636, forward strand.
CGCCGACACCCGTGGTCAGCGCTCCGACCGGGACCTCGAGCGGGCGGAAGGCGAGCCGCGCCACCTGGTCGGTGACCCCGAGCAGCGCCGCTCCGACGAGCGCCGTGAGCGGGAGGACGACACGGGCGTCGCTGGACTGGACGGCCTGACGGACCAGGTGCGGGGCCAGCAGGGCGATCCAGCCGATGGCGCCGGCGACCGCGACGACGGGTGCGACCAGCAGGGCGGCGAGCACGAGCAGTCGCAACCGGGTGCGCATCACATCCATCCCGAGTTGGCTCACCACGTCGTCGGGGAGCCGGAGCAGGTTCAACGCGCGCGCGGTGCACAGCGCGGCCGGGATGGTCACGGCGCACCACCACAGGGGGGTGCGCACCTCGGCGAAGCCCAGGTTCGACAGGCTCCCGAGCAGGAACCGGAACAGCACACCGAGCTGGTACTGCGCGCCGGCGGCGACGACCGCGAACAGCGCGGCGTGCAGCACCGCCGTGATGGCCGCGCCGACCAGCAGGATCCGGACCCGGTCGGGATGCCGCCGTGCGGCCAGGATCACCGTGCCGCCGCCCAGCAGCGCCCCACCCAGGGCGAACAGCGGCAGGGAACCGGCTGCCGCCGGCATGCCGACGATCACCAGCGTGCCGACGACCAGCGCGGCCCCCGCGTTCACACCGATGAGCTCCGGACCGGCCAACGGGTTGCGCAGCGCGCCCTGCAGCAGCGCGCCGGACAGACCCAGCGCCGCACCACCCGCGAGCGCGAGCAGCAACCGCGGCAGGCGCAACTGTCGGACGACGAGCTCCGCGCGGGCGTCGGTCGTGCCGGCTGTCAGCGCGTCGAGCAACGCGCCAGCCGTCAGCCGCGGCGTCCCCCAGGCGAGACCGACGTAGGCGGCGACCACGACCGCCCCCATCGCGGCCAGCAGCAGCACGAGCGCCCGGATCCACCACCCCGGTGGAGGGGGGGGGGGGGGGGGGGGGGGGGGGGGGGGC
>JAFIEQ010000205.1 GCA_020832455.1 Nitriliruptoraceae bacterium
ACCGGGGGGCTGCGGCAATGCGCACGCCACTCTACCGTCGCGGCCCCGCCGACCGCGGCGCAGCCGGCTGGTCGATCACATGAGCGCGGAACGGGACACCGCGCGCGCTCATTGGGCATGGGATCGGCCGGGCCCTAGCCTCCCGCCCCGACCAACGGACCGTCGCCGACCTGCTGTCCGGCGCGGAGGATCGCACCCACGTGGGATACGTCACGGAGTTCATCACCCAGGGGTCGGTCCAGGACCAGCTGGTGACCGAGACGCTGAACCACCTCGCCCTCTCCCTGGTGCCCATCGGCGTCGCGATGGTGATCGGCCTGGGCCTCGGTGTCGCCGCACACCGGGTGCCGAGCCTGCGCGGACCGATCGTGCGTGCCACCTCGGCGTTGTTGACCATCCCCTCGCTCGCGCTGTTCGCGCTGTTCGTCCCGTTGGTCGGCATCGGGAACAACGGGCCGCTTATCGCCCTCGCGCTCTACGCCCTGTTGCCCATCGTGCGCAACACGGTCGCCGGACTCCAGGCCGTGGACGACGCCGTGATCGAGTCGGCCACGGCCACGGGGATGAGCGCCACCCGACGGCTGTGGACGATCGAACTGCCCAACGCCTGGCCCGTGATGCTCGCCGGGGTCCGCCTCGCCACGCTGCTCGTCGTCGGGCTCGCTGCGACCGCCGTCCTGGTCGGTGGCGACGGCTACGGCGTGCTCATCTACCTCGAGGGCATCCAGCAGCTCGGCTCACCAGGCGCGTTCGAGTACCTGGTCACCGGCGTCCTGCTGGTCGTGGCCATGGCGGTCGTGCTCGACCTCCTCTACACGCTCATCGGCCGACTGACGATCCCGCGAGGCCTCCGTGACTGAGACCATGATCGAGCTCCGCGCGCTCACCAAGCGCTACCCCGGACGGCAGGAACCCGCCGTCGACCGGCTGTCCCTGGCCGTCCCACGCGGCGACATCGTGGTCCTCGTCGGACCCGCCGGCTGTGGCAAGACGACCAGTCTGAAGATGATCAACCGGCTCATCGAGCCGACCTCGGGCCAGATCATCCTGGACGGGGAGGACGTCACGACCACCGACCCGGACCAGCTCCGCCGACGCATCGGCTACGTGATCCAGCAGGTCGGGCTGTTCCCCCACCAGACGGTCGAGTCGAACATCGCGACGGTCCCCGACCTGCTCGGCTGGGACCGGCAGCGGACCCGGGCCCGCGTCGAGGAACTGCTCGAGGTCGTCGGACTGGATCCGGACGTGTTCCGCGACCGCTACCCCCGGGAGCTGTCCGGTGGACAGCGCCAGCGGGACGGCGTGGCGCGCGCCCTGGCCGCCGACCCGCCGGTGCTGCTCATGGACGAGCCGTTCGCCGCGATCGACCCCATCATGCGCACGCGGCTGCAGAACGAGTTCCTCCGGCTACAGGCCGAGCTGGAGAAGACGATCGTGCTCGTCACCCACGACATCGACGAAGCCATCAAGATGGGTGATCGCATCGCGGTCCTGCAGGATCACGCCATCCCGGCCCAGTTCGCGACGCCCGAGGAGATCCTGACCGCCCCCGCGAACGGGTTCGTCGAGGACTTCGTCGGTACCGGCGCGACCCTCAAGCGCCTGAAGCTCACCCGGGTGCGCGACATCGAGCTCACGACCGATGCGCTCACCGGGCGCATCGACGAGCCGAAGGAGGACCTGCGCCGACGCCTGCAGGACTCCGACTGGACCGCGATGCTCGTCCTCGACGAGCACGACGTCCCGCGCCGGTGGCTGCGCGCGCCGGACTTCGTCCACGACCGACCGGTCGCGCAGCTCGGACTGCCCGCGAAGGCACTGGTGGAGCCGCAGGCCACCCTGTCGGATGCCCTCGAGGAGATGCTGGTGGGTTCCGCCGGGGTCGCCATCGTGGTGGACGGCCGTGGGGCGTTCCAGGGCCTGCTCGACGTCGACGACATCATCACCTCGATCCAGACGATCCGCGACGCGAGCGCCGAGTACTACCGCGCGGCGAAGCTCGTCGATCCGGGCGAGGTGCAGGGCTGATGGCTCCCCGCACCACCGACGCCCTCGAGGGTTCCGCCGTGCTCGGCGCCCAGGCGGACGCCTCCACACGTGATCGCAGGCGCACACTCGTGCGCACCCTCGGCATGCCCGTGTCCCTCGCGATCGTGTTGGCGATGCTCACCCTCACCGTGCTCGGACTCGAGCTCGATGCCGTCGAGGCCCGCGAACTGCGCCTCGGCGTCATCCTCACCCGGACGTGGGAGCACGTCGCGCTGACCCTGAGCTCGACCGTCATCGTGATGCTGCTGGCCATCCCGGTGGGAGCCATCGCCACGCGGCCGGGCCGCGGACGGTTCGCGGCCGCGATCATCGGGGTGGGCAACGCGGGACAGGCCATCCCCGCGATCGGCCTGATGGGGCTGGTGGTGTTCCTCGCCGCGAGCACGCCCCTGCTGCCACGCGCGGGTGCGGTCCCGGCGGTGCTCGCGCTGGTCGCCACCTCGTTCCTGGCGATCCTGCGCAACACCGTGGTCGGCCTCACGCAGATCGACCGCAGCGTGCTGGAGGCCGCGCGTGGGATGGGCATGTCCGCAGGCCGGCTGCTGCGGACCATCGAACTGCCGCTGGCGGTGCCGGTCATCCTCGCGGGGGTGCGCGCGGCGCTGGCGCTCAACGTCGGGGCGGCCACGCTGGCGTTCCTCGTGGGCGCCGGTGCGCTCGGGGACGTCATCGTCACCGGCATCGCGTCGGGCTCACGTCCGATCCTGCTCACGGCGGCGGTGCTCACCGCCTCGCTCGCGCTGCTGCTGGACCACCTCGCCGGCCTGCTGGAGGGATGGCTCACCCCGGCAGGACTCTGAACCTCGCCGCCGCGGGGACCCGACACCGCGGCCGGGCGGGCGGGACCGGGTCCGCGGGTCAGTCGCGCTCCGCGACCCCGGCCCGCAGGTCACGCACCAGGGCGGCGACCCGGTCCGGCGCATCGGACGGATCGCCGTCGGCGGCGGCGCGGATCACCGCGGAGCCGACGATGACCCCGTCGGCGTAGCGGGCCACCTCGGCGGCGGAGGCGCGGTCCTTGACGCCGATCCCCACGGCCACGGGCAGGTCGGTGTGGTCGCGGACGCGGGCGACCAGCCGCTCGGTCACGTCCCCGGTCAGCGACTTCACGCCGGTCACCCCGAGCAGGCCGGCGGCGTACACCCAACCCGACGAGGCGCGCCCGATCGCGGCCAGGCGCTCGTCGGTCGACACCGACGAGGCGAGGAAGACCGTCGCGAGCTCGCGCCGTGCCCCCACGGCGCGCCCCCGCGCGGCCGCCGCGCCGGGGCCGGGCGGCCCGGGGCCCCCCGGCCGGGCGGCGGGCCCGCGCGCGTCGGGG
>JAFIEQ010000206.1 GCA_020832455.1 Nitriliruptoraceae bacterium
CCACCCCCGCCCCCCCCGGGCCCGGCGCGGGGGTCCACCGCCGGGGGCGGGGCCCGAGGCCCGCGCGCCCAGGGGGGCGACCCCGTGGGCGCGGATCGGTGCTCGTGCGGTCCATGACGGGCTCCTCGTGGTGCGGGCTCGTGTGGGTCGGACGTCGCCTGACCGGCTCGGGTTCCACCTCGCGGCGAGGTCGTCGCGACCCGAGCCACGGGACATCGTTCCGTGGTTCCACGACCGCGAGGCGCCACTAGGCCGCCACCGTGACGGACGCCATCGGCCGTGCGGTTCCTGCGCTGAAGCCGCCCCCAGCGCCCAGAAACGGGTGATGGACCAACGACCGTGTCGCACCAGCGCGCGACCAAGAGCGAGAACGGTTCCCCGACGCTCCGTGCTGATGGCGCTGCATAGCGTCGGCGGTCCGGTCGGCCCAGGGAGGCGGCCGGATCGGAACCGACAGGGAGATCCTCATGTCCCGACGACGTAGGCGAGCCGGAGTGCTCGCCGCGGTGGCCGCACTGGTCGCCGCGATGACGGTGCCAGCGACCGCGGACGAACCCGCGACCCCGGAGCGCCTCGGCGGCTCTGGTTCCGACGGCTACCTCGACCTGACCCCGCCAGAGGGGGTGCAGATCGCCGAGGACCTCTGGTTCGTCGAGTTCGACACGCCGGCGCAGACCCGCGGCGGCAACGCCGCGCAGCAGGCGCAGCAGCGATCCGCGCTCCGGGCGGAAGCCCGTGCCGAGGGCGTCGACTACGACGAGCGCTTCGACTACCGCCAGTACTTCAACGGCCTCTCGGTCCGCGTCTCCGCGGCGGAGGCGTCCGCGCTGTCCACCATGGCCGGGGTGCGTGCGATGTACCCCGTGGTGGAGCTCGACGCCCCAGAGCCCTCGCTCGACGAGCCGGCGATGGCCACCGCGCTGGCCATGACGGGTGCCGACATCGCGCAGAGCGAGCTCGGTCTCACCGGTGCCGGCATCAAGGTCGGCATCATCGACACCGGCATCGACTACCAGCACCCGGACCTCGGTGGTGACGGTGAGGGCACGACCTTCCCGACCGAACGCGTGCCCTACGGCTTCGACTTCGCGGGCGACGACTACGACGCGTCCAACCCGGCGACCGACACCCCGCAGCCCAACCCGGACCCGCTCGACATCGGTGGACACGGCACGCACGTGGCCGGCATCGTCGGTGCGCAGGCGGCCGGCGAGGGTGGCGTGACCGGTGTCGCACCCGAGGTCACCTTCGGCGCCTACAAGGTCTTCGGGACCACGGGCTCGTCCTCCTCCGACGTCGTGATCGCCGGCATGGAGCTGGCGGCCGAGGACGGGATGGACATCATCAACCTCAGCCTCGGCGCCGGTTTCGCCTGGGGCGAGGACTACCCGACCTCGCAGGTCGCCAACGCGCTCACCGAGGACGGCATGATCGTCGTCGCCTCCGCTGGCAACAGCGGCGACGCGGGCCTGCAGTCCATGGGTGCCCCGGGATCGGGCAGCGGCTCGATCAGCGTCGCCTCGGCCGACAACGTCTCGCAGCCGGCGCTGGTCGCCGAGTCGAGCGACGGCGCCGTGATCCCCTACGGCGGGGTCTCGGATGCACCGCTGCCGGAGATCGACAGCACCTCCGACGAGCTCGTCGACATCGGTCGGGCCTGCCCGTCGGCAGGTGACGAACTGACCGGCGACCCGGCGGGTGCGACCGCACTGATCGTCCGCGGTGAGTGCACCTTCGCCGAGAAGTACGAGACGGCCGTCGCGGCCGGTGCCACCGGTGTCGTGATCTACAACAACGCACCCGGGCTGTTCGCCGGTGGCGGGGTGGTCGCGATCGACGACGTCTGGGCGATCGGGACCAGCGACACCGCCGGTGCGCAGCTGCTCGCCGAGCTCGAGGACGGCGACACCGACCTCACCTTCACCGGTGACGAGATCGTCGTCGACTCACCCACCGGCGGGCTGATCAGCTCCTTCAGCTCCTACGGCCTGACGCCCGACCTGCAGTTCGGGCCGGACATCACCGCGCCGGGCGGCCTGATCAACTCGACCTACCCGCTGGCCGCCGGTGAGTACGCCGTGCTGTCGGGGACGTCGATGTCCGCGCCGCACGTCGCGGGTGCCATCGCCCTGCTGCTCGAGCAGGAGGACGGCCACACCAACGACACGGTGCGCGACCGGATCCAGAACACCGCGGAGCCGATGGAGTGGAGCCTCGCACCCGGCAGCGGGTTGGTGGACTCCACGTTCCGCCAGGGAGCGGGCATGCTGCAGATCGATGCTGCGCTCACCGCCACCACCACCGTGTCGCCCGGACACGTCGCGCTCGGCGACGCCGAGGTGACCACGGCGACGGTGACGGTCACCAACACCGGCGACGAGGACGTGACCTACGCCCTCGGCGACACCCCGGCCATCGCGGTCGGTGGCGACGAGCCGGTGTACGCGCCGATCGGCACCTGGCTGGCCATGTTCGACCCGGACTTCTACCTCTCGTCGGCGAGCGCGAGCTTCAGCGCTGACGAGGTCACGGTGGCCGCGGGCTCCAGCGCCGAGGTCGAGGTGACCATCACCAACCCGGACGTCGATCTGTACCTCAACCAGGTCGGTGGGTTCATCACCATGACGCCGGTGGACGGCGACAGCTCGCCACTGGTCGTGCCCTACGCCGGCCTGGCCGGTGACCTGAGCGAGGTCGAGATCTGGCCGGAGGACCGGGCAGCGTTCGGTCTGCCGAACGTCGCGATCATGACGCTCGAGGAGAACCCGGACGGCACGCTCAGTGCGACGCCGCAGCCGGCCGACGAGGTCGTCTCGTTCTCGCGTCGCGGGATCGACATCCCGACGGTCGGGCTGTTCATGGGCTACGGCGCGCAGACGGTCAGCATCACGGCCGTGCACGAGTCCGGTTACGAGGTCGAGGTCGCGCAGGTCGACAACGCCCGGCGCAGTGTCGACCCGGTCGAGTTCATCCCGTTCGTCTGGGACGGGCAGGATGCGGTCGGCAACGGCAACGCACGTCGTCTGGCGCCGCGCGGGACCTGGTACTTCGAGGTGACCGCGGAGCTGCCCAACGACGCCGGCACCCAGTCCATCACCTCGCCGGAGTTCGAGCTCGAGCGTGGCCCCGCGGCCAACGCCGGCGGTCGGACCGGCGGCGGGGGCCCGGGCGGCCCGCCCGGGAACCCGGGCAACGGGCCGGGTAGTGGCAACGGCAACGGGCCGCGCTGAGCGCCGCTCGCAACGCCGGTCCTCACGGACCAGGGGCGGGGGGGGGGGGGCCCCCCCCCCCCGCGCGCGGGGGGGGGGGGGGGGGGGGGGGGGGGGGGGGGGGGGGGGGGG
>JAFIEQ010000047.1 GCA_020832455.1 Nitriliruptoraceae bacterium
GGGGAGGGGGTTTTCGTCGGGGCGGGGGCCCGCGCGGCCGGCGGCGTCCCGCACGCGTAGGTGGCGGCCCTGAAGGGGGCGGGGACGCGCGAACGCGGCGCGACGGTGCTCGTCACCCTCGAACCCTGCGCGCACCAGGGCCGTACCCCGCCGTGCACCGGCGCGCTGCTCGACGCGGGGGTGCGTCGCGTGGTCATCGCCCACGAGGACCCCAACCCGCTCGCTGCCGGTGGCGCGGGCGTGCTGCGCCGGGCCGGGGTCGAGGTGGTCGGGCCGCTCGCAGTGGACGACCGGCTGCACCGCGCGGTCGCCGGTCAGCTCGAGGGGTTCCTGACGGTCTGCCGCACGGGTCGTCCGCACGTGACGCTCAAGCTCGCGCAGACGCTGGATGGCGCGCTCGTCGCTCCTGCGGGTGCGCGGTGGGTCACTGGGCCGGCGGCCCGCCGGGCGGTCCACCGCTGGCGCGCCGCAAGGGACGGGGTGCTCGTCGGTTCGGGCACCGCTACCGCCGACGATCCCCGACTCGACGCCCGCGACGTGCCGGTCACGACCCCGCCCCGGGCGGTCGTGCTCGACGCGCGGGGGCGCACGCCCCCCTCGGCGCGGGTCGTGCGCCCGGGCACGGTGCTGGTCACCGGTCCAGCCCCCGCCGCCGGTGCCACGACGGGCTGGCGCGCCGCCGGGAGCACCGTGCGGACCGTGGCCGCGGGGGAGGGCGGCACGGGGGTCGATCTGCCCGCCGCGCTGCGCGTGCTCGCCGAGGAGGGCCTGACGAGCCTGCTCGCCGAACCGGGCCGTATCCTCGCAACCGCCCTGCTCCGCGCGGACCTGGTGGACCGCCTGGTGGTGCACCTCGCGCCCCACCTCGGTGAGCCGCCGCTGCGCGGGGTGGTGGACGTCCCGCTGCCCCCGACCCCACCCGGGCCAGGGTGGTGGACCGAACGCATCGGTGGGGCGGGCCCTGACCTCATCGTGCATCTCGCCCGGGTCCGGTGACACGCTCCGCCCCGAACCCCGTCGCGACCCCCGACCGTCAACCCCGCCGCACCGGCCACCGGCGCGGCCCGTCCGTCACGGAGACGCCATGTTCACCGGCATCGTCGAGGAGATCGGGCACGTCGAGGCCATCGATCGCCACGACACGCACGCGCGTCTGACGATCGCGTGCACGACGGTGCCCGGCGACCTGGCGGTCGGGGACTCGGTCGCGGTCGACGGCTGTTGCCTGACCGCCACGACCGTCTCGCCGGGCGGGTTCACGGCGGACCTCATGGCCGAGACCCTGCGGGCGACCAGCCTGGGGGACCTCGCGCCGGACAGCCCCGTCAACCTCGAACGGGCGATGCGCGCCGACACGCGCTTCGGGGGTCACCTCGTCCAGGGCCACGTGGACGCCGTCGGTCGGGTGGTGGGGCTCGAGGAGCTGCCAGGCACCGTCTTCCTCGCCATCGAGACGCCCGCGGAGGTGGGTCGGTACCTCGTCCCGAAGGGGTCGGTGACCGTCAACGGCACGTCGCTGACGGTGGTCGATCACGAGGACGGGGTGTTCCGGGTGGGGCTCATCCCGCACACCCTGTCGGTCACGACCTTCGGTGTACGCGCGGTCGGCGACCGTGTGAACCTCGAAGCCGACGTCGTGGCCAAGTACGTTGCACGACTGCTGGTCGAACCGGGGGCGTCCGACAACGAGCGGATCAGTCCGTACCTCGACACCGACGCAGCGCACGACGCGGCCCGTCCGTGACGCGCGTGGCCGTCGCACACCCCTGAAGGAACCACCGTGGGCCGTTTCGCTCCCATCGAACAGGCCATCGCCGTCATACGCGATGGCGGCATGATCGTGGTCGTCGACGACGAGGACCGCGAGAACGAGGGCGACCTGGTCATGGCGGCCGACGCCGCGACCGCGGAGTCGGTCGCGTTCATCATCAACCACAGTTCGGGCGTGCTGTGCGTGCCGATGCTCGGGGAGGACCTCGGGCGGCTCGACATCCCCATGATGGTCGCCAGCAACGAGGACCCCAAGGGGACCGCCTACACGGTGACGGTGGACGCGACCGAGGGCACCTCCACGGGGATCTCCGCGGCCGATCGGGCGCAGACGTGTCGGGTCCTGGCCGACCCGGACAGCGCCCCCGGTGACCTGACTCGGCCCGGGCACGTCTTCCCGCTGCGGTACCACCCCGGCGGGGTGCTGCGACGTCTCGGGCACACGGAGGCCTCCGTCGACCTGGCCCGGCTCGCCGGGCGTCAGCCGGCCGCCATCATCTGCGAGGTCGTCAACCCGGACGGCTCGATGGCCCGCGTCCCCGACCTCGAGGTGTTCTGCGACGAGCACGACCTGCTCATGGTCACCATCGAGGACCTGGTCGCCTACCGCCGGGCGCGTGAGTCGATGGTCGAGCGGGTCGCCCGGGCGCAGCTGCCGACGCCCTACGGTCCGTGGGAGATCATCGGCTACCGCTCCACCGCCGACGGGCAGGAATCGGTCGCGCTGCTCCACGGCGACCCGGAGGACGCCACGGACGTGCTGGTCCGGATGCACTCGGAGTGCCTGACCGGGGACACCTTCCGGTCGCTGCGCTGCGACTGCGGCCCCCAGCTCGACCTCGCCATGGCACGCATCGAGGCGGAGGGACAGGGCGTCATCGTCTACCTGCGGGGGCACGAGGGCCGCGGGATCGGCCTGCTCCACAAGCTGCAGGCCTACGAGCTGCAGGACGCCGGCGCCGACACCGTCGACGCCAACCTCCAGCTCGGCCTCGCCGCGGACGCCCGCGACTACGGTGTTGGCGCGTCGATCCTGGCCGATCTCGGCCTGACCACCATGCGGCTGCTGACCAACAACCCGGCGAAGCGCGCGGCGCTCGGTGGCTTCGGGCTGTCGATCGTCGATCGCGTGCCGCTGGAGGTCGCCCCCAACGAGGCCAACGCCGACTACCTGCGCACCAAGGCCTCGCGTATGGGCCACGAGTTCGGGGGTCAGGACCTGCCGGTGTCGACCGGGGTGGGCGATCTGGCCCGGCAGAACGTCGCCCGACCGGAGCGTGTCGCGCGGTTCCCGATGGGGCTCGCGATGGCACCACCCGACACCGAGCCAGAGCGGCGCGACGACCCCGTCGTGGCACAGGTCGCCCGCCCGCGTGACCCCGAGCCCAGCGCGACCGACGCGCGGACCTCGGCCGGCGGGCCCGACGACGGCGCCACGCCCGCCTCCGACGACCAGGGAAGGCCCACCCCGTGAGCGAGATCACCACCATGGCCGGCAGCGTCGACGCGAACGGCCTGCGGGTCGCGATCGTGGCCGCACGGTTCAACGATGCGATCGTCGAGCGCCTCGTCGCCGGCGCGACCGACGCGCTGGTGCGCCACGGCGCCGACCCGGCAGCGGTCCGCGTCGCCTGGGTTCCCGGCGCGTTCGAGCTGCCCGTCGTGCTCGAGCGCCTCGCCGCGTCCGGTGACGTCGACGCGCTGGTCGCGCTCGGGTGCATCGTGCGCGGCGACACCCCGCACTTCGACTACGTGGCCGGGGGCGCCGCCAGCGGTGCGGCCGACGTCGCGACCAAGCACGGCATCCCCGTGGCCTTCGGGGTGCTGACCACCGACACCTGGGACCAGGCGGTCCAGCGTGCCGGGGGGAAGCTTGGCAACAAGGGCGCCGAAGCCGCGCTGGCCGCGGTCGAGACCGCCACCCTGCTGCGGAGCCTGTGAGCGACCGGATGCCTGCGGATCCCGGGACGGACACCGGGCAGCGCGTCGGGTCCAAGGCCCGGGCGCTGCGCACGGAACAGGCCCACCTCGACCGGGTCCACGATCGGGTGGAGGGGCTGCGCGACCGGGCGGCGTCCCGGGTCGCCGACGCCAGCGCCGATCGCAGTGGGTCGACCTTCCAGGCCCGCTTCGAGCGCGACGTGGTGGCCCACCACCACGCCAACCGGCAGCACCGGTTCACCTTCGGCGACGTGGAGTCGCTGGTGTTCGGCCGCCTCGACCTCGCGCAGGACGACGACCCGATGCACATCGGGCGCCTGTCGGTCGTCGACGGCGACGGGGACGTGATCCTCGTCGACTGGCGGGCGCCGGCCGCGGCCGCCTTCTACCAGGCGACGGTCGCGACCCCGATGGGCGTCTCGCGCCGGCGGACCATGGTCACCCGCGGCCGCACCGTCCACGACCTCGACGACGAGCTGCTCGACGCCGACGCGGCGGACGCCCGGGGCCTGGCCTCGGTCTCCGGCCAGGGCGCGCTGCTGGCCTCGCTCGGGCGGGAACGCACCGGGTCGATGCGCGACATCGTCGCGACCATCCAGGCGGACCAGGACGCGATCATCCGGGCTCCGGCCACCGGCACGCTGGTCGTGACCGGGGGACCGGGCACGGGCAAGACCGTGGTGGCCCTGCACCGGGTCGCGTCCCTGCTCTACCGCGACCGCGCCCGGTTCGAGGGGCGCGGGGTCCTGGTCATCGGGCCGAGCCGTGCCTTCACGGAGTACACCTCGCGGGTGTTGCCGGCCCTCGGTGAGGATCGGGCCGTGCAACGACCGCTCGCCGCCCTGGCTCCGCGTGGGGTCGTGATCCAGGGCTACGACGACCTCGAGGTGGCCCGCATCAAGGGGAACCTCGCCATGGTCGAGGTCTGCCGACGTCTCCTCGCGGCGTCGCTGCCACCGATCCCACCCGACCTGCGGGTGTCCTTCGAGGGGACCACCGTGACCGTCGCGGCGGCCAGGATCGAGCAGGTCCGCACCCGCCAGCTCGCCAAGCTCGCGCCCGACGGGGACGCCGCCAGCTACATCGAACGCCGGGCCGCGGCGACCGAGTCCCTGCACGCCGCGCTGTGGCGGATCTGGGGTCGGGCGCACCGGCAGGCCGGTGGACGCGTGCCGGAACACCCGGAGGGCTCGGGGTTCCCCTCCGCGCTCGAGGCCTCGCCCAGCATGCGGATGCTGCACCGCTGCTACTGGCCGGAGCGTCGACCGGTCGAGGTGCTGGCCGCCCTGGTCGACGACGTCCCGCGGCTGCGCGCCGCGATCGGCACCGTGCTGCCCGAGGATGACGTGGACCGGCTGGTGGCCGCGTGGACGGCGGCGTCCGGTCCGACCCACGACGATGTGGCGATCCTCGACGAGCTCGCGGCACTGATCGGGCGGGAGCCGACCCGCGAGGAGGCCGACCCGCGCGACGACGGGGGGTTGGTCGTCACCTCCCAGACGCTGCGTGCCGACGAGGGCGCCGTCGAGGTGGCGGCCGACGACTACCGGGACTTCGCGCACGTGGTCGTGGACGAGGCGCAGGACCTCACGCCGATGCAGTGGCGTGCCGTCGCGCGTCGCGGGCCCTACGCGTCCTGGACCGTGGTCGGCGACCTCGCCCAACGCTCACGGGTCGCGGAGCCGGCCGACTGGGACGAGGTGGCCCGGCTCATCGGGCGGCGTGAGGTCCACGTCCGGGCGCTGTCGGTCAACTACCGCACCCCGCAGGAGATCGCCGAGGTGGCCCGGGTGGTCCTCGTCGCCGCCGGCCACGACCCCGACACGGCACCGCAGGCGGTGCGCGCCACCGGGGAGGCACCGACGCTGCGCACGGCCGTGGATCCCACCACGCTCGTGCGCGACCGCGTGGAGGAGCTGCTCGCGACGCGTGACGGCACCGTCGCCGTCATCGCCGACGATCCCCGGCTGCCCGGCCTGCACGAGGTGCTCGCGAACGTCGATGCGGGGCCCGACGGACCCGGCCGCCGCGTGCGCGTCCTCGACCCGCGGACGGCGAAGGGGCTCGAGTTCGACGACGTCGTCGTCGTGGCGCCCGACGAGATCGTGGCTGCCAGTGCCGTGGGCCCCCACCAGCTCTACGTGGCGGTCACCCGCGCGACCCGGTCGCTGACCGTGCTCGCCGCGCCCGAGGCCGATTTCCCGGGTCGTGCGCTGCTCGACGCGGGCTGACGGCGCTACAGCCGGCAGGCCAGGATGTCGGTGACCAGGATGCCGCGGGCGCCGACCTCCCACAGCTCGTCCATCACCCGGTTGGTCTCCCGCCGCTCGACCATGGCGCGCACGGCGACCCAGCCCTTGTCGTGCAACGGACTGACCGTGGGCGACTCGATCCCCGGGGTGATCGCGCACGCCGCCTCGACGGTCTCCACCCGGCAGTCGTAGTCGATCATGACGTAGCGCCGGGCGATGATGACGCCGTTGAGGCGCCGCACGAGCTGTTCCACCCGCGGGTCGGCATCCGCCCCGCTCTGCTGCACGAGCACGGCCTCGCTCTCGAGGATCGGGTCGCCGACGATCTCGAGCCCCGCCTGCCGCAGGGTCGTCCCGGTCGAGACCACGTCGGCGATGACGTCGGCGACGCCGAGGCGGACGGCGGTCTCCACCGCACCGTCGAGGTGGATGACCTGACCGCGTAGCCCGCGCGCGTCCAGGTCGCGCTCCACCAGCCCGGTGTAGGAGGTCGCGATCCGCGCGCCGCCGAGGTCGTCGAGGCTCTCGAGCCGGCCGGGCACCGCGGCGTAGCGGAAGGTCGAGCGTCCGAACCCGAGCGCGAGCGCCTCGGCTGCGTCGCTGCGGCCGTCGAGCAGCAGGTCACGACCGGTGATCCCGACCTCGAGCTGACCGGCGCCGACGTAGGTCGCGATGTCCCGCGGTCGCAGGAAGAAGAACTCGACGTCGTTGTCGGGATCGGCGAGCACGAGCTCGCGACCCTCGCGACGTTGGCGGTAGCCGGCCTCGCGCAGCATGGCGGAGGAGGGATCGGCGAGCGTGCCCTTGTTGGGAACGGCGACACGGAGCATCAGGGGACCTCGGGGAGCGGGGAGTCAGAGCTGAGCGTAGATGTCCTCGAGCGTGAGCCCCGTCGCGAGCATCAGGACCTGCGCGTGGTAGAGCAGCTGGCTGATCTCCTCGGCCGCCCGCTCGGGCGACTCGTGCTCCGCCGCCATCCAGGACTCGGCCGCCTCCTCGACGACCTTCTTGCCGATGGCGTGGACGCCGGCGTCGAGCGCAGCGACGGTGCCGGACCCGGCCGGACGCGTGCGCGCCTTGTGCTCGAGCTCGGCGAACAGTTCGTCGAAGGTCTTCATCGTGGTGGCCTCGCGGGGGGATCGCGGCCGACGTGGGGGAGGTGGCGCTCGGCCACCGCGCCCGACACGCGGCCCTCGGACGTCCGGCCGGAGCGTACGACAGCGCGCCGGTAGGCTCGCGCGCCGACGACCGAGATGACCAGGAGCACGGGTGAGCGACATGCCGACCGATCCGACGATGGCCGGTGGCCAGCAGATGGGCGGCCAGCCCTCCGAGGAGGAGATGCGCGCCTACGTCGCGCAGCTGCGGGGGGCCGGCCTGGACCAGATCCTCGCCGAGGTCCTCTCGAGCCTGCTGAACGCGGCGCAGGTGAAGATCGGTCGCCGCGACGGTCGGTTCCTGCTCGACCTGGTCGCCGGGCTCACCGACCAGACGCGCGAGGTCCTGCCCGAGGAGCTGACCTCACAGGTCGACGACGTCCTCGCACAGCTGCGCATGGCGCAGGTCCAGGCCGAGCCGGAGGTCGCCGCTGCCGCCGCGCAGGGGCAGGCTGAGCCGAACGATCTGCCGGCCACGGTGTCGCCGGGGGATGCTGCGGGGGCCAGCGACGCACCTGGGGAGGCGCCGGGCCAGGGTGGCGCCGACCAGCCGCCCGAGTCGGGCCCGGGCAGCGCGGCTTCGCGGCTGTGGGTGCCCGGCCGCTGAACGTCCCCCGGCCGGGGGGGCCCCCCCCCGCCGCCCGCGGCGGGCCCGGGCCGCGCGGCTGCGCGGCGGTGGGGCCCCGGCCGCTGAACGCCCGCGGCCGGTCGGGACCGGACGCGGACACGAGCGACGTGGTAGCCTCGCGACGAGCACGACCACAACCGAGCACGAAGCGGCCACCCGATGGCCCACCCGGCAGGGATCACCTCCCCGGGTCGATGTCCCACCGGCCCGACGGGCCGGCGACGTGGATGTCGTCCTGACGGAGAGCGGCCCCTCGTGGGCCGCTTCGTCGTGTCGGGCCAGGCTCGCCGGGACGTGCGGTCCCCGAGGGCTCCCGGTGGATCGTGCGCCGCACCAGTCCCCGCGACCCAACGACGTCGCGATCCGACGACCAGGAGGCACCAGCATCGACGAACAGCAGCGCCGGTTGAACGCGGACATCAAGGTCCCTCGCGTCCGGCTCGTGGACGCCGACGGCACGCAGGTGGGCATCGTCGCCCTCGCGCAGGCCCTTCGCCGAGCCCGTGAGCTCGACCTCGACCTCGTGGAGGTCGCCCCGCAGGCAGACCCACCGGTCTGTCGGATCATGGACTGGGGCAAGGCCAAGTACGAGGAGGAGCAGAAGCAGAAGGAAGCCCGCAAGCGCCAGAACCAGATCGCGGTCAAAGAGATCAAGATGCGTCCCAAGATCTCGGACAACGACTACGGCACCAAGTCTGGGCACGTGCGTCGCTTCCTCGAAGCTGGTTCCAAGGTCCGCGCGTCGATCATGTTCCGTGGCCGGGAGATGACCCACACGGAGCTGGGGCTGCGGTTGCTCGACCGTCTCGCCGACGACATGGCGGAACTCGCCACCGTCGAGGCGGCGCCCAAGGTCGATGGCCGCAACATGGTCATGGTCCTCGCGCCGTTGAAGACCAAGCCCAAGCCGGACGAAGCCAAGCCCGAGGCGACGCCCGATGACGCCGACGCGTCCTCGTCGCAGGACGCCTCCGCCTGAACCGCCCCCCGCAGACCGCTCCGCACCCCCCGGCGCGGCCCCCCCCCGCGCCCCCCCCCCCGCCCCCCCCCGCCCCCCGGGCCGCCCCCCCCCCCCCCACCCCCCGCCCCCCCCCCCCCCGCCCCCCCCGCGCCCCCCCCCCCCGCCCGGGCGCCGCGCGCCGTGCGGCTGTGAGCCGCCGCGCGCCCACCGAACGACCACCCGAACACCGCAGCGTGCCTGGAGGCCCGTGATGCCCAAGCAGAAGACCCACAGCGGCGCGAAGAAGCGCTTCCGCGTGACGAAGAACGGCAAGGTGATGTCGCAGCAGAAGAACCGCGCCCACCTGCTCGGCAAGAAGTCCTCGTCGCGCAAGCGCCGGCTGGCCGGCGAGACCGAGATCGCCGCGCCCGACGCCAAGAAGATCAAGAAGCTGCTGAACCAGTGAACCGCTGAGCACCGTCGCAAGCGTTCGACCCGTCCCGTCGTCGGGATCGTGGTCACCACACGAAGGAGCACGACATGGCACGCGTCAAGGGTGGCGTCCACGCCAAGAAGAGCCACAAGGCGGTCATGGACCGCGCCAAGGGTTTCCGCGGGGCACGCAGCCGCCGGTTCAAGGTGGCCAAGGAAGCCGTCGCACACGCCGACCGGTACGCCTACGCCGACCGGCGGGCGCGGAAGGGCGATTTCCGTCGCCTGTGGATCGCGCGGATCAACGCCGCGGCCCGTCAGGAGGGCCTGAGCTACAGCCGCCTGATGCACGGCCTGAAGCTCGCGGAGATCACGATCGACCGCAAGAACCTCGCGGACATCGCGGTCCACGACTCCGATGCGTTCGCGGCGATCGTGGCCAGCGCGAAGTCGGCGCTCGAGGCCGACGCGGCCTGAGCGCCCGGGCGCAGGAGTAGCCGTGGAGCGGTTGTCCTCGACCCGCAACCCGCGGGTCAAGGCGCTCGCCGCCCTGGCTCGCGCCCGGACGCGCCGCGAGACCGGACGACACCTCGTCGAGGGCCCCAACGCGGTGCGTGAGGCGCTCGCCGCCGGGGTCGTCGAGGAGGTCTTGCGCACCGACGACGGTCCGACGCTCGACCAGCTCGGCGGGGCCGAGTTCGACCGGGGCCGCCCCGACGGGCCCCGGGTCACGCTCGTGGACGAGCCGGTCCTGGCCAAGCTGAGCGATGCGCGCCACCCCCAGGGGGTGCTCGCCGTCGCACGGTCGGTGACCAGCGCCCTCGAGCGGGTCGTGGGCCACGGGGTCCTGGTCGTGCTCGATCGGGTCGCCGACCCCGGGAACGCCGGCACCATCCTGCGCACCGCGGACGCGCTCGGCGCGGGAGCGGTCGTGCTGACCACGGGCAGCGTGGACGTGTTCGCCCCCAAGGTGGTGCGCGCGGCGGTCGGCTCCACCTACCACCTGCCGATCGTCGTCGACGTGGCGCTGCCCGAGGTGGTGGCGGCGTGCCGGGCGGTGGGACAGCCCGTGCTCGGGCTCGATGCCGGTGGCGAGGTCGGCCTGGAGCGACTGGCCGGCCCGGCGTCGATCGCCCTCGTGCTGGGCAACGAGGCGCACGGGCTCGACGCGGGCAGCGCCGGCACCCTCGACGGCCTGGTGTCGATCGCGTTGCACCCCCGGGCGGAGTCGCTCAACGTCGCGGCCGCCGCCGCCATCGCGATCCACGCAGCCACCGCCGGGCGCGTGGGCTCGACCGGCGCCCCCGTCTACCCTCCCGGACCCGAGCCCGATCCGACCTCGACCCGACGGACGACCACGTGAGCGACATCGACCGGATCACCCAGGACGCGCTGGAGGCGATCGCCGCGGCCGGCACGCTCGACGAGCTCGACGAGGTCCGGGTCCGCGTCACCGGCAAACGCTCGGAGCTCGCCGGGATCCAGGCCAGCATGCGCGACCTCGACCCGGAGGGCCGCAAGGCGCTCGGGCAGCAGCTCAACGCCTTCCGCGGCACGTTCCAGGCCGCGTTCGACGCGCGCCACGAGGCGCTCGCGGCGGCCGCGCTCGACGCCCAGCTGGAGTCGGAGCGCCTCGATCTGACCGCGCCACCTCGGCGGCTGCCCCCGGGCCGTCCCCACCTGCTGACCCAGGTCGAGCAGGAGATGCTCGACGTGTTCGTCGGGATGGGCTACCGCGTCGCGGAGGGGCCGGAGGCGGAGTCGGGGACCTACAACTTCGACCTGCTCAACATCGAGGCCGACCACCCGGCGCGCCAGGAGATGGACACGATCTACGTCGACGGGTTCGACGACGTCGTGTTGCGGACCCACACCTCGCCGGTGCAGGCCCGGGTCATGACCACCCAGGCGCCGCCGATCGCGGTGGTGTGTCCGGGGCGGACCTACCGGGCGGACGCGGCCGATGCGACGCACTCGCCGGTGTTCAGCCAGGTCGAGGGCCTCGTGGTCGCCGAGGGCATCACCATGGCGGACCTGCGGGGCACGTTGCTGGAGTTCTCGCGGCGGATGTTCGGTGCCGACCGCGAGATCCGCCTGCGCCCGTCGTTCTTCCCCTTCACCGAGCCCTCGGCGGAGGTCGACGTGTCCTTCGAGGGTGCGGGCGGCAACCACGGCTGGTTGGAGATCCTCGGATCCGGGATGGTCGACCCGAACGTGCTGGCCTTCTGCGGCATCGACCCGGACCGCTACACCGGGTTCGCCTTCGGGATCGGCATCGAGCGCGTGGCGATGCTGCGCCACCAGGTGCGCGACATCCGCGACCTCTTCGACGCCGACGCGCGGTTCCTCGCCCGGTTCTGATCCCGCTGCCCCCGGCACCGCCCGCTGTGGAGGAACGAACGTGAAGCTGCCCCTGTCCTGGCTGACGAGCATGGTCGACCTCGACCTGTCGACCGACGAGCTCACCGAACTGATGAGCCTGCGTGGCCTGGAGGTCGAGGAGGTCACCACCCCGGGTCTGGGCACCTCCGGCGTGCGCACCGCCCGGGTGCTGCACCACGAGCCGCACCCGGACGCGGACAAGCTGCGGTTCGTGAAGGTCACCGGCGAGGGCGGCGAGGGGGAGATCGAGCTGGTCTGCGGCGCCTCGAACTTCGAGGTCGGCGACATCGTCGCGCACGCGACCGTCGGCGGGCACGTGCCGGGTGTCACGGGCCCCGACGGGACGCGTGGCCTGACCATGGCGGCGCGCGAGATCCGCGGGGTGGTGTCCAACGGGATGATCGCCTCGGCCCGGGAGCTCGAGCTCGGCGAGGACCACGACGGCATCCTGGTGCTGCCGCCGGACACCCCGTTGGGGGTCGAGTTGACCGAGCTGCTGCCCGTCGGCGAGCCGGTCGTGGAGATCGCGGTGCAGGCCGACCGGGGCGACCACCTGGGCGTGCTCGGGGTGGCCCGTGACCTCGCGGCCATCCTGGACACCGGCTGGCGCGCCCCGATCGTCCCGGATGTGGTCGCGGCCCCGACGTTGCCGGTCACGCTCGACACCGACGGCTGTGCGTCGTTCCACACCTGGGTGATCGAGGACGTCGAGGTGGTGGACTCGCCGCCGTGGGTGCGCCAGCGCCTCGCCCAGTGCGGGATCCGTTCCATCGACGTGGTGGTGGACGTCACCAACCTCGTCATGCTGGAACTCGGCCAGCCGCTGCACGCCTTCGACCTCGACCAGCTGCACGGCCCCTCGCTGACGGTCCGCGCGGCCCGGGCGGGGGAGCGGTTGACCACGCTCGACGACACCGAACGCACCCTGGTCGAGGGCGACCTCGTCATCGAGGACGCCGACCGGCTCGTCAGCCTCGCCGGGGTCATGGGCGGCGCCGACACCGAGGTGACCCGGGCCACGCGGCGCGTGCTCATCGAGGCCGCCGTGTGGGATCCGGCGGCGATCCGGGCGACCTCACGGCGGCTCGGCCTGGTCTCCGAGGCCTCCAAGCGGTACGAGCGGGCGGTCGACCCGCAGGGCGCGGCACGGGCCGCGGCGCGCGCGGCCGGGCTGATCGCGCAGCTCGCCGGGGGACGGCTCATCGGCACGGACGCGGTCGTGCGTGACCCGGCACCCGCCTGGGCCGTGCGCCCGCCGGTCGAGCTCGATGCGGCGCGGACCGCGGCGTTCCTGGCGCTCAAGCTGGATGCCGACGCGCAGGCGGCCCTGCTGCGGCGCGCGGGTTGCGAGGTCGAGGTCGCGGGCGACACCCTCGCCGTGCAGCCGCCGTCCTGGCGTCGGGACCTCGCGCGGCCCGCGGACCTCGCGGAGGAGATCGCGCGCCTGCACGGCTACGAGCACGTCCCGACCACCCTGCCGCGCCTGGACGTCACCGGGGGGCTGACGCCGGCGCAGCGGGCCGAACGCGAGGCCCGCTCGATCGCCGTCGCGGCCGGGTTCCACGAAGCCGTGACCCGTCCGTTCGTCGGCGACGAGGCCCTGGTCGGGCTCGTGCCGACCGCGGGTCGGGTGCGCCTGGCCAACCCGCTCGCCCAGGACGCCTCCGCGATGCGTCCCTCGCTGGTGGAGGGGCTCATCCAGGCGGTACGGCGCAACCACGGGCAGGGCCGTCCGGGCGTCGGATTGGTGGAACTGGGCCGGCTGTTCCGGCCCGTCGACGACCCGCTCGCGACGGTGCTCGACGCCGTCGTCGACGGCGACTGGCGGTGGCGCAGTCCCGCCGGCGACGACCTGCCGATCCAGCCGCGCGTGCTGGCCCTGGCCGCGGGTGGCGTGCAGCTCGGGCACGGCTGGCTGGACGCCCGACGGCGCTGGGACGTCCACGACCTGCTCGCCACCATCGACGAGGTCGTGCGGCGACTCGCCCCGCACGAGCAGGGCGCGGCACTCGAACGGGTGGCCGTCACCCGCGAGGGCTTCCACCCGTACCGGACCGTGTCGTTGCGTCGCGACGGACACGAGATCGGCCTGGTCGGGCAGCTGCACCCGACGGTGTGCGAGGCCCGCGACCTGCCTCAGGCGACCGTGGTCGCCGAACTGCTGCTGGAGCCGCTGCTGGCGGCGACCCCCGACACCGGTCACCCGCCGGTCCCGGCCGAGCCGTTGGTCAAGCACCCCGCGATGACCATCGACGTCGCCCTCGCCGCCGACGACGGCGTCCCGCACACCGCCCTGGAGGCGGCCGCACGGGCGGGCGCCGGCGACCTGCTCGATGCGCTGTGGACCTTCGACGTCTACCGCGGCGCGCAGCTCGGCGAGGGTCAGCGCAGCGTGGCGATGCGCCTGCGGCTGCAGGACCCGGACCGCCAACTGACCGACGCGGACGCGGAGGTCGTCATCGACGCCGTGGCCGCCGAGGCCGAACGCATCGGTGCGGTCCTGCGTCGCTGACGGACACACGGGTCGGACGTGCGTGCGGGCGCACGTCTCCGGCCCGTAGGCTCCCGGTATGCCATCGATCAAGCTCGCGCGCGGCGTCTCCGTCCCGGAGGCGGAGCTCGAGCTGCGCGCGGCCCGCTCCTCGGGCCCAGGGGGGCAGTCGGTCAACACCACGGACTCCAAGGTGGAGCTGCGCTGGTCGATCACCGACTCCGCCGCCCTGACCGCCGCGCAGCGGTCCCGCCTGCTCGACCGGTTGGCCTCGCGGCTCACCAAGGACGGGGTCCTGATCCTGCAGGGCTCGGAGCACAAGAGCCAGCACCGCAACCGTGACGCCGTCATCGCCCGGTTCCGCGCGATCGTCGGCGAGGCCCTCGAGCCCCCGAAGCAGCGCCGCAAGACCCGACCCTCCCGCTCGGCGAAGCGACGCCGGCTCGAGGCGAAGAAGCGCCGCAGCGAGACCAAGCAGCTGCGCAAGCCCCCGTCGACCTGAGCTGCGCTCCCGTCGACCTGCGGCGCCGTCGGCGCCACTTGCATGAAGCTGCAATATCCTGCATGCTGTCTGCGCGCCGGCGACGGCGTCCCACCCGCTGCCCGCCACCCAGGTCCCAGGAGTTCCCATGTCGCACCGCATCGGCATCGTCGGTGCGTCCGGCTACGGCGGCGTGGAACTGCTGCGGCTGCTCGACACGCACCCGGCGATGCACGCCGAGGTCGTCGCGGCGCACTCGCAGGCCGGGGAACCGGTCGCGGACCTGTTCCCGAACCTGCCGGGCGACCGCACCTTCGATCGCATCGAGGTGGCCGCGCTCGCGGACCTCGACCTGGTCTTCCTCGCCACTCCCCACGGACCGGCGCTCGAGCTCGGCCGCGCCCTCTACGACGCCGGCACCCCCGTGGTCGACCTGTCGGCGGCGTTCCGACTCAGCGTCGAGGGGTTCGCGACCTGGTACGGCGAGCCGCACCCGCACCCCGACCTCGCCGCCGGCGATCCGGCCGCCGCGACGGATGTCGCCTACGGGCTGACCGAGCACGCCCGCGAGCGCATCGCCGGTGCGCGTCTGGTCGCCAACCCGGGCTGCTACCCGACGGCGACGCTGCTCGCGCTCACCCCGCTGGCGCCGCTGATCGAGCCCGGGTCCGTCATCGTCGACGCGAAGAGCGGGACCTCCGGCGCGGGGCGCGCCGCCTCGGACCGGTTGCACTTCGCGCACGTCCACGCCGACCTGGTGGCCTACGGCGCTCCGGCTCACCGCCACACCGGCGAGGTGGAGCGGTGGCTGCCCGGCGAGCTGGGCCCGGTCAGCTTCACGCCGCACCTGGTCCCGATGGCGCGGGGGCTGCTCGCCACCTGTTACGCCACCCTGCGTCCGGACGTCGGCGCGGACCAGGTGCAGCAGGCGCTGCACGAGGCCTACGACGACGAGGCGTTCGTGCACGTGCTCGCGCCGGGCATCTTCCCCCACACCAAGGCGCTCGCCGGGTCGAACGGCTGCCAGCTCAGCGCCGTGGTGGACGAACGGACCGGGCGGGTCGTGGCGACCGCCGCGATCGACAACCTCGGCAAGGGCGCCGCGGGGCAGGCGCTGCAGAACGCCAACCTGCTGCTGGGCCTGGAGGAGACCACCGGGCTGAGCGCGATCGGGGTGTACCCGTGATCGACGGCTTCGGTCCCGAGGACCGCTCGGGTCTCACCCCCGTCGACGGCGGGCGGGCCCCCCGGCCCCGCCGGCCCGCCGCTGGGGTGGTCAGCGGCGGCCCTCCCCCCGGGCAGCCCGCCCCGGCCCTCGTGGTCGCCGACGACCCGGCCACCGCCGCGGTGGTGACCACCCGGAACCTGGTCAAGGCGCCGTCGTGCACGGTGAGCGAGCAGCACGCCGCCGACGGATCGGCGCAGGCCATCGTCATCAACGCCGGCAACGCCAACGTGGCGACGCCGGACGGGGACGCCCACGCGCTCGCGCTGGCCAGCTCCGCGGCGCAGGAGCTCGGCATCGACACCGACGCGGTGCTCGTGATGTCGACCGGCGTCATCGGGGTGCCGCTGCCGATCGACCGCATCCAGGCCGCGATGCCCGCGGCCGTCGCGGCGCTCAGCCCGGCCGGTGCCGCCGACGCAGCGACGGCGATGCTGACCACCGACACGCACCCCAAGCAGGTCGCCTTCCGCCTCTCGGACGGGCAGGGCAGCGCCACGATCGCCGGGATGGCCAAGGGGGTCGGCATGATCGAGCCCAACATGGCCACCCTGCTGGTCGTGCTCGCCACCGATGCGCCGCTCGGGACCGGGCTGGTGCGCCAACTGCTGCGCCGGGCGGTCAAGGTGACCTTCAACCGCATCAGCGTCGACGGGGACGGCTCGACCTCGGACACCGCCGCGCTGTTGGCCACCGGATCGGCCCCCACCCCGCCCGGGCTCGACACGCTGACGCGGGGGCTGCACGCGGTCTGCGCGGACCTGGCCCTGCAGGTCGTCGCCGACGGCGAGGGTGCCTCGCGGGTCGCCGGGGTCACCGTGCGGGGCGCCGCCACGGAGTCCGACGCGGAAGCGCTGGCGCGCAGCGTCGCCACCTCGCTGCTGGTGCGTGCCGCGATCCACGGCGCCGACCCCAACTGGGGACGCATCCTCATGGCGCTCGGCAACGCCGGCGTCGAGTTCGACCCCCGGCGCGTGAGCGTGCGGTGCGCGGGGATCACGGTGTGCCGGTTCGGGGTCGCGGCGAGCTTCGACCGGGGGCAGGCCGCCGCCGCGATGCAGCGCGACGAGGTCACCATCGAGGTCGACGTCGGTTCCGGCGGTGCGCAGGCGACCGTGCTGACCTGTGATCTGACCCCCGAGTACGTGCGGTTCAACGCGGAGTACACCACGTGAGCGACGCCTCCACCCCCCCGGTCCCCGCGAGCAGCACCCCTGGTGCGGGTCGACGCATCACCACGGCGCCGGACGTCTCCACCGCCCGGGTGGAGCTCGCCCAGGAGAAGGCCGCCGTCCTGCGCGAGGCGTTGCCGTGGATCACCCGCTTCCACGGGCAGACCATCGTCATCAAGTACGGCGGCAACGCCATGGTCGACGACCAGCTCAAGCGCTCCTTCGCCGCGGACATCGCCCTGCTGCACTTCGTCGGGCTCAAGCCGGTCATCGTGCACGGCGGAGGCCCGCAGATCTCCGCGTTGGCGGACAAGCTCGACGTCTCCTCGTCGTTCGTCGGGGGGCTGCGGGTGACCGACGCGCCGATGATGGACGTCGTGCGCATGGCGTTGCTCGGGCAGGTCAACCCGGAGGTGGTCGGGCTCGTCCAGGACGCCGGTGCACCGGGGGTCGGGGTGGCCGGGACCGACGCGGGGCTGCTGCAGGTCCGTCCGGCGGTCGGACCCGAAGGCGAGGACCTCGGCTTCGTCGGTGAGGTCGAGCACGTCGACACGGCCTACCTGCGCGAGCTGCTCGACGACGGCTTCCTCCCGGTGGTCGCCACCGTCGGGCGCGACGCCGACGGCATCGAACGCAACGTCAACGCCGACCTGGCCGCGGGAGCGATCGCGGCCGCCCTCGGGGCGTCCAAGCTCGTCTACCTCACCGATGTCCCCGGGCTCTACCTCGATTTCGGCGACCCGGAGAAGCAGGCGTTGGTCAGCGAGCTCTCCGTAGACCGGCTCGAGGGGATGCTCGAGCGCGACGAACTGCACGCCGGGATGCGTCCCAAGGTGCGCTCCATCGTCGGCGCCGTGCGCGAGGGCGTCCCGCAGGCCCACATCCTCGACGGTCGGGTCCTGCACGCGGTGCTCATCGAGATCTTCACCGACGAGGGCGTCGGCACGATGGTGCTGCCCTCGGTCCCCGGTGCGGTCGCGCCGCGGCGCGCGGAGCCGGCACGCTCCGAGGTGCGCGCATGAGCCACTTCGACACGCTCGCGGCCCGCTCCGACGCGCACGTCATGCGCTCCTACGGGGCACCGAAGGGTGCCTTCGTCCGGGGGCAGGGCACCGCGCTGTTCGACGGCGAGGGCACCGCCTGGCTGGACTTCCTGTGTGGGCTGGCCGTGACGAGCCTGGGCCACGCCCACCCGGCGGTCACCGAGGCGGTCGCGCGTCAGGCCGCCACGCTGGTGCACACCTCCAACCTCTACCTCTCCGAACCCGCCGTCGAGCTCGCCGAGCGCCTCGCACGGATCACCGGCTGGGACGACGCGACCACCTTCTTCGCCCAGTGCGGGGCCACCGCGAACGAGGCGGCGATCAAGCTCGCCCGCAAGCACGGCAAGCGCACCGCCGACGACAAGGTCCGCGTCGTGACGCTGGCCGGGTCCTTCCACGGCCGGACCCTGGCCACGCTGGAGGCGACCGGCCAGCCCGCCAAGCACGGGCCGTTCCAGCCGCTGGCGGGGTTCGTCGACACCGTGTCGCACGACGACCCGGCGGCGCTGCGCGCGGCGGTGACCGAGCGCACCTGCGCGGTGCTGCTCGAGGTGGTCCAGGGCGAGGGTGGCGTGCGGCCGCTGGCGCCCGAGGTCCTCGCCGCGGCCCGCGACGCGTGCGACGCCCACGGGGCGCTGCTCATCGTCGACGAGGTGCAGACCGGCGTCGGACGGACCGGGCCGTGGTTCGCCTTCCAGGACACCGCGATCCAGCCCGACGTGATCACCGTCGCCAAGGCGCTGGCCAACGGGATGCCGATCGGTGCCTGCATCGCGCGCGGGGAAGCCGCCAAGGTCTTCGAGCCCGGCGATCACGCCACCACGTTCGGGGGCAACCCCGTCACCTGCGCCGCTGCCAACGCGGTGATCGACACGATCGAGCGTGAGGGCCTGCTGCGGACCGCGGCCGCCCGTGCCACCCGCCTGCGCGAGGGGTTGCACGACCTCGTCGAGCGCCACGAGCTCGCCATCGGTGTCCGCGGCCGCGGGTTGCTGCTCGGCCTCGAGCTCGGCGACGACCGGGCTGCGGCGATCGAGGCGGCCTGCCGCGAGCGGTACCTGCTCGTCAACGCCGTCGGCAGCGACGTGGTGCGTCTCGCACCGCCACTGACCGTGGAACGCCACGAGATCGACCTCGCCCTGGCCGCGCTCGACGACGCGCTCACCCAGGTCGGCGCATGACGAGCGCTGGTAGCACCCGTCCCACCGACGTCCACGGAGGCCACCCGTGACCACGACCGCGTCCCCCCGGCACTTCCTCGGTGTCGACGACCTGTCGAGCGAGCAGCTGCTCGCCGTGCTCGATCTCGCCGAGGAGCTCAAGGCCGATCGCGCCGCCCGGTTCGCCTCCCGCGCGGAGATGGCGCGCGACGAGCTGCGTGGCCGCACCGTCGCGCTGATCTTCGAGAAGCCCTCGACCCGCACGCGCGTGTCGTTCCAGGTGGCGGTCAGCGAGCTCGGCGGTCAGCCGCTGACGCTGTCCTCGGCCGAGCTGCAGCTCGGCCGTGGGGAGACCATCGCCGACACCGGCGCGGTGCTGTCGCGCTACGTGCACGCCATCGTGGTGCGCACCTTCGGCCAGGATCGTCTCGACGAGCTGGCCGCGAACGCGAGCGTCCCGGTCGTGAACGCGCTGACCGACCTCGAGCACCCCTGCCAGGCGCTCGCGGACCTGCAGACCCTGCGGGCGGAGCACGGCGAGCTCACGGGGCGGACGCTGACCTACGTCGGCGACGGCAACAACGTGGCCCACTCGCTGCTGCTCGCCGGGGCGAAGCTCGGCCTGTCGGTCCGCGTCGCGCACCCGGCCGGCTACGCCCCGGACGCCACGATCGTCGCGCGCGCCGAGACCCACGCCGCCGCCTCGGGCGCGCAGGTCACGGTCACCACCGACGTCGAGGCAGCGGTGACCGACGCGGACGCGGTCTACACCGACGTGTGGGCGTCGATGGGGCAGGAGGACGAGGCCGAGGCGCGGCTCGAGGTGTTCGCGCCCTACCAGGTCACGCCTGCGCTGATGGCCCGCGCCGCCGACGACGCCATCTTCCTGCACTGTCTGCCCGCGCACCGCGGTGAGGAGGTCGGCGCCGAGGTCATCGACGGGCCCAGCGCCCGCGTGTTCGACCAGGCGGAGAACCGGCTGCACGCCCAGAAGGCACTGCTGGCCACCCTGCTGCGCTGAGCCGCCCGGCGCCCACCGCCGTCCCGTCCTCCACCGCCGAGCCCACACCGACCACCCGCGAGGAACCGTCGCCATGGCTGACAAGACCCGACGTCATCAGCTGCTCAAGCAGCTCGTGACGTCGCAGGACCTGCACTCGCAGGTCGAGGTCGCCGACGCCCTGCGTGCTGCCGGGGTGGAGGTCCACGAGGCCACTGTGTCGCGCGATCTCGGCGAGGTCGGGGCGGTCAAGATCCGCGGCGCCGACGGGCAGCTCGTCTACCGGCTGGCCGCCGATCCCGGACCCTCCAGCGCCCGCGACCGTCTCGACGACACCCTGCGTCGGTTCGTGGTCCGGGTGACCTCGAGCGGCAACCTCGCGGTGGTGCGGACCCCGCCGGCCTGTGCCCACCCCGTCGCCTCGGCCATCGACCTCGCCGAGCTCGACCACGTGGTGGCGACCGTCTCCGGCGACGACACCGTCCTGGTCGTCGCGGAGGACGGCACCCCCGGCGCGCAGCTCGCCCCGGAGCTAGCCCGCCGCGCCGGGGTGCCGCCCCCCTGAGCCCCGCCCCGCGCCCCCGCTCACACCCTCACGACCCTCACGACCATCATCGACCGTAGGAGCACCTGATGAGCAAGCCCCGTGTCGTCCTCGCCTACTCCGGTGGCCTGGACACCTCCGTCGCCATCGAGTGGATGAAGGAACACAAGGACGTCGACGTCGTCGCCTGCGCGGTGGACGTCGGCCAAGGGGTCGACGACCTCGACGAGATCAAGCAGCGCGGTCTCGACTGCGGTGCGGTGGAGTCCGTCGTGGTCGACGCCAAGGCCGAGTTCGCCGACGAGTTCATCGCCCCGGCGCTCAAGGCCAACGCGATGTACATGGGCAAGTACCCGCTGGTGTCGGCGCTGTCGCGTCCGCTGATCGTCAAGCACCTGGTCCGGGTCGCCCGCGAGACCGGCGCGGCCGGGGTCGCCCACGGCTGCACCGGCAAGGGCAACGACCAGGTCCGCTTCGAGGTCGGCACGATGTGCCTCGCGCCGGACCTCGACACGATGGCCCCGATCCGCGAGTGGGGTCTGACCCGCGACGCGAGCATCGACTACGCCAACGAGCGCGGCATCCCGATCCCGATCAAGTCCAAGGAGTCGCCCTACTCGATCGACGAGAACGCCTGGGGCCGCACCGCGGAGTGCGGGATCCTCGAGGACCCCTGGGCGCAGCCGCCGAGCGACGTGTTCGAGCGCACGGTCGATGCGACCGATGCGCCGGACACGCCGGAGGAGGTCGTGATCGCGTTCCGCAACGGGCTGCCGGTCAGTCTCGACGGGCAGGCCATGCCGCTGGCGGAGCTCGTGGCCACCCTCGACGCCCGCGCCGGGGCCCACGGCGTCGGTCGCATCGACATGATCGAGGACCGTCTCGTCGGCATCAAAAGCCGCGAGATCTACGAGTGCCCGGCGGCGATCACCCTGATCACCGCCCACCGCGACCTCGAGGACCTGTGCCTCGAGCAGGAGCTCGCCGAGCACAAGCGCGCCGAGGAGGGGCGCTACGCCCAGCTGATCTACAACGGGCTGTGGTGGGGGCCGCTGAAGAAGGCGTTGGACGCCTTCATCGACGAGGCCAACCGCTACGTCAACGGCGAGGTCCGCGTGCAGCTCTACAAGGGCTCGGCGACCGTGGTCGGTCGTCGCAGCGCCGACTCCGGGCTCTACAGCCTGGAGATGGCGACCTACGACGAGGGCGACCAGTTCGACCAGACGCTCGCCGAGGGCTTCGTGAAGCTGTGGGGCCTGCCGCTCAAGACCTGGGCGGCGCGCACCAAGGCGCACGGCGAGGGCCTCTGAGTCCGACGCACGGCCCGGGATCCGCGCGATCCCGGGCCGCGTCCGGACCACGACCGACCAGGCGGCGATCATGAGCGAGCACCAGGACCCGACCGATGCGGGACGACTGTGGGGTGGCCGCTTCGCCGCCGGCCCCGACGAGGCCGCCTGGGCCATCGGGGTGTCGACCTCGTTCGACCGGCACCTGTGGCGCCAGGACCTCGCCGGCTCGCGTGCGCACTGTCACGAGCTGCACCGCATCGGGGTCTTGACCGGCGACGAGCGTGATGCGTTGCTCGACGGGTTGACGCGTTGCGGGCAGCTGTTCGCCGCCGAGGCGTTCCCGTTCGAGCCGACCGACGAGGACGTGCACGGCGCGATCGAACGCTGGCTGGTGGAGGAGCTCGGGGCCGTGGGCGGCAAGCTGCGCGCCGGGCGGTCCCGCAACGACCAGATCGCCTCGGACCTCAAGCTGTGGTGTCGTGACGCCTGCGACGAGGTCGTGGCGCTGATCGGCGGGTTGCAGCAGGCCTTCGTCGAGCAGGCCGAGACCCACCTCGGCTGGCACGCACCCGGCTACACCCACCTGCAGCGGGGGCAGCCCGTGCTGCTCAGCCACCACCTGCTGGCCTACGTGTGGATGCTCGACCGCGACGCCGGCCGGTTCCGCGACGCGCGGGCTCGGCTCAACACCTCGACGTTGGCGTCGGGGGCGATGGCCGGGCAGACCCTGGGGCTCGATCCGCAGGCCTACGCGGACCAGCTCGGCTTCGATCGCGTCGCGGAGAACTCCATGGACGCGGTCGCGAGCCGGGACTTCGCGCTCGAGGTGCTCGCGGCCGCGGCGATCCTGGCCGTGACGCTGTCGCGCCTGGGGGAGGAGATCGTGCTGTGGGCCACCAGTGAGTTCGGCTTCGCCCGGGTCGGCGACGGCTTCTCCACCGGCTCGTCGATCATGCCGCAGAAGCGCAACCCCGACATCGCGGAGCTGGTCCGCGGCAAGGCCGGCCGGGTCATCGGCGACCTGGTGGCGCTGCTGACCACCATCAAGGCGCTGCCGCTGACCTACGACCGTGACCTGCAGGAGGACAAGGAACCGGTCTTCGACGCGATCGCCACGCTGCGGCTGGCGCTGCCGGCGATCACCGGCACGGTGGCCTCGCTGCGCTTCGACCGGGACCGGCTCGCCGAGGCGTCGGTGGGTGGGTTCGCGCTGGCGACCGACCTCGCCGAGGAACTGGTGACCCGGGGAGTGCCCTTCCGCGAGGCCCACGAGATCGTCGGCGCCGTGGTTCGTCGTGCGGAGGAGCAGGGGGTCGACCTCGACGGACTGGACCCGGACGCGCTGCAGGAGATCCACCCCGCGCTCGACGCGGACGTCGCGGCACGGTTCGACGCCCAGGAGGCGATCGACCGTCGTGACGCCGTCAACGGCACCGCGACGGTCGCGGTGCGGGCACAGCTCGCCCGGGCGCGTGAGGCGGCGGCGGCGAACCTGGAACACTGACCCCACGGATCGCGAGCCGGGGCCGGGCGCCGGCGGACACGAGCCGGGGACACGAGGAGACGCCGAGGTGGCACGGACCAACGACGAGGTCGCGCGCGCGCTGGCCGAGCTCGCGAGCCTGACGGAGCTCGACGAGGGCAGCCCGAACGCGTTCCGGGTCCGGGCGTACCAGAACGCGGAACGGGCGGTGCGCTCGCTGTCCGAGGACGTCGGCGAGCGCAGCGAGTCCGAACTGGCCCAGGTCAAGGGCATCGGCAAGAGCATCGCCGGTCGGATCCGGCAGTTCGTCGAGACGGGACGGATCGACAAGCTGGAGGAGCTGCGCGAGAAGCACCCGCCCGAGAAGCTCAAGCTCATGAAGGTGCCGGGGCTCGGCGCGAAGTCGGTGCAGCTGCTCGAGGACGAGCTCGGCGTGCGCGACATCGACGCGCTGGCGGCGGCGCTCGACGACGGTCGCGTGTCCGGGCTGCCGGGCATGGGGGCCAAGACGGTCGAGAACCTCAAGGAGGGCATCGCCAAGCTGGGGCTGACCTCCAAGGACCAGCGGGTCCCGATCGCCACGGCGCTGCCGGCGGCCGAACGGATCGTCGCCGCGCTGGACGAGGTGCCGGCGGTGGAGCAGGTCGCCTACGCCGGCAGCCTGCGCCGGTTCCGGGCGGACATCGGGGACGTCGACGTGCTGGTCGCCAGCGACGACCCGGCCGGGGTGCGTGAGGCGTTCCTGGCCTCGTCCGAGGTCGACCGCACGATCGGATCGGGGGACACCAAGACCTCCGTCGTCACCCGCGACGGGGTGCAGGTCGACCTGCGGGTGGTCCCACCGGCCAGCTTCGGCGCGGCGCTGGTCTACTTCACCGGTTCGAAAGCGCACAACATCCGACTGCGACAGCGTGCGCTCGAGCGCGGCTGGACGCTCAACGAGTACGCGCTGGCCGTGCAGCGCGACGACCCCGGCACCGACCTCGAGGTGGTCGCCCAGCGGACCGAAGCCGAGATCTACGAGGCCCTCGAGCTCGCGTTCGTGCCCCCGGAACTGCGCGAGGACGACGGCGAGGTGGAGCGCGCGAGCGGGGACGGCTTCGACGCGCTGCCGACGCTCGGGGACCTCGAGGGCGATCTGCACGACCACACCGACCTGTCGGGCGACGGGCGAGACCCACTCGAGACGTTGGTCGCGGCGGCGGTGGATCGGGGGCTGTCCTACCTGGCCATCACCGATCACGCCGAAGATCTCGCGATGAACGGCGTCTCACGCGAGGGCATGCTCGCCCAGCGTGCGCAACTGCGGGAGCTCGAGCAGTCCCGGGGCGACATCAGGTTGCTGCACGGCGCCGAGCTCAACATCGATGCGGCCGGCGGCGTGGACTACGACGCGGACTTCCTCGCCGGCTTCGACTGGCTGGTGGCCAGCGTGCACTCGTACTTCGCGCGTAGCGTCGAGGAGCAGACGCAGCGGATCGTCACCGCGATGCGCAACCCGGCCGTCAGCGCGATCGGACACCTGACGGGCCGCAAGCTCGGGAGCCGACCGGGGATCGAGCTCGACGTCGACGCGGTCCTGGACGCGGCGGTGGAGACCGGGACCGCGATCGAGATCAACGCGGCACTCTCGCGGCTCGACGCGCCCGTCGAGGTCATCCGCGAGGGGGCTCGGCGCGGGGTCACGTTCGTGATCTCCACCGACGCCCACGCCGCCGGCGAGTTGGCGCGTGCCCGGTTCGGCATCGCACAGGCCCGTCGGGCGGGGCTCGGACGGGCATCGATCGCGAACACGTGGGCGTGGGCCCGGTTCGGATCGTGGCTGGACGAGCGGCGGGTGTGAGCGGATCCACCGCCCGGCCGGGCACCGACCCGGGCGTGCGCCACGGGGTGATGCAGCCGCTCTCGCGCCAGCTCCTGCACGCGCCTGCGCCCGAGGTGGCCGTCGCGTTGCTCGGCGCACTCATCGTCCGTCGCGAGCCGGACAGCTCGCACACCGTGGCCCGCATCGCGGAGACCGAGGCCTACCGGCAGGACGATCCCGCCAGCCACAGCTACGCGCGACGCACCCCGCGCACGGAGCCGATGTTCGCCGCTCCGGGCACCGGGTACGTCTACCGCAGCTACGGCGTGCACTGGTGCTGCAACGTCAGTGTCGAGGGGGAGGGGACCGGGGCCGCGGTGCTGCTGCGCGCGGCGATCGTGCTCGGCGGCGAGCCTCACGTTCGCGTACGGCGTCCCCGGGCCCTGGGTCCGGCGGCACTACGCGGCCCCGGCAACCTGTGCGCCGGGCTCGACATCGACGGACCGCGCCACGACGCGTCGGATCTGTGCACGGGGGACGCTGGGCTGGCCCTGTTCGCCGACGAGCTCGAGGTGCCGACGGACGCGGTCGCGTCCGGCCCTCGCGTCGGGGTGAGCCGGGCCGCGCAGTGGCCCTGGCGGTTCTGGCTGGATGGCCGCCCGGAGGTCAGCGCGTACCGACGTTCGCGCCGCGCCGAGACGCCCCGGACGTGACGGCTGGTGCCCTTTCAGCACCTGCCCGTGCCCCTCCACGGCCCGCCCGCGCGCGGAGCGCGCAGACTAGGGCGCCTGTTTCGCACCGCGCCCAGGGGTGGGTACGTTGCGCACAGCAGCGAGGCGGACGGGGCACGACGCCGACCACCTCGCGATCATGAGCGCGCGGCGCAACTCGCCCCGGCTCAACGACGATCCCAGACCGGCCCCTCCGGGTCGGGCGCGGAGGCACCACAGCTCCTCGCACCGGGATTTGACAGAACAACGCAGCGCGGAGTACGCTTCGCGCCCCGCTGAAGTGGCGAGGCTCTTCACGAGCCCACCTCCCGGACATCCTCCGGACACGAGGTGACCACCGCCCGCAAGCGGATGAGGACCGACCTCGGTTG
The DNA here is from genome assembly GCA_020832455.1 of Nitriliruptoraceae bacterium. Lineage (GTDB taxonomy): Bacteria > Actinomycetota > Nitriliruptoria > Nitriliruptorales > Nitriliruptoraceae > PWLR01. The sequence goes on from JAFIEQ010000047.1 coordinate 26,300, forward strand.
GTCGTCATGCGAACGTGCGGCTCACTCGCTGGAAGCCGATCCACCTGGTGGACGGAACCCGGCGAGCCGCGAGACCGCTCCTTGAGAACTGCACAGGGTGCCAAAAGCCAGTGACATGCCACCTCCCGTCCGCGGGAGAGGGCATGACACGAACCCCGTCGATCCCCACCACCTCGGTGGGAGGGATCAACGAGTTCAACAATGAGTAGAACCCTTATAGATGAAGGGATATGGCGGGAGCTGCTTCGGCAGCGAACGCCGCAGACCTTCGTTGTGCACGATCTTGAACCTCTTGAGGTTTTCGATCTTTCAACGGAGAGTTTGATCCTGGCTCAGGACGAACGCTGGCGGCAGGTTTAACACATGCAAGTCGAGGGACGAACCGAGGTGCTTGCACCTCGGGGAAACCGGCGAACGGGTGAGTAACACGTGAGGAACCTACCCGGTACATCGGGATAACTGCGGGAAACCGTGGCTAATACCGAATGCTCCACCGAGATCGCATGATCATGGTGGGAAAGCTCAGGCGGTACCGGAGGGCCTCGCGGCGTATCAGCTAGTTGGTGAGGTAACGGCTCACCAAGGCAGCGACGCGTAGCTGGAGTGAGAGCTCGATCAGCCACACTGGGACTGAGACACGGCCCAGACTCCTACGGGAGGCAGCAGT
>JAFIEQ010000048.1 GCA_020832455.1 Nitriliruptoraceae bacterium
CCCACCCCGCCCCGGCCCACGGGGGGGGGCGCCGGGGCGGGTCGTGGTGCTACGCGGGGGACGGGCGGCCGTGCGCCGGTTCGGCGAGCCGATCGGCCAGCCCGCGCAGCTTCGTCGCCAGCCAGCGCCGGGGGCGCCCGGGAGGGCGCGGGCGTCGAGGTGGGCGATGCTCGGCGGCGCGCAGCGCGTTCGCGAGCTCCCGCTCACGCTCGGTGGCGTACAGGTCGAACAGGGTGGTGGGGTGCATCGGTTGCTCCTCCGGCCCGCAGGTGCGGGGTCGTGGAGCCGGGGGGCGCCGACGCGCGACGCGTGGGAACGCGAACGAGCCGGCGTCTCCGCCGGCTCGTGGGATGGGGTGCGGGTCGTCTACCGCAGCCCGGATCGAGGACCGGCGTCACGTGACCGGACGGCACCACCCATCGAGCGGGCGGTGTGAGCGGTCGCGGGTGCGTTGAACCGGATCATCATCCACCTCCTCGGTGTGGGGCCGGCGCTCGGCGCTCGGCGGGTCTCGGGCTACGAGGTCGTCCTCGCGACGAGCACGCTACGCCTGCCGCTGCCGGTCGACAAGACCCCATCGCGGAGCCGCGCGGCGGTCGCGCTGCGGCCACCGACCGAACGGCCGGGGTCGTCCGTCACTGCTGGCGACGGTGGACCGGCTCGTGGCGGTAGCCTCCCGCGACCCCATCGACCCTCCCAAGGTGGCTTGCCGCGGTGCGTGTCCTGGAACCCGTGCGCCCGTCCGTTCGGTCGCTCATCGCCACGCTGGTCGCGCTCGTGGCGGTCGTGCTCGTCGCGGGGGCGGCGTCGGGGCAGTCGCTCGAGGACATCCAGCAGCGGCTCCAGGCCGCGACCGAGCAGCGCGAGGCGATCGAGGGGCGTATCGCCGAGGCCGCGGCGGACTACGACCGCCTGGAGACCAGGATCGGCACCCTCGAGGACGAGCGCGACGAGCTCGCCGCGGAGCGGGCCGCGCTGCAGGTGGAGCTCGACGAGATCGACGAGCTGATCTCCTTCCGGGTCCGGGAGCACTTCAAGTACGGCGCGCAGCTCGATCCCATCGCGGTGTTCCTCGGCTCCGAGGATCCGACCGTCGCGTTCACCAAGGCGGCGACCGTCCAGCGGGTCGTGAGCGCGGACCGGGCCTCGAGCGAGGACCTCACGGCGACCCGGACACTGGTCGCGGCCACCGACGCCCGCCTGGCCGAGCAGGCCGAGGCGCTCGACGACGCCCGGGCGGAGCTGCAGCAGGTGACCGAGACGCTGCAGGGCGAGTACGCGGCGGCCGAGGAACTCGAGGCGTCACTGACGGCCGAGGAGCGGGCCGAACGGGAGCGCATCGAACAGGAACGCCGCGAGCGTGAGGAACGTGAACGCCGCGAGCGCGAGGAGCGTGAGCGTCGGGCGGCGGCGGAGCGCGAGCGCCAGCAACAGCAGGCCCAACAGCAGGCTCGGCAGCAGGCCAGCTCGACCTCCTCGTCCTCCTCCTCCTCCTCCTCGTCCTCTTCTTCGTCGTCCTCCGGCTCGTCGTCGGGCACGTCCGCGCCCGCGCCCAGATCGGGCGGCGGCATGGCCTGTCCGCTCGATCAGCCGCGCAACTTCATCGACTCGTGGGGGCACGCGCGCTCCGGCGGTCGGGCGCACCGGGGGACCGACATCATGGGGCCGCGGGGCATCCCGGTCCGCGCGATCACGAGCGGGACCTGGAGCATCCAGCGGCCCGGCCCGAGCGCCGGCCTGTGGGCGATCTTGCGCGGCGACAACGGCGACCACTACTGGTACATGCACCTCGACTCCCACACGGTCAGCAACGGCGCGCGGGTGTCGGCCGGGCAGCAGGTCGGGACCAACGGGTCGACGGGCAACGCCGTCGCCGGGGCGGAGCACGTCCACTTCGAACTGCACCCCGGGGGTGGGTCCGCGGTGAACCCGTACTCCCTGCTGCGCTCGGTCTGCGGCTGACGCCGGGACCCCGTCGCCCGGTGCGGTCCGGTCCTCGCGTGCGCGATACGGTCGTCGCGTGGAACGCGGGGGCCGATGTGGACGTAGGGAGACGCCGATGAGTGGTTCGACGGCTGCACGCAGCCGGGTGACGTTGTCCAATGCCGTGGTGCGGTTCGCCGGTGACTCGGGCGACGGGATGCAGTTGGCGGGTGATCAGTTCACCAGTCAGTCGGCGATCGCGGGCAACGACCTCGCCACGCTGCCCGACTTCCCGGCGGAGATCCGGGCGCCCGCCGGGACGTTGGCCGGGGTGAGCTCCTTCCAGCTGCACTTCTCGGACCAGGACATCCACACCCCGGGTGACGCGCCCGACGTGCTGGTCGCGATGAACCCGGCCGCGCTGATGAAGCACTTCGGTGCGCTCAAGCCGGGCGGGACGCTGATCGTCAACGTCGATGCGTTCAGCGACCGCAACCTGCAGAAGGCCGGGTACGAGTCGAACCCGCTCGAGGACGACAGCCTGACCGACTACCAGGTCCACGAGGTGCGCATCACGGACCTGACGCTGCGGGCGCTCGAGGGGCACGTCGAGCGCGGCGAGCTGAACAAGAAGGAGGCCGAGCGCTGCAAGAACATGCTGGCGCTCGGGTTGGTGTCGTGGATGTTCCACCGCCCCATCGCGGAGACCGAGGAGTGGCTGACGACCAAGTTCGCCAAGGTCCCGGAGGTCGCCGACGCCAACATCACGGCGTTGCGTGCCGGGCGGAACTACGGCGAGACCACGGAGGCGTTCACCTACACCTACGAGGTCAAGCCGGCGAAGCTCGCCCCCGGGCGCTACCGCAACATCACCGGCAACCAGGCGTTGGCCTACGGGTTGGTCGCCGCCGCGGAGCGCGCCGGGCTCGAGCTGTTCTACGGCTCGTACCCGATCACGCCGGCCTCCGACATCCTGCACGAGCTCGCGAAGCTCAAGCACTACGGGGTGGCGACCTTCCAGGCCGAGGACGAGATCGCCGCGATCGGCTCCGTGATCGGTGCCGCGTTCGGGGGGTCGCTGGCCGTCACCGCCTCGTCGGGACCGGGCATCGCGCTCAAGACCGAGGCGATGGGCCTGGCCATGGTCATGGAGCTGCCGCTCATCGTCGTCAACGTCCAGCGGGGCGGTCCCTCGACCGGCTTGCCGACCAAGACCGAGCAGTCCGACCTGCTGCAGGTGCTCCACGGCCGCAACGGTGAGGCGCCCATCCCGACGGTGGCGGCGAGCTCGCCCTCCGACTGCTTCCACGCCGCGATCGAGGCGGCACGGATCGCGCTGACCTACCGCACGCCGGTGGTGCTGCTGTCGGACGGCTACCTCGCCAACTCCGCGGAGCCGTGGCTGCTGCCCGACGTCGCGGACCTGCCGGACCTGTCGACGAGCTTCGCGTTCACCACGGAGCCGAACGGACCCGATGGCGGGTTCCTGCCCTACCTGCGTGACGAGCGGACCCTCGCGCGCCCGTGGGCGCTCCCGGGGACGGCCGGCCTCGAGCACCGCATCGGTGGGCTCGAGAAGGAGGACGGTTCCGGGCACATCTCCTACGAGCCCGAGAACCACCACGCCATGACCGAACTCCGCCACGAGCGGATGCAGCGCATCGCCGATCAGCTCCCGGCGCTCGAGGTCGACGACCCGTCGGGCGAGGCCGAGGTGCTCCTGCTCGGCTGGGGCTCGACCGAAGGGCCGATCCGGGCGGCCTGTCACCAGCTGCGCGAGCGGGGGACGCCCGTCGCCCGGGTGCACCTGCACCACCTCAACCCGCTGCCCAACGAGGTGGACGAGCTGCTGCGGTCCTACGACACCGTGATCTGCCCGGAGAACAACATGGGGCAGCTGTCGATGCTGCTCCGGGCCCGCACGCTGGTCGACGTCCGGCCCTACACCCGGGTCACGGGGCAACCGTTCTCGGCCGCGGAACTGGTCGATGCCGTCGACGCCGCGATCACCGAAGGGGCACGCTGATGACCACCAACGAGGGCAAGCTGACCAAGAAGGACTTCACCTCCGATCGGGAGGTGCGGTGGTGCCCGGGGTGCGGTGACTACGCCATCCTGGCGACGGTACAGACGCTGCTCGCCGACGTCGGGGCGCGGCCGGAGAAGACGGTCTTCGTCTCCGGGATCGGGTGCTCGTCGCGCTTCCCGTACTACATGGACACCTACGGCATCCACTCGATCCACGGGCGTGCGCCCGCGGTCGCGACCGGGCTGGCGATCGCCCGTCCGGACCTCGACGTGTGGGTCATCACCGGCGACGGTGACGGGCTGTCCATCGGCGGCAACCACCTGATGCACGCCCTGCGACGCAACGTCAACCTCAACATCCTGCTATTCAACAACGAGATCTACGGGTTGACCAAGGGCCAGTACTCGCCGACCTCCCCGCTCGGGTCGATGCACAAGTCCACCCCGATGGGCTCGCTCGACCGCCCGGTGAACCCGGTCGCGCTCGCGCTCGGCGCCGAGGCGACCTTCGTCGCCCGCTCGATCGACACCGACCGTCAGCACCTCACGGGCGTGCTCGAGGCGGCGTACCGGCACCGCGGGACCTCGTTCGTCGAGATCTACCAGAACTGCAACGTCTTCAACGACGGGGCGTTCATCGCGCTCAAGGACCCCAAGCAGAAGGACGACAACCAGATCCGCCTGGTGGAGGGCGAGCCGATCACCTTCGGCCCCGAGGGGGAGCGCGCCGTCATCGCCGAGGACGACGGGTCGATGTCGTTCGTCGACACCGCGGACGCCGGCGAGCGCATCGTGGTGCACGATCCGCACCGCCGCGAGCCGACCACCGCGTTCGCCCTGTCCCGCCTGTCGCACAACCCGACGGGACCGACCCCGATCGGGATCTTCCGCGACGTCGACCAGCCGGTGTACGACGATCTGCTGCGCACGCAGGTCGAGGACGCCCGTGCGGCGAAGGGCCCGGGCGACCTCGGAGCACTGCTCGCCAGCGGCAACGTCTGGGACGTGCACTGATCCGGGTGCACTGTTCCGGGCGCACTGTTCCGGGCGGACTGGGCCGGGCACGGCCGGCGACCTAGCGTTCGTCCTCGACGTGGTCGAAGGCGTCCGCGCCGGCGACCGGTGGCGGGCGCTCGCCCGGGTCGTCGCCCCGCCGCGGACGCTCGGTCGGCACCAGCAGGGCCCCGACGTACACGATCTGTGCCGCCAGGGCCGCGAGCCCGGCCAGCGCGAGCCCGACCGACGCGCTGAGTGGGACCGCGGTCGGGATGATGGCCCCGACCACCCAGGCGACGCTGAACAGCGTCTCCGAGCGGGTGAACGCCGCGCCGCGTCGGCTGGTCGGGACGCTGGCCTGCAGCAGCCCGTCGAACGCGAGCTTGGCCACGCCCCAGGCGAGCCCGGCGGCACCGGCCAGGGCGGCTGCCGCGACGAGCCCGAACCACTGGCCGGCGACGAAGGCCGCACCGGCGGTGAGCGCCAGCGCGCCGACCACCATCGGCTCCTCGCGTACCCGGCGTTCGACGAGCGGCACGATGCGTGACGCGATGGCGAACCCGCCACCCGCGGCGGCCAGCAGCCCGGCGAAGTCGAGCAGCCCCGCCTCCGCTTCCTGGAGCTCGAAGGCGATGAGCAGCAGCAGGAAGCCGTTGAAGGTCCGCACCCCGGCGGTGGCGAGCTGTGCCATGCGCACGTTGCGATCGAGGCGCAGGCGCACCGGGGGCAGTGCCCGGGTGCTCGCGCGGCTGGACGCATCGGGTGCCGGCAGGCGCCGTCCGACCCAGGCGGCCGCCGCGCCCGCCAGTCCCGCGACCAGCAGCGGCCCGTTCGCGTCGAGCAGCCACAGCCCGACCAGCCCGATCCCACCGGCCAACCCGCCCGCGAGCACCCCGATCCAGGCGAGGCGGGCGTTGGCGGCGACCAACGCGCTGGGCGCGTCGAGCGCCAGCGGGAGCAGCGAGTTGCGGGTGATCCCGTGGACGCGGGAGAACACCAGGAGGCCGAACGCAGCGGGGAACAACCACCACCGGTCGCTCGCCCCCACCAGCGACAGCGCGAGCAGGCACCGGCCGGCGGCCGCGATCATCAGCACGGTCCGGGTCGCGACGGGCGTGCGGTCGAGCAGGCGGCCGAGGCTCGGGCCGATGATCGCGAACGGGGCCACGGTCAGCAGCAGGTAGAGCGCGACGTTGCCGCGCGCCTCCGCGGAGGGCACCGTGAAGAACAGCGTCCCGGCCAACCCGAGCGCCACCAGGGTGTCGCAGGCGGTGGAGAACACCTGGGTGACGGCGAGGTGGCGGAACCCGCGACCGCCGGTGTCGAACATCGAGCGCACGCTGCCGGTCAGCCGCGCCGCGCCGCTCAGGCGTCCGGTACCGGCACGGGCCGCGTGGGTCCGGGATGACGTGGCCATCGACGAGTCCCCCCGTCGGCGGCGCCGAGGGGAACGGCGTGTCGGAGCACGCCCGGCGGATGGCTCGTCTTCGGGCACGTCGTGGACGCTACCGGGTCGGTCGGTCCCCGCGTCGTGCCGCGGGCCGGGACCACGCCAGCGGCGCGATTGGGACCGACGCGCTCGGTCTGCCAGGCTGCGTGCGCGGACATGACGGACGGACGAGGAGCGTCGGCGATGGCGGCAACGGCGGACGACGAGGTCGCCGGCGAGGTGCCGGGTGTCGATCCGGACGCGGTGACCAGGTGGATCGCCGAGCGGACCCCGCTCGAGCCGCCGTGCACCTTCGCCCTGGTGGAGGGCGGTCGGTCGAACCTGACCTACACCGTGACGGATGCGGCGGGTCAGCGCCTGATCCTGCGTCGCCCACCGCTGCACGGCGTCATCGCCTCCGCCCACGACATGGGACGCGAGCACCGCATCCTCGAGGCGCTCGCGGACAGCGCCGTGCCGGTCCCGCGCTGTGTGGGCTACGAACCCGACGAGGCGGTCACGGGCGCGTCGTTCTACGTGATGCACTTCGTGGACGGCGCGATCGTGCGGACCGACGCGGAGGCCAGCGCGCTGACGCCCGCGCAGCGCGCCGCCGCGAGCGACGCTGTCGTGGACACCCTGGTCGCGCTGCACGAGGTCGACATCGATGCGGTGGGCCTCGGGGAGCTCGCCCGACGCGAGGGCTACATCGAACGGCAGCTGCGGCGCTGGCACGGGCAGCTGGAGAAGACCAGGACCCGGCCGCTGCCACTGCTCGACGAGGTGCACGCCCGCCTGGTCGCCGACATCCCCGCCCAGGGCCCCGCGACGATCGTCCACGGCGACTACCGGCTCGACAACCTCATCCTCACCCCCGATGGATCACAGGTCGCGGCCGTGCTCGACTGGGAGCTGACCACGCTCGGCGACCCCCTGGCGGACCTGGGGCTGCTGTGCGTCTACTGGTCCGAGCCCGACGACGAACTCGTCGCGCTCCCCGGGGCCCCGACCGTGGTCGAGGGCTTCCGCTCCCGCGACGAGTTGCTGGCGCGATACGCGCAGCGAAGCGGCCGCGACGTCGGCCAGGTCGCCTACCACGTGGCCTTCGGCTACTGGAAGCTCGCCTGCATCCTCGAGGGGGTCTACAGCCGCACCGCCTCGGGTGCCTACGGCGAGGTGGACGAGGGGGTGGAGGCCTTCGGTCAGCTGGTGGTCGCCCTCGGTGCGGCCGCCGACCGCGCCGCCCGGGAGGTGGGCCGATGACGCCGCAGCGCGCCGTGCTGTTCGACTACGGCGGGGTCCTCACCAGGCCGCTCGGCCCCGCCTTCGGGGGCTTCGAGGCCGATCACGGCATCCCGCCAGGACGCTCCTTCGAGCTGTTGGTCGCCGCCTCGTACACGCCGGGCGGTGGGTTGATCGGGGCCTTCGAGCGCGGCGAGATCGAGACCGACACGTTCGAGTCGGAGCTGCGGTCGATGCTGATCGCCGACGGCTACACCCCGCCCGACGACCACCTGATCCGGGGCATGTTCGACCGGCTCGAGGACGAGGAGGGCTCCTGGCAGTTGGCCCGGGACGTGCGCGCCGCGGGGGCTCGTACGGGGCTGCTGTCGAACTCCTGGGGGGTCGACATCTACCCCTGGGCCCAGGTCGAGGCCCACTTCGACGTCGCCGTGGTCTCCGCGCAGGTGGGGCTGCGCAAGCCCGACCCGGCGATCTACCACCTCGCGCTCGAACGGATCGCCCTGCCGGCGGCCGACTGCGTGTTCATCGACGACCTCGAACGCAACGTCGAGGTGGCACGCTCGCTGGGCATGAGCGCGATCCACCACACCGGTGACGTGGCGCGGACCCGCGCGGCGGTGGAGCGCTTCCTCGAGGCCGGTCCGTGAGCCCGGCTGCCCGGCCGTGCCATCGCTGCCCGCGGAACCACTAGCCTCGCGGTCATGACGACTGCAGACACCTCAGAAGAGCGACTCGCGCTCTACGTCGACCACGAGAACGTGGCCATCGGCGCGCGCGACATCGGCTACCGCTTCGACCCCAAGCCCCTGCTGGAGGCGTTGGCGGAACGGGGGCGGCTGATCACGCGCCGGGCCTACGCCGACTGGAACCTGTTCCGCGACGACCGTCGCGGGATGGTCGACGCCAACGTCGAGCTGATCGAGATCCCGCAGCGCTCCGATTCGGTGCGCAAGAACGCCGCGGACATCCAGATGGCGGTGGACGCCATGGAGCTCGCCCTCACGCGCGACTTCGTGTCGACGTTCGTCATCGTGTCCGGGGATTCGGACTTCACCCCGCTGGTGAGCAAGCTGCGCGAGCTCAACAAGCGCGTCATCGGGGTCGGGCTGAAGGGGTCGACCTCGGCGATGCTGCCCCCGGCGTGCGACGAGTTCATCTTCTACGACCGCCTCGAGGGGATCCCGAAGCGTGAACCCCGCCAGGGCGGGTCGCCGTCGCGGACCAAGAAGTCGACCGGTGGCAACAAGAAGTCGACCAAGGCCAACGGTGGCGAGCCCACCAAGGAGGCCGCGGCGCCCTCCTCGTCGCAGAAGCAGGACCTGCGCAAGCTCGAGCGTGTCCTGACGCGCACGTTGTCGGGGATCCAGTCCTCCACGGCCGGGGCGGTGCAGGCCTCGAACCTCAAGCGTGCGCTGCTGCGCAAGGATCCGACCTTCAACGAGGGCGACTACGGCTTCCGCGGGTTCCGCGAGCTGCTGCGCCACCTCGCGGACAACAAGGTCATCACGCTGACCGACGGGTCGGCCCCGGGCGACCCGGAGGTCGACTTCCCCTCCGCGCCACGCGACGAGGACACCGCCTTCCAGCTGTTGCGTCGCACGGTCAAGGAGCTGATGGTGGAGCTCGGCGGCGACCCGCCGCTGTCCGGGCTCAAGGACCAGCTGCGCAAGCGTGAGCCCGAGTTCTCCGAGAAGGACCTCGGCTACGCCGGGTTCCTGCAGTTCTGCAAGGCGGCGGTCACCAAGGACATCGTCGAGATGGACTGGGAGGAAGAGGACCAGGAGTACTACCTCTACGTCGAGGACGGCGAGAAGAGCTCCTGAGCCGCCCCTGACCGGTGACCGTTGTGAGGCCGACCGCCGTGAACCGACCGATCGATCCGCGCCGGGCGAACCGTCGTGCCCGGCTGCTGATTGCGGTCGCGATCGGCAGCGTCGTGCTGGTCGCCATGGACGTCGCGCCGATCGCGATGGCGGCGCTGGCCTTCGCGGCCAGCCTCGGCGCCTACCTGTCGGCGCGTGCCGGGATGCGTGCCGGCGACCGGGCCACACCGGGGGACCGCGGCGGGCGTGGCACCTCAGGTGGTCGCTGAGCGGCTGGGCCGTGTCGCGCACCCACCTGCTGCCGCGTGGGCGTCGGCGCGCCGTGTGCCCGCCCTCAGGCCGGCGTGGCGGGCACGGGGTGGCCCAGGTGACCGCTGAGCCAGCGCAGCACCGCCTCGTGATCCGTGGGGACCGTGAAGCTCGCGTTCGCCACCTCGGCGACCTCGGCCGGGATCCGGTGCTCCCGGTTCTCGAGCAACGCCGCCGCGTAGGGCACACGGAACTCCGGGTGCCCCTGGATGCCGAGTAGGGATCCGACCCGGAGCGCCGCGATCGGCGCGTGCGCGCTGGTGGCCAGGACCTCGCCCCCGGGGGGGAGCTCGAGGACCTGGTCCTGGTGGCTGACCAGCAGCCGGAAGCGTGCCGGCACGATCGGGTCGTCGGTGACCCGCTGGGCGTGGTGCACGCCGACCCCCCACCCGTTCGGGGCACGTTCGACCCGTCCGCCGAGCGCGTGGGCGATCAACTGGTGGCCGAAACACACCCCGACCGTGGGCACCTGCGCGTCGTGCAGGTCCCGGACGTGGTCGGCGAGGGCGGCGATCCAGGGGATCGACCCCTCGTCCTCGACCCCGCGACGCGAGCCGGTGATGAGCACCGCGTCGTGGGTCCCGACGGCGGGCGGCGCATGGCCACCGACGACGTCGACCACCTCGAAGCGCAGGGCGTCGCCGGCGACCGCGCCGAAACGGCGCACGAACATCTCCGCGTAGTCGCCGTCGATGTCGATGAGGTCGGGATCGGGCCGGTCACAGGCCAACAGCGCGACCCGGACGGCCCGGTCCACGCGCTCAGTTCGTGTGGGTCGGGGTGACGACCTCGTCGATGAGGCCGTACTCGACGGCCTCGGCGGCGGTCATCCAGTAGTCCCGGTCGGTGTCGCGGCTGATCGTCTCGAACGTCTGCCCGGTGCGCTCCGCGAGGATCTCGTTGATGCGCTCCCGGATCCACACGATGTTCTTCGCCTGGATCTCGATGTCCTTGGCGGTCCCGCGCGCCCCACCGAGCGGCTGGTGGATCATGATGCGGGCGTTCGCGGTGGCCGATCGGGTGCCGGTCCCGGTCCCGAGCAGGAAGGCGCCGGCGGAGGCGGCGAGCCCGACGCACCGCACGTTCACGGTGCTGCGCAGCACCCGCATGGTGTCGTAGATCGCGAACATGCCGGTGATCACGCCACCGGGTGAGTTGATGTACAGCTCGATGTCCTCACCGTCGCCGTCCGCGTCGAGCGCCAGCAGTTGCGCGACGAGGTTGTCGGCGACGTCGTCCTGCAACGGGCCCTTCAGGTACAGGATCCGGGACTCGAACAGCGTGTCGAACGCCCGGCGGGACCCGCCGATGAGCTTCTCGATGTCCTCGGACACGGTGCGCCTCGTCTCGTCGCGTGGGGTTGACGTGCCGTGCGGCACGCCGAGTGTGTCGGGCGGATGGTAGCCAGGGCGACCACCGGGTCTCCGGCGCCTGCGTCGTGGACCCTCAGGGGTTCGTCACGGCGGTCGTCGTGGGCTCGCAGCGGTCGCGGACGGCACCCGGATCGGCCGCTCGCGGGCCACCGGCCACCCGCCGGCCGGACATGCTGGCGCTTGACCGTGCGCGGGTCGCGCAGCACACTGCCGCGACCACCGCACCACGGTGTGCGTTCGTGGCGCGTCGCGCGGCCTAGGGTCCCTGGTGGGATCGCGGTCCGTGCCGCCGCCCGAGACGCCGACCGGCGTGGGGCTGGCGAAGGGGATCGACCGGAGCTGCCGCCGATCGCGGCAGCGCCCGACCCGGACCGCAACGGCAGGGAGGGAGCCGCGTGGCTGAGGACGAAGGCAAGCGGGGACGACGCTCGAGTGGGTCGCGGACACTGGCCCGCGGCCTGTCGCTGCTGAACGCGCTCGGCGAGCACGGGGACGGCGCCACCGTGTCCGGACTCGCGGAGTCGACCGGGCTGGACCGGGCGGTGCTCTACCGGCTGCTCGACACCCTGGTCGCGGAGGGCTTCGTCACGCGCGACGCGGAGTCGCGCAAGTACCGGCTCGGGTTGTCCATGCTGGAGCTCGGTGTCCGGGCGGCTCAGGGGCTGGAGGTGCGGCGGCTCGCCGGGCCACCGCTGCGCTCGCTGTCCGACGACACCAACGAGACCTCCTGCCTGGCGGTCCGTGACCGCGACGACCTCGTGGTGGTCGAAGTGATCGAGCCCGGGGACCGCTTCGTACAGGTGAACTACCGCGTCGGGTTCCGCCACGAGCTCGGCGTCGCCGCGCACGGCAAGGCGCTGCTCGCCTTCCTGCCCGAGGGGGCGCGCAACCCCGACCTGCAGGCCGTCCGTCAGCGGGGCGTCGCCTACACCCGCGACGAGCTCGAACCCGGCGCCTCCGGCGTCGCCGCGCCCGTGTTCGACCACACCGGCAAGGCCGTCGCGGCCGTCGGGATCGTCGCGCCCACCGCGAGGCTGCCCGAGCCGGAGACGATCGCGTTGCGCGTGCTGCGCTCCGCCCGTGAGATCTCCGAGCGGCTCGGCTGGCGGCCGCGTCGCTCGAGCTGAGGTCGCGAGGTGTCCGACGCGCGTGAGCTCGCCACGGTCGAGCTGCTCGGCGCGCTCGCCTACGGGCAGCTGCGCTCCTACGCCGCGACCGCGCGGCTGATCGAGCTCGCCAGCGACGTCCGGCGCGCCGATGCGATCGCGACCGTCGCGGCGGCGGAGTACGACGCCTACCGCCTGCTCGCGGGCCACCTCGCCGGGCTGACCCAGCTGCCGCTCGCGGTGATGGAGCGGCAGAAGCCGGCCTTCGACCAGTACTTCGACCGGGCACCGCTGGACGACCGGTTGGGTGCCGCGGTCTTCTTCGCCCTCGGGCTCCCGATCGCGGCCGACTTCGCCCGTGCGGTCGCGCCGCGGCTGGACGAGTCGACCGCGGCCGTGGTCCTCGAGGCCCTGGCGACGCGGGAGGACTTCGAACAGGGGGCGATCGAGGCGCTGCGCGAGCAGCTCGTCGACGCGGCCAGCAACGAACGCGCCCGTCACCTGAACGCGGACCTGCTGGGTCGTGCGCTGACGACCTACCAGCACGTGGTCTCCGACAGCGACGCGCTCCGCGTGCTGTTCGCCTCCGGCCCCGAGGAGACCGAGTCCGCGGAGCGCCGCGTCAAGCGGCTGGCGATCGAGGTGCTCGGCGAGCACCGCCGCCGGACGGTGGCGCTCGGCCTCGAGGACCTCGAGGACGTCACCTGACGACGGGTGCGCGGGTCCGGGCGTCCGGGCCGCATCCTCGACTCAGGCGGTCGCCTGCTCGTCGGCGCCACCGGGCGTCGATCCCGTCGTGCGGGCGGCCAGGGTGCGCTGCACGGCCAGCGAGTTGGTGACGAGCTCGCCGAAGTTCTCCGGGTCGGCGAGCAACCAGGAGTGCCCCGCGTCCTCGATGATGTCCCCGGGTGCGCCGGCGGCGTCGCACATGGCCAGGAAGGTCGCCTCCGGGACCACGTTGTCCTCGGAACCCCACAGGATCGACACGGGCATCCCCCCGGCCGCCAACGTGGCCAGCTCCTCGCGCAGGTCGGCTCCCCGGGCCAGGTCCGCCGCGTGGCGCAGCGCCCGCGGGTTGGACACGGCGTTGCCGAGCAGGTCGCGGAGCACCACCGGCAGCACCCGGCGGTAGTCGCGCCGGCGGAACTCGCTCGGCAGGCGCAGCCCCCAATCCCACAGCGGTCGATCGGCCAGCGAGCGCTCACCGCGCCGCCCGGTCTTCCAGACCGACCCGCCGATCGAGTTCACCAGCACCAGCGAGCGCACCCGGTCGGGATGGCGCCAGGCGGTCGCGGTCGCCACCGCACCCCCGAACGAGTGGCCGACGATCGCGACCGGCTCGTGCAGGTCCAGCATGTCGAGCAGGTCGAGCACCCAGGTGCTCAGGCTGTCGAAGCTGTAGGTGTCCTCGAGCGGATCGGAGCGTCCGAACCCGGGTAGCGCGGGCGCGATGACCCGGTGGCCGGTCGCGGCGATCAGCGGCAGGGCCTGGGCGTAGGAACGGGCGGTCAGGCCCCAGCCGTGGAGGAAGAGGACCGCGGGACCCTCGCCGGCGTCGCCGTAGAGCACCGTGCGCCCGTCCAGGGTCGTCCGGTGCCAGCGCAGTCGGACGTCGGGATGTCGCACCACGTCCCGACCTCCCGCTTGCGCGTCGGCGCCTGGGTGACGGGCCGCACGCCACGGCCCTCGAGCGCCGCCGACCTGGGCCGCACCCCGCCCCCCCGCGCACCCCCCACTCTAGCGACCGCCGCCCCCCGGCCACACCCGAGAAGGTACTAGCGGGCCCCCCGTACTTGCGGCGGAACGTCACGTCGTCGAGCTGTTCGAGATCATCCTCGAGCTCGTCCTGGAACGCGGTCGCCTGTGCCTCGTCGGAGAAGGTCTGTGCCCACACCAGCGCGCCGGTCGCCGCGATCTGGAGCTGGACGTCGACCATGAAGGCCCCGTCGTAGCCGCCACGACGGCGCGTCAGCACGCGGAAGTCCCGGCGGGGGAGTCGCGGCTCGTCGGACACGGTCGATCCTGGTGGTGGTGGGCTCGCGGCGGCACGGTAGCGCGTCGGACGGGCAGCTCCGGCCGCGCTGGCCGGTCGTGCCCGCCGCTACGCTCCCACGCCCACCGCCGGCGAGGGAGCGTGTCCGTGAAGGTCTACACCAAGGCCGGTGACGACGGCACCACGGGGCTGCTCTACGGCGGTCGGGTCGACAAGCACGATCTGCGCACGACCGCCTACGGCACCGTCGACGAGACGGTGAGCGCGTTGGGCATGGCGCGGGCGGAGCTCGACGGCGACGCCCACGATCGGGTGCTCGAGGTCCAACGCGAGCTGTTCGTGGTGGCGGCGCAGCTCGCCACCCGCGCCGATCACTGGGAACGGCTCGAGATCGGCATCAGCCGGGTCGGGGCGGGGATGGTCGACGCACTGGATGCTCGGATCGACGCCTGCGTCGAACGCCATCCGTTGCCGAACCACTTCGTCGTGCCGGGCGGGAACCGGGCCGCCGCGGCGTTGGATCTCGCGCGCACCATCTGTCGTCGGGCCGAGCGTTACACGGTCGCCATGGACCGGGCCGGGCTGCTGCCCGACGATGCCCCCGTGCGTTACCTCAACCGCTGCGCGGACTACCTGTACGTGCTCGCCCGGGAGACCGAGGGGGAGCACCTGCCGTCACGCGACGACGCGTGACGCCGGCGGCGGCCACGACCGCCACGCCGGGGCGTCACGTCCTCGACGATCTCGGGGCCGAGGTGTGGGTGCCGTCGGACCCGGCTCGCCTCGCCTCGCTCGTACCGAGCCTGTCCGAGGTGCTGTGGTGGTGGCACCTCGCGGACCGGTTGGTCGCCGTCACCGACCACTGCGTGGCGCCTCCCGGTGCCTTCGGCGCGGCCCGTCGGGTGCGCGGGACCAAGAACCCCGACGTCGCGGCGCTGATCGAGGGCCGTCCGGAGCTGGTCATCGCCAACGAGGAGGAGAACCGGGCGCGGGACGTCGAGACCCTGCGCGAGGCCGGGATCGAGGTCTACGTCACGCGGGTGCGCACCGTCGAGGACGCGACCGACTCGCTCGCCCGCCTCGGCGAGGCCCTCGGGGTCCCGGCTGCCGGTCTGGCACTGGGGCAGTCGATCCGTCGGGCGCTCGACCGGGTCGTCGGCCGTGACCGGCAGGTGGCCGCGATCTGCCCCATCTGGCGTGATGGCACGCACCTCGGGGTCCGTGAGACCTGGTGGCTCGTCGGTCCGGACACCTTCGCCGGGGACCTGCTGCGCCACGTCGGGTTCGACCTCGCCGCCGCGCGGGTGGCCGCCGAGCTCCAGGCAGGTGTGGACGGGGCGGGGGCGGATCGGACGACGGCCCCCGGGCCGGTGCGCTACCCGCGGGCGCCGCTCGCCACGGTGCAGGGTCTGGCGTCCGTCGCGTTGCTACCCGACGAGCCCTACGCCTTCGGGCCGCGCGACGCCTCGGAGTTGCGGGAGCGGGGTCTGCGGGTCCGACCGCTCGACGGCGCAGCCCTGACCTGGTGGGGGCCACGGACCCCGAGCGCGATCACCGACCTCGCCGGCATGGCCGCCCAACTCGCCCGCCCGCGACGCCGGGATCGGGTTCAGTCGCCGTAGGTGTGCTCCGCGGCGGGGTACTCGCCGTCGGCGACCTCGGCGGCGAAGGTCTTGATCGCCGACCCGATCTCCGCCCGCAGGTCCGCGTACTGCTTGACGAAGCGGGGGAGACGGCCGGTGGTCAGCCCGAGCATGTCGTGCCACACGAGCACCTGGGCGTCGGTGTGTGGCCCGGCCCCGATCCCGATCGTCGGGACGTCCACGGCGTCCGTGACGCGGCGACCGACCTCGTTGGGCACGCACTCGAGCACGATGGCGAAGGCTCCCGCCTCGGCCAGCGCGACCGCATCCTCGACCAGCCGGTCGGCGTCTGCCCGCTCCCGTGCCTGGACCCGGAACCCGCCGGTCTGGTTCATCGACTGCGGGGTCAGGCCGAGGTGGCTCATGACCGGGATCCCGGCCCGGACCAGGTGTGCGGTGACCTCGATCATCGGCCCGCCGCCCTCGAGCTTGACCGCGTTCGCGTGCGCCTCCTTGAGCATCCTGGTCGCGGAGGCGAGCGCCTGCGAGGGACCGTCCTGGTAGCTGCCGAACGGCAGGTCGCCGACCACGAGGGCGTGCCGGGCGCCGCGGGACACGGCGCGGGTGTGGTGCAGCATCTCGTCGAGCGTGATCGGGATGGTCGAGTCGTAGCCGAGCGCGACCATCGCGAGGCTGTCGCCCACCAGGATGATGGGGACGCCCGAGTCGTCGAGCAGGGCAGCGGCGCTCGCGTCCGCGGCGGTGACCATGATGAAGCGGTCGCCGTCCGCCTTGTGACGGGCGAGATCGTGGATGGTGACGGGCCGGCGCGCAGGCGCGCCTGACCCGTCCACGGATGAGTGGACTGACACCGTCGGACTCCTCCTGCCGGCCCGCGGGGTGAGGTCGCCCGTTCGGGTCCAGCGGTACATCACGTCGGGGTGCGTCCGCAGTGTGCCCGGTCGCTGGGGCTGGACGCCAACCCGCTCGCACGACGACCATGCGCCCGTGCCCGGCATCCGAGTCGTCTGCGGGGTGCGCTCGTCCGAACAACGGTCGGTCGACCGGTCCCCGACCCGACGTTCGCGCGTTCTGCGACCCCCTGACCGACCAGGAGAGCACCGTGGGACACCGCTCCGGGTTCGCCGACCTGGTCGCCGCGCACCACGACGGGCGGGGCGCCCGTGCCTCGATCGAGCGCCTGTCGCGCGCGGGGGTGGACGGCGGGTGCATCGTGCTCATCGGGCCGGTCGAGGTCGTGACGGCCGGCCGCTACGCCGACCGACAGACCGACCGGGGGAGCTCGCTCGCGCTCGGGGCCCGACTGCTGCGGGGCGCGTTGTACGGCACGGTGCCCGGGGCGGTCTTCGGTGCGCTGCTGCTCGCGTGGTCGTCGTCGCTCGACCCCGCGACGCTGGCCGCCGGTGCCGCGGGCGGGGCCTTCCTGTTCGGTGCGGTCGGGGCGCTGACGGGACTGCTCACGGTGCCGAGCATGGCCGCCTCGTGGGAGCGGACCTTCTCCCCGCTGGTGCCGGGCGGGGTCGCGGTCGGGGTCCGGGTGGACGACGAGCGCACCGATCGTCGCGCCCGCCGGGTCCTGCGCGCGGGTCCCGCCTTCCGCGTCGACGAGGTGCCCGACCTCGACGACATCCCGGAGGGCCCCTGGGAGCCCTGAGTGCGGGGCCCGGTGCACCAGGCGGCGCGGTCCTCGACGTCGGTCCGGGCCCCGTGGTCGGGACCGACCGGTCGGGTCCCCGTCGTCGGGGTGGATATATGTGTGGTACATACATCTCATGATCATCCCACTCGCTCCGGATCCCGCGCACGACCTCGCGTCCGGCCTCGATCGACTCGACGAGGCCCTCGTGCAGGTCCGACGGCTGCTGCAACGGCCCGACTACCGACGTCGCATCCTGCGCGACCTCGGCGCGATCGAGCTCGCGACCCTGCGGCTGCTGCGTGCGGTCCAGCGCGCGACGACCGCCGATGGCAGCGGACCCTCCATCGGCACGGTCGCGGACCTGCTGGTCGTGGACCCGTCGACGGCCAGTCGGATCGTGGACCGCGCGATCGAGTCGGGGCTGCTCGACAAGCGGGCGTGCTCGGAGGACCGTCGCCGGGCCCGTCTGGCGCTGACCCCGGCCGGCCAGGCCGTGCTCGATGAGGCCAGCCGCCGTCGGCGGGAGCTGTTGACCACGGCCACCAGCGACTGGAGCGCCCGCGAGGTCGACACCCTGCTCGCCCTGCTCGAGCGCCTGGTGGGCGACTTCGACGAGGTGCTGCGCGATGCACCCGTCGGGGCGGTCGCCGAGGAGGGCGCGTGAGGTCCCGCGACCAGGTCCAGGAGCGCGCCGGCGGCGAGCAGGCGCTGCCCGCGACGCCGAGCGCGACCACGCCACCGGCACGCAGCTCCTGGCAGCTGCTGGCCGATCCGACGTTCGGGCCCTTCTTCCTGGGCAAGTTGCTGTCGACGGTGGGCATCTGGATCTACAACATCGTCGCGGCGATCCTGGCGTTCGAACTGTCCGGCTCCGCGTTCGTGGTCGGCCTCGTCAGCGTGGCGCAGTTCGGTCCCCAGTTGCTGTTCGCGCCGCTCAGCGGCGCGATGGCCGACCGGGGTGACCGTCGACGCCAACTGATCCTCGGCCGGGTCATCGCCGCGTCCGGTGCCGGGGGGCTCTCGATCGCCCTGTGGGTGCTGGGCGTCGACGGGTTGCCGGGAGCGTGGCCGGTCGTGCTCGCCGCCTTCGTGGTCGGCGTCGGCTTCGTGATCGGTGGTCCCGCGATGAACGCGCTGATCCCGGCGTTGGTGCCCCGCCACGAGCTCGCGACGGCCATCGCCGTGAACAGCATCCCCTTCACCGTCGCCCGCGCCGGGGGACCGGCGATCGGTGCGCTGATCGCGGCGACGACGGGCCCCGCGCTGGCCTTCGCGATCGCGGCGGCCGCCAACCTGGTGTTCGCGGCCGTGTTGATCCCGCTCGACATCACCACCCGTGCCCCGCGGTCCGGGGGTGATCGTCGCGTGCGTGCCGGGGTGGCCTACCTGCGCGTCGACCGCGGGATCACGCCGCTGCTGATCGGGGTCGCCGTCGTCGGGATCGGTGCCGACCCGGTCATCACCCTCACGCCGTCGTTGGCGGCGTCGCTCGGGGGTGGATCGACGCTGGTGGGGACCTTCGCATCGGCGTTCGGCATCGGAGCCGGGGCGCTGTTCGTCGTGCTCACCCGGGTCCGCAACTGGCTGGGGTTGGAGCGGCTCGCGGTGGTCGGACTCGGGATGCTCGCCGGCGGGCTCGCGTTGGCCGCGGCGTCGCCGTACGTGCCGTTGACCGTGGCCGGCTTCGTGCTCGGCGGGGCAGGGATGACCGCCAGCATCACGAGCCTGAGCACGCAGCTGCAGGTCCGTCTGCCCGAGGAGCTGCGGGGACGCGTCATGGCGCTGTGGTCGGTGTCGTTCCTCGGCTCGCGTCCGTTCGCCGCCGCGTTCAACGGCTCGCTCTCCGACGCGACGACCCCCGGGATCGCCATGGCGGTCGTGGCCGTCATCGTCCTGGCGGGTGCCTGGTGGTGCCGTCCGACCCGGATGGCGGCACGTCCGGCCCCCGCTGACCTCGACCGAGGCTGACCCTCAGCCGCGCCACGCGGTGGTGATCGGCACCCGGCGATCGCGTCCGAAGGCACGCCGGGTGATCTTCGGGCCGGGGGCCGCCTGGCGACGCTTGTACTCCGCGAGGTCGATCAGTCGCAGCGTGCGGGCGACCTCGTCGCGGTCGTGGCCGCGGGCAACGATGGCATCGAGCCCGAGGTCGTCCTCGACGTAGGCCTCGATGATGTCGTCGAGCACGGCGTAGTCGGGCAGCGAATCGGCGTCGAACTGCCCCGGCCGCAGCTCCGCCGATGGCGGTTTCTCGATGGTGGCGGCGGGGATCACCTCGGCCTCGCGGTTGCGCCAGCGCGCCAGGTCGTACACCAGCAGTTTCGGGACGTCCTTGATGACGGCGAACCCGCCGGACATGTCGCCGTAGAGCGTGGCGTAGCCGACCGCGTACTCCGACTTGTTGCCCGTCGTGAGCACGATGGCCCCGGTCTCGTTCGACAGCGCCATCACGCTGAGCCCCCGCAGGCGGGACTGCAGGTTCTCGTAGGCGACGCCGGGAGCCCGGCCGTCCGCCCGGTCGAAGCCGGTGACGACCAGCTCCCCGAGCGCCGCCCCCATGGCGGTCAGGGGCCCATCGATGCGCACGGTGTGCAGACGGCAGCCGAGGTTCGCGGCCAACTGCTCCGCGTCGCGCACCGAGTGGTCGGAGGAGTAGGGCGAGGGCATGGCCACCCCGATCAGGTGCTCGGCCCCGAGCGCATCGGCCGCGATGGCGGCGGTCACGGCCGAGTCGATGCCGCCCGACAGCCCCACGATCGCGTCCTGGAAACCGTTGCGGTGGCAGTAGTCCCGTGTGGCGCGCACGAGCGCGGTCCAGACCTCACCGTCCGGGTCGAGCCGGTCCGGCTCGTCCCGGGGCAGCAGGGATGCGCGGGCGCGACGCTCGCCCCCGGCCGCCACCTCGATGTCGCCGGCTGGCGCCACCTCGACGTCGCCGGCTGGCGCCACCTCCAGGTCGACGACGACGAGGTCGACCGCGAACTGCGCACCACGGGCGATGATGCGCCCCTCGCCGTCGGCGATCATGGAGTCGCCGTCGAAGACGACCTCGTCCTGGCCGCCCACGACGTTGACGTAGGCGACGGGCACCCCGTGGCGTCGTGCCTGCTCGACGACGAGGTCCTCGCGCTCACGCCGCTTGCCGCGGTGGTAGGGAGAGGCGTTGAGCACCGCGAGGGCCTGCGCCCCGGCCCCGACGGCGTCGGCGGCGGGCCCCTCGCGCGCCCACAGGTCCTCGCAGATCACGATGCCGAGGCGGACGCCGGCCACCTCGACGACGCAGGGACGTTGACGAGGCGCGAAGTAGCGGGCCTCGTCGAAGACCCCGTGGTTGGGCAGCCGGGTCTTGGCGTAGCTGGCGAGCACCCGCTGGTCGCGCAGCACCACGGCCGCGTTGGTCAGGTCCCGGGTCGCGAGCGCGACGTCCCAGCGCACCTCGTCGGAGCGGTCGCCGTCGCCAGCGCCGACGTAGCCGACCACGGCGGTCGTGCCCGACGGGCCCTCGCGCCGGAGCTGATCGATCGCCGCGTGGTTCGCGGCGATGAACGCGTCCTTGAGCAGCAGGTCCTCCGGCGGATAGCCGGTCACGGCGAGCTCGGGGAACACCACGACGTCCGCGTCCACCTCGGCCGCGGCCCGCCAGCACTCGAGGATGCGGCGCACGTTGCCCGCGACGTCACCGACCTGCGCCTCGATCTGTCCGAGCGCGATCCGCAGGGCCACCGGGCACCTCCTGGAGACGAAACACGGCCGAAACCGAAGATCAACAGCGGGGAAACGGCCCCTCCGTAGCGTCCCTCACCGTACCGGGCACCCGGGACACCGGATCGTGCGCCATGAGCCCGGAACCTCGGATCGAGGCGTGCGAACCGTCCGGGTGGACCACGTGGTCAGCCCGAACCGACCGACAGACCCTGGAGGGAAACGTGAAGCGTCTACTCAAGTTGGGGGTGGTGACGTCCGCGCTGGTCATGCTGATCGGCTCACCGGCGTACGCACAGGACATCAGCATCGACGATCTCGCACTGGCCACCATCGTGCTCTACCTGATGGTCGCCACCGTGCTGGTGTTCATCATGCACGCCGGGTTCGCGATGCTCGAGGCCGGGTTCACCCGGCAGAAGAACACCGCGAACATCATCGGCAAGAACCTGATGACGATCTCGCTCGGGATCGTCGTCTACTACGCCATCGGCTGGGGCCTGATGTACGGCGAACAGGTCGCCGGGCTGTTCGGGAGTGACAACTTCTTCCTGATCGGGGACTCCTACGACCCCGACGGCACCCTCGAGATCGACTTCGCCTTCCAGGCGATGTTCGCCGCGACGGCCGCCACGATCGTGTCCGGGGCGGTCGCCGAGCGGATGAAGTTCGGCGCCTACGTCGCGGTCGCGGTCGTCATGACCGGGCTGATCTACCCGATCGTCGGCGCCTGGACCTGGGGTGGCGGCTGGATCGACGCGCTCGGCTTCGCCGACTTCGCCGGGTCCACGATCGTGCACCTGACCGGTGGTGTCGCGGCCCTCGTGGGTGCCGCCTTCCTCGGTCCCCGCATCGGCAAGTACGACCCGACCACGGGCAAGGCCCGTGCCATCCCCGGCCACTCGATCGCGCTCGGGGCGCTCGGGACCCTGCTGCTGTTCTTCGGCTGGTTCGGGTTCAACGGCGGGTCGGTGCTCGAGCTCGACGGCGAGCTGATCGGCTTCGTCATCGTCAACACCGCGCTCGCCGGTGGTGCCGGTGGCGCCGCGGCCGGGATCTTCACCCGGCTCAAGGACGGCAAGTGGGACGTCGCCATGATGGCGAACGGCATCCTGGCCGGGCTCGTGGGTATCACCGCCGGTGCGGACTCCGTGGCACTCGGGATGGGGCTGCTGGTCGGCTTCCTCGCCGGGCTGTTGGTCGTGGTCTCCGTGTCGATGTTCGACTCGCTGAAGATCGACGACCCGGTCGGTGCCATCAGTGTGCACGGCACCTGCGGCATCCTCGGCACCCTGTGGGTCGGGCTCGTCGCGATGGACGGTGGCCTGCTGACCGGTGGTGGGGCGGAGCTGATCATCGCGCAGGTGATCGGCATCGTCGGCGTCATCGCCTGGGTCGGCGTCGCCTCGGCCATCCTCTTCGGCGTGCTCAAGGCCATGGGCCAGCTGCGCGTCTCCGAGGAGGAGGAGATCGAGGGCCTCGACGTCCACGAGCACGGTGTCGCCGGCTACCCGGAGCTCGTCTCCCGGAGCTGAGCACCGGCACGGCCTGATCGAACGCGGGCCCCCCCCCCCCCCCCGGGGGGGGGGGCCGCGGGGGGGGCCCCCCCCCCCCCCCCCCCCCCCACCCACCACACCCCCCCCCCCCCCCCGGGGGGGGGGGGGCCGCCCGCGTCGTGTCGCCGACCGCCGCCTCCGTCACGCTCACTACGATGCGGCGACCGCGCCCGGGAGTGACCCGACGGTGCGTCCCGGACGGCAGGAGCTGGCGTGGACAAGCAGCAGGAGTACGTCCTGCGGACGGTCGAGGAACGCGACGTCCGCTTCATCCGGCTCTGGTTCACCGACGTGCTCGGCTTCCTCAAGTCGGTCGCCATCACCGCCTCGGAGCTCGAGAACGCCTTCGCCGAGGGCATCGGGTTCGACGGTTCCTCGATCGACGGGTTCGCCCGGATCCAGGAGGCCGACATGCTGGTGGTCCCGGATGCCTCGACGTTCCAGATCCTGCCCTGGCGCCCGGAGTCACAGGGCGTGGGTCGGATGTTCTGTGACATCCTGACCCCCGACGGCCAGCCCTTCGCGGCCGACCCGCGCTTCGTGCTCAAGCGCACCCTCGAGCGCGCGGCGGAGATGGGGTTCACCTTCTACGTCCACCCGGAGATGGAGTTCTTCCTCTTCAAGGACTCCAAGGGCACGGAACCGCTCGACGACGGCTCCTACTTCGACATGACCCCGCTCGACGTCCAGCAGGACTTCCGTCGCCAGGCCATCGACATGCTGGAGCGCATGGGGATCTCGGTCGAGTTCTCCCACCACGAGGTGGCGCCCTCGCAGCACGAGATCGACCTGCGCTTCGCGGACGCGCTGACCATGGCCGACAACATCATGACCTTCCGCCTCGTGGTCAAGGAGACGGCCCTGCAGCGCGGGGTCTACGCCTCGTTCATGCCCAAGCCGATGGAGGACCAGTACGGCTCGGCGATGCACCTGCACCTGTCGCTGTTCGAGGGGGACACCAACGCCTTCCACGACCCCTCCGGGCCCTACCACCTCTCGCCGATCGCGCGGTCCTTCACCGCCGGGCTCCTCCGCCACGCGCGGGAGTTCACCGCGGTCACCAACCAGTGGATCAACTCCTACAAACGGCTCACCTCCCGGATGCACGGCCCGCTGCCCTCCGGTGAGGCACCGGTCAACGTCACCTGGGGGCACTCCAACCGCAGCGCCCTGATCCGGGTGCCGATGTACAAGCCACGCAAGGGCACCTCCACCCGCATCGAGTTCCGTTCCCCCGACCCCGCCTGCAACCCCTACCTGACCCTGGCGTTGATCCTGGCCGCCGGGCTGAAGGGCATCGAGGAGGGCTACGAACTGCCCGAGGAGTCCGAGGACAACGTCTACGAACTCACCGACGCGGAGCGGGCGGCCGTGGGCATCGACAAGCTCCCGGGCAGCCTGGGTGAGGCGCTGAAGCTGATGGAGACCTCCGAGCTGGTCGCGGACACGCTCGGTGAGCACCTGTTCTCCTACTTCCTCGCCAACAAGCGCCGCGAGTGGGACGAGTACTCCGCGCACGTGACGGCGTTCGAGATCGCGCGCTACCTGCCGCAGCTGTAGAGGAGCGGGCCCATGGCCCCCGACCACCGCCGACCCTCGCTGCGCGCCCGGCTCGCCACCGCCGGGCTCGACCCCGACCGGGCGCTGCCCGCGTTGCAGGACGCCGGGCTCAGCGACGGGACCCTGGTCGACGAGGTCGTGCTCGCGGCCGTGAGTGAGGCGGCGGAACCCATGGATGCGCTGATGTGCATCACCGGGCTCGCGGTCGAGCAACCCGAGCGCTACCGCGAGGTCCGGGACGACGCCGCCTGGCTGGCCCGGGTGATCGCGGTCGGCGGGGTGTCCCGCCCGCTCGGCGAGCTCGTCGCCCGGTTCCCGGACGCGGTCGAGGGCCTGCGCACCCTCGATGCCATCGACGTCACCGCGATCGCCGACGACGTGGCCCGCGCCGTGGCTGCCAGCGACGACCCGGGGGAGCAGGCGGCGGGCATCGCCGCGATCCGGCGGCGGGCCACCGCCGACATCGCCGGTCGCGACCTCACCGGTGCCGACACCGTGGAGACGGTCAGCGGCGAGCTGGCGGGGCTCGCGGAGGGCGTGCTGCAGGGCACGCTGCGGGCCGTCCATCACCAGCTGACGGAGGGGACCCCCACCACCCGCATCGCGGTCATCGGGATGGGCAAGCTCGGGGGCATGGAGCTCAACTACGTCTCGGACGTCGACGTGGTCTACGTCCACGAGCCCCTCGACGCCGACGATCAGGGCTCCGGAGCCGAGGCCAGGCGGGTGCTGAGCCGGGTCATGGAGCTGCTGAACGCCTCCACGACCATGGGGCGAGCCTACGAGGTCGACCCCACCCTGCGACCGGAGGGCCGCAGCGGGGCGTTGTCGCGGACCATCCCGTCCTTCGTCGCCTACTGGGAGCAGTGGGCCAAGACCTGGGAGTTCCAGGCCCTGCTGAAGGCCCGGCCGGTGGCCGGCGACGTCGAGCTCGGTCGGCGGTGGATGGAGGCGGCCGCACCGTTCGTCTTCCCCGACGAGCTCGAACCGGGCGTGATCACCGAGATCCGCGGGATGAAGGCGCGCATCGAGGCCAAGCCGGAGGTCACCCGCCACGGCGACCGGCAGCTCAAGCTCGGGCCGGGGGGCATCCGGGACGTGGAGTTCGCGGTGCAACTGCTCCAACTGGTGCACGGGCGCGCCGACCGGGCGCTGCGCCACACCGGGACGTTGCTCACGCTGGAGGCGTTGGCCGAGGGGGGCTACGTCGACGACGACGACGCGGCGTCGTTCTCCCGGGCATACCGCCTGCTGCGCACGGTGGAGCACCGGCTCCAGCTCGCGCACGAACGGCGGACCCACACGATCCCCGACGACACCGAGCGCCAGGAGTGGCTCGCCCGTTCGCTCGGCTACCGGGCCTCCGGGGACACCAGCGCCCGGGAACCGTTCCTCAGCGACCTGCACGGGGTCCAGGCCGAGGTCCGCCAGCTGCACGCGAAGCTCTT
Source organism: Nitriliruptoraceae bacterium (assembly GCA_020832455.1). Lineage (GTDB taxonomy): Bacteria > Actinomycetota > Nitriliruptoria > Nitriliruptorales > Nitriliruptoraceae > PWLR01. The sequence continues at coordinate 25,735 of JAFIEQ010000048.1, forward strand.
CTACCGTCCGCTGCTCGAGACCTACGCGAGCGTGCCCGTCGCCGCCGCCGGCGTCAGCGTGCCCGGCGAGGTGAAGGCGATGGGCGATGCCGCGGCGATCGAGCGCTTCGAGGCGTTGGGGTTCGCGGACGGCAAGGCGGCTCTGCGCGACGTGCGGGCCATCACCGGTGGGGTCAGCCGCACGGCGCGCACGGTGCGGGCCGTGCTGCCGGCGGTCCTGCAGGTCCTGCAGGACACCCCCGATCCGGACACGGGCCTGACCTCCTTCCGCGAGCTCGTGGAGGGCCAGGGGCCCTCCGGGGAGCTGCTGGGTTACCTGCGGGACCACCCGGACGCCGCCGACCTCGTCGGGCGCGTGCTCGGCACCAGCCGGGTCGCCGGCGAACTGCTGGTCCGCCAGCCCCAGGGGGTGGACTGGCTCAAGGACGCGAAGCTGCGGGACGAGCCGCGGACCCGCGATCAGCTCGTGCGCATGGCCGTTGCGCGGTTGCACTGGCAGGACACGACCGCGGCGCTGCGTCGCTTCAAGCGTCTGGAGCTGCTCCGGATCGTGCTGCGGGACCTGTCCGGCGGGACGACGGTGGGTGGGGTCGGCGAGGAGCTGACCGCGCTCGGGGAGGCGTGTCTGACCGGCGCGCTGCGTGACGAGCTGCGCAAGCAGGCGCGGGAACGGGGCCTGGAGTCCCCCGACGAGCTGCCGGTCAGCATCGCGATCCTCGGGATGGGCAAGTTCGGTGGCCGGGAGCTGCACTACGTCTCCGACCTCGACGTCGTCTTCGTGCACGAGCCCGCCGAGGGTGCCGACGCGCAGGAGGCCAGCCGACTGGCGCTGCGCATCGTCGGCAACGTCATGCGGTCGCTGTCGGACATCACCGCGGAGGGCACCGCCTTCGAGGTGGATGCCGACCTGCGCCCGGAGGGCAAGAGCGGCCCGCTCTCACGGACGCCGTCGTCCTACGAGACCTACTGGGAGCGGTGGGCGGAGCCCTGGGAGCACCAGGCGCTGCTGCGCCTGCGGTTCGTGGCGGGCGACCGTGACCTCGGCGGCCGGCTCGTCGAGGCGGCGCGTCGCCACGCCTACCCGACGCCCGAGACCGACCCGGCGGCTCCGATGCGCCGCATGAAGGCGCGTCTGGAGAAGGAGCGCATCCCCCGACGGGTCGATCCGCAGCGTCACCTCAAGCTCGGACCCGGGGGGCTGTCCGACGTGGAGTGGAGGGGGGGGGGGGGG
>JAFIEQ010000049.1 GCA_020832455.1 Nitriliruptoraceae bacterium
GACGAGCGGACCCGATCGGGTCCGCTCGTGGGCACGGCGTCGCGCATCGCGACGCACGGTGGGCCAAGGAGGACTTGAACCTCCGACCTCACCCTTATCAGGGGTGCGCTCTAACCAAGCTGAGCTATTGGCCCGGATGCGCACGTCGGGGACGGCGCGGTGTGCGGCAGCGGAGCGTAGCGTCGTCGTGCAACGGTGGCGAACGGCGACCTCGTCGCCGCCCGCGGCCGACCTCGGGGGCTGGACCGCCGGTCGTCCTCAGTCCTCGCGGAACAGCTCGTCGCCATCGTGACGGCGACCCCGACCCACCGGCTCCTGCTGCTGGGTGCGGGTGACCTCGTCGGAGGCCGGTGCCGTGCGGGGCTGCTCGCCCGACCGGTCGCCGTCCATCACCGTGGTCGAGCCGGTCACGGCGGGACGTCGCCCGGTGGTCACTGCGCGGTCCATCGGGACGGAACCGCTGTGGTCGGGGCGCGCGTTGCCACCGACGGGACCGCGGGCGGCGGGGGCATCGTCGACGACACCGACGGTGATCCCACCCGTCAGGTCCGCGATCAGGTTGTAGAGGAACGCGACGAACACGGAGACCGCGGTGGCGACCACGACCCCCATCCCACCGAGCAGCGCGAGCGCCCGGAAGAGGTTCGTGGTGTTGATCCCGCAGCTCGTGAAGCCCACGTCGGCCGCGATGCCACAGGCCTGGTCGATGAGCTGCAGCTGGTCGATGACGTAGTAGAAGACCCCGGCGACCAGCATCAGCACGGCGAACCCGACCAGGTGGGCCAGGATGCTGAACTTCAGCACCGACCACGGATCGAGCCGCTTGATCGTCAAGCGACGCCGTGCCATCGGTTCTCCTTCACCTTCGGGCTCGCAGCCCACGCACCGGACCCCGCTGCTCCCCGGGGCGACCGCATGATGCTACTGCGCTGCATCCCCCTCGTCCCCGGCCGACCCGTCCGCACGCGCACTGGTCTCCCCGTCGTCGGCGCCCGCGGACCCGGCCGTCGACGCTGCTCCGGCCACGTCGTGCGCCGTGTCGGCGGAGCCATCCTCGGCGTCGCCCACCGCCGCGTCGGGATCGAGCGCGTCGTCGTTGTCGACGACGATCGTGACCGCCGCGACCGAGGAGTCCTGGCCCGGACGCATCAGCGCGACCCCCTGCGTGGCCCGGCCGAGCGGCCGGACGTCGGCGAGGTCCATGCGGATCAGGGTCCCGCTGCCCGTGACGAGCAGCACCTCTGCCTCGTAGGGCACCACCAGCGCACCCGCGAGCTGCCCACGCGAGGCGGTGAGCTTGACCGTTCGCACGCCCTGACCGCCCCGCTTCTGCGCGCGGTACTCGCTGAGAGGGGTCCGCTTGCCGAAGCCCTTGGAGGTGACCACCAGCAGGTAGTGGTCCTCCTCCTCGTCCTCGGAGGGCACAGGCGCCATCGCGAGGACCTCGTCGTCGTCACCGATCCGCATGCCGCGGACCCCGGCGGCGGCCCGACCCATCGGACGGGCATCGGACTCCGGGAACCGGATCGCGCTCCCGCCCCGCGAGATCATGGCGATGTCGCGGGTCCCGTCGGTCTCGGCCACCCCGATCAGCTCGTCGTCATCACCGAGGTTGATCGCGATGAGCACCGACCGCGGCGAGTCGAAGTCATCGAGCCGGGTGCGCTTCACCGTGCCCTTGCGGGTGGCGAACATCAGGTAGCGGTCGTCGCTGAACTCCTTGAGGCTCATGACCGCCGCGACGCGCTCGTCGGGCTCGAAGGCGAGGCCGGGGACGTTGGCGACGTAGACCCCCTTCGAGGCGCGCGACTTCTCCGGGATCTGGTGCGCCTTGATGCGGTAGACCCGACCCTGGTTGGTGAACACCAGCAGGTGGTCGTGGGTCGAACAGGTCAGGAGGACCGACACAATGTCGTCCTCCTTCATGTCGGTCCCACGCACGCCGCGTCCGCCGCGCTTCTGGGTCCGGAAGGTGTCCACCGGGGTGCGCTTGACGTAGCCCGCGCGGGTCAGGGTGATGACGACGTCCTCGACCGGGATGAGGTCCTCCACGGTCATCGCGCCGTCGTCCGCGACGATCCGGGAGCGCCGCTCGTCGGCGAAGCGACCGCGGACCTCGCCGAGCTCGTCCTTGATGATCGCGCGGATGCGGGCCGGGTCCGCCAGGATCTGCTTGAGCTCGGTGATCAGCGTCTGCAGCTCGTCGTACTCCTCCTGGATGCGCTGACGCTCGAGCTGCGCCAGACGGCGCAGCTGCATGTCGAGGATCGCCTGCGCCTGGATGCTGGACAGCTCGAAGCGCTCCATCAGCTCGGAACGTGCCACCTCGGCGCTGGCGGAGGCTCGGATCAGCGCGATGATCGCGTCGATGTTGTCGAGCGCGATGAGCAGTCCCTCGAGGACGTGGGCGCGCTCCTCGGCCTTGCGCAGGCGGTACTGCGTGCGCCGGGTGATGACCGTCACCTGGTGGGCGATGTAGTGCGTCAGCGCCTGATCGAGCGTGAGCGTCTTCGGGATGCCGTCCACGAGCGCGAGCAGGTTCACCCCGAAGGTGTCCTGCAGCTGGGTGTGCTTGTAGAGCTGGTTGAGCACGACCTGGGCGTTCGCGTCGCGCTTGAGGTCGATGACGATGCGCATGCCCTCGCGCGAGGACTCGTCGTGCAGGTCGGCGATCCCGGTGATGGTCTTGGCGTTGACCAGGTCGGCGATCTTGCGCAGCAGGTTGGCCTTGTTGACCATGTAGGGGATCTCGGTGACCACGATCCGCTCGCGGTCGCGCCCCTTCTCGGGCTCCTCGACCGTGCACACGGAGCGGATCTTGATCGAGCCACGCCCGGTGGTGTACGCGTCGTAGGCCCCGGCGCGGCCCAGGATCAGGCCACCGGTGGGGAAGTCCGGCGCCGGGATGTAGCTCATGAGGTCGACGGCGGTGAGCGACGGGTCGTCGATCAGCGCGATGGTGGCGTCGATCAGCTCGCCGAGGTTGTGCGGCGGGATGTTGGTCGCCATCCCGACCGCGATCCCGGTGGCGCCGTTGGCCAGCAGGTTGGGGAACCGCGCCGGGAGGACCAGCGGCTCCTCCTCGTAGCCGTCGTAGTTCGGGGTGAAGTCGACGGTCTCCTCGTCGATGTCGCGCAGCAACTCCATGGCGAGACGCGACAGCCGCGACTCCGTGTAACGCATGGCGGCGGCCGGGTCGCCGTCGACCGAGCCGAAGTTGCCGTGGCCGTCGATCAGCTCGTAGCGGATCGAGAAGTCCTGCCCCATCCGCACCAGCGCGTCGTAGATCGCCGAGTCGCCGTGGGGGTGGTACTTCTTCATCACGTCGCCGACCGCGGACGCGCACTTGCGGTACGGCCGGTCGGGACGCAGCCCCGTCTCGTCCATGGAGAACAGGATCCGGCGGTGCACGGGCTTGAGCCCGTCACGCACGTCCGGCAGCGCCCGGCCCACGATTACGGACATCGCGTAGTCGAGGTAGGACGAGCGCATCTCGTCCTGGATGACGACCGGCTCGACCCGGGCGGCGAGCACGGCACCGGACTCGTCCAGCGGGGTTCCCTCGGCGTCGCGCGCGACGGGATCGCCCGGCGTGCGGTCCGGGGTCCCGGTCGGGGGGACCGACGGCTCGACGGGGGTCGCGTCGCCGTCCTCGGGACGGTCCTCGGGGGTGGTCGGCTCGTCGGCCACGGGGGCCTCCTGCGTCGGGGAACGGTCGGTCGACGACGGACGTCGACACGAGGTCGGGAACGGGGTCGGGGTGCGCCGGCGCGGCGGACCCGCTGGGACCTCGGTGGGTCACGGAAGCGCCGGCTGGTGGTCGGTCAGTCGTCGCGGGGGCGGTCGTCCTCGGCATCGGGTGGGTCCGGGGCTCGGTCGGGGTCGGACCCGTCGTCCGGTTCAGGTGGACCCGGGAACCCCGGTTCGACCGGCGGTGGAGCGACCTCGGCGAAGCTGTCCGCCCGACGTGCGGCCCCCCAGATCAGCAGGCCACCGAGCACGCCCACGACGGCACCCGCGATCAGGGACGCGTCGAGGTCGAACCCGAGGAAGACCCCCAGTCCGGCGACCACCGCGAACCCGATGAAGCCGGCCAGCAGGGTCGCGCGCAGCGTGCGGTCCATCAGCGTTCCTCCCCGTCGAGGGTGCGATCGGCATCGCGCTCATCGAGGCCGAGCCGGCGACGCCGGACCGCCGCCACGAGCAGCAGCACCGCACCAGGGATCCCGGCGGCGAGCACGAGCCCGACGATGCCGGCACTCGCACCCGGTGCGGCCGTCGCCAGCTCCGGGGACACCGCGACGAAGATGACCGCGGCGAGCAGCAGCCCGGCGACCACCCACAGCAGTGCTCGGCCGATCGCACCGTCCTCGTCGTCGCGACCCGCGTCGGCGTCGGGCCCGATGCGGCCGTCCATGGCGGCACCGATGCCGGCACCCATGGCGACCCCGATCGCCAGCCACAGCGCGAGGTTGTCGGTGATCACACCGATGGCCACGCCCAGCGCGAGCCCGACACCGACACCGAGCGGCAACCGTGCGTCGCGCTCGTCGCCGGACCCGGACGGCTCGGGAGGATCTGCAGGGGGTCGCGGCACGTCAGACGTCCAGCGTCGCGTACTTGGCGTTGGCCTGGATGAAGTTGCGCCGGGACTCCACGTCGTCACCCATGAGGATGGAGAACATCTCGTCCGCGGCGGCGGCATCGTCCATCGTGACGAGCTTCAGCGTGCGCCGCTCCGGATCCATGGTGGTCTCCCACAGCTGGACGGGGTCCATCTCGCCGAGGCCCTTGAAGCGCTGGATCTCGATCTTCTTGTCCGGACCGACGTCCTCACGCATCCGGCGCAGGATCTGGTCGCGCTCCGGGTCGGAGAAGGCGTAGTGCAGCTCCTTCTTCCGGGTCGGGTGGAACACCAGGTACAGCGGCGGCTGCGCGAGGTAGACGTAGCCCGCCTCGATGAGCGGCCGCATGTGGCGGAACAGGAAGGTCAGCAGCAGGGTCCGGATGTGCGCACCGTCGACGTCGGCGTCCGCCATCAGCACCAGCTTGTGGTACCGCGCCTTGGTGACATCGAAGTCGTCGGCGAAGCCGGTCCCCATCGCGGTGAGCAGCGCCTGCACCTCGGTGTTGGACAACACCTTCGGCAGCCGCGCCTTCTCCACGTTGATGATCTTGCCGCGGATCGGCAGGATCGCCTGGGTCCGACGGTCACGGGCCATCTTCGCCGAGCCGCCGGCGGAGTCACCCTCGACGATGTAGAGCTCGGACTCCGCGGGGTCCCGGGTCTGGCAGTCCGCCAGCTTGCCCGGCAGCGAGGTCGATTCCAGCAGGGACTTGCGCCGGGTCAGGTCGCGGGCCTTGCGCGCCGCGATGCGGGCCTGGGCTTCCCCCTCGGCCTTCTGGACGATGAGCTTGCCCTCGTTGGGGTGCTCCTCGAGCCACTCCGCCACCCGGGCGTAGGTCGTGGTCTGGACGAAGGACTTCACCTCCGTGTTGCCCAGTTTGGTCTTGGTCTGGCCCTCGAACTGCGGGTCGCCGACCTTGACGCTGACGATCGCGACCAGGCCGCTGCGCAGGTCGTCACCCGTGAGGCTGTCGACCTCCTTGGAACGCAGCAGGTTCTTGTCCTTCGCCCACCGGTTGATCACCGAGGTGATCGCGGTGCGGAAGCCCTCCTCGTGGGTGCCGCCCTCGTGGGTCGAGATCGTGTTGGCGAAGCTGAGGATGGAGTCGTTGAAGTCGTTGATCCACTGGACGGCCAACTCGAGCGACTGGGGCCCGTTCGGCCCGTCCTCCTCGGCCTCGACGTGGATGACCGGGTGCAGACCGTCCTTGTTCTTGGTCGCACGGATGTGGTCGACGAAGTCGCGTAGACCCCCCGGGGCGTGGAACTCGTAGACGTCCGGGCCCTCACGGTCGGCATCGGGGTCGGGCCGCTCGTCGGTCAACGTGATGCGCAGGCCCGCGGTGAGGAAGGCGGTGTCGCGCAACCGTCGCGCGATCGTGTCGGTGACGAAGTCGACGCCCTCGACGAAGATCTTCGGGTCCGGCCAGAAGGAGATGGTGGTGCCGGTCTCCGACGCGTCGCCGACCCGCTCGACCGGGCCGTCGGGGACCCCGCGGCGGTAGGTCTGGTGGTAGAGCCCACCGTCGCGACGGATCTCCGCCTCGAGCCGCATCGACAGCGCGTTCACGACCGAGATCCCGACCCCGTGCAGACCGCCGGAGACCGCGTAGGCCTGTGAGTCGAACTTGCCGCCGGCGTGCAGGACGGTCAACACGACCTCGAGCGCGGATCGACCCTCCTTCTCGTGCTGGTCGACGGGGATACCGGACCCGTCGTCGCTGACCCGTACCCCGCCGTCGGCGAGCAGCGTGACCTCGATCTTGCTGCACCGTCCGGCCAGGGCTTCGTCGACCGAGTTGTCGACGACCTCCCAGATCAGGTGGTGCAGACCACGCGGACCGGTCGATCCGATGTACATGCCGGGTCGACGCTGCACCGCCTCCAGCCCCTCGAGGACGGTGATGTTCTTCGCGTTGTAGTCCCCGTTGGTCAGGACCACCGGCGCGTCGGGGTGCTCGGGGAGCTCGGGCGTGGCGGCCAAGGTCGACCCTTCATGGGCAGGTGCGCGGGTGGTGGACCGTTCGCAGGCACCGCAGGGATGCCGTTCCGGCGCGGCTGCCCGGCGGGCAGCGAACGCCGATCCCCGTGCCTGATCCTGGCCCCGTTCGGGGCGCAGCGTGCGGTCGGTGGAGGTGACGGAGCGCCGGGTTGCACTGCGCTCCAGCGAGCCGACCAACCCGCCCGATCCTGGTGTGCGACCAGGCTTCGGGAGCCGGGCGTCAGGTGCGTCGCATGGGTGCGCAGCCTAGCAGCTCTGCGGCGGTTCCCGAGGGAGGTGAACCGCGCTGTGGACATCTGACGACCGCTGAGACGCGTCGACCCCCTCGTCCAGTACCCCACCAGGGGACGAGGGCTTCCGCGGGTCATGCGCGATCCCAGCGCCTCATCGGATCCGGACCGCCGCCTGGGCGGTCAGTGCCCCTCGAGTTCGTCGATGGTGCGCGGCCAGTCGTCCCGCAACAGCCGGGACAGACCGCGATCGGCCAGCAGCCGCCCCTCGGTCTGGCAGCGGGGGCAGTAGTTGGTCTCGTTGTCCGCGTACCGGATCCGCTGGACCGGGGTGTCGCAGTCGGGGCATGGTTCCCCCGCGCGCCCGTGGACCGCGAACCCCTCGCGGAACGCCGTCACCTTGGTCGGGAACCCGTCCCCCGTGGCGGTCCGCAACCGCTCGGTCCAGTCCTCGAGCACCCCCTGCGTCGCCGCGTACAGCCGTGCGATCGCGTCCTCGTCGAGGTGCTGGGTGCGCTGCACCGGGGAGAGCCGGGCGGCGTGCAGGATCTCGTCGCTGAACGCGTTGCCGATCCCCGAGAACCGGCGGGGATCGGTCAGGGCCCGCTTGAGCGTGCGGTTCTCCGCGGTCAACGCCGCCCGGAAACCGCCAGCGTCCACCTCCAGGGGTTCCACGCCGCCACGGTCGTGCGTCGCGAGGGCGTCGTCGCCGCGCTCGACGTGCAGGCTCGCCCGTTTCTTGGTGCCCGCCTCCCGCAGCAACAACGTGCCACCGGGCTCGTCGGGCTCCCCCGGTCGGCTCAGGTCGAACGCGGCGAGCCCGACACGGCCCGGGATCGCCGCCCCGGGGGCCGACCAGGCCAGGCGACCCGCCACCATCAGGTGCAGCACGAACCAGATGGTGGCGGCAGCGTCCCTCGGGCGATCCGGGTCGGGGAACGCCAGCGCCAGTCGTTTGCCGACCCGCCGGACCTCACGACACCGCCGGCCGGCCGCTGCCTCGACCGGGGGGTCGTAGGTCCGCAGCAGGGACACCGACCGGATCCTGGTCCCGAGCAGGGTCGCGTCGACGACCCGCGTCTGCAGGGCAGCGCGGTAGTCCTCGACGTCGGGGAGTTCGGGCACGCACCCATCGTCGCCGGCCGCGCGCCGGCCGGCAAGCCGACCGCGTCACACGCCGGCGCGGGCCATCTCGACGAGCATGTCCAGCTGTGCACGGTCGAGGAGCCCCGTCACGCGGAACACCGCGGTGCCCTGGTCGTCGAGCACGATCCAGGAGGGCACCGAGCCCATCCCGAAGGCCTCGGCGACCTCGCTGTCCGCGCTGTCGGCCAGGACCGGCCCGGTGTAGCCCTCCTGCTCGTACCACTGCGTCGGGGGCCAGTTCGGCCGGGACGGGTCGGAGAAGACGTTCACCAGCACGAGATCGACGTCGTCGGGCACCCCGCCGTCGGCGACCCAACTGGTGATCGTCGGCAGCTCCTGCTGGCAGGCCGGACACCACGACGCCATCAGTGCGATGACCTGAGGGTTCCCGGGCTCGCCGACCACGATCGGGTCGCCGTCGAACGTGGTGCCCTCGATCGCTGGCGAGGGCAGCCCGATCGCGGGGTCGTCGGCCAGGTCCTGGGGCAGGGCGGGCCACATCTCACCGGTCACACTCACCTCGGCCACGATGTCCTCCAGGGCGACGCGATCGCTGCTCGAGTTCGCGGCGCTCCACCCGATGAGCACGGCGAGCGCGACCACCACGATGCCGACGATCGCGCCGACGACGAGGTTGCGGCGGTGGGCGTCACGGGCCCGGCGCGATCGCTGGGCCAACGGGGGCTTGGTGGTCGAGGTGGGCATGGTGTGATCCTCCAGCGGACCGGTGGTCCGGACATCGCGGTGCGGGGTCGGGGGACGCGTGGTGGCGATGACGCGTGCTGGCGGCGACGCGTCGGGAGCGGTCAGTCGGCACGGCCACGTGCAGCGAGGCTGAGCACCGTGACCGCGACGAAGGTGATGAGCGCCATGGCGGGCAGCGTGAGGACCCCGAACTCCTCCACCCAACGCACGGCGCACGGCGCCGACGGGTCGCAGGGCCCACCGAGACCGGGGTTGCGTTCGATCACCAGGTGCCAGAGCGACAGCGCGGACCCGATGACGCTCAACGGCAGCACCGTGCGCCACACGTCGCGGTCGCCGCGCCACCAGGCGACGGCGAGGATCGGGACCAACGGGTAGGCCGCGATGCGCTGGTACCAGCACAGCTCACAGGGCACGTACCCGAAGCCGATCGACACGAGCAACGACCCCCCGGCGGTGACCGTCGCGATGGCCAACGCCGTCGGCAGCGCCATCGTCTCCAGCCAGGACGGGACCGAGCGACGCACGAGTGCGACCGTGGTCCCGACGGCGATGACGACCGCGACCAGGGCGAGCACCCCGAAGGTGCGCTCGGTGGCGATCACGAAGGGCAGGGACACGACGACCTCCCGGGGAGCGGCCCGGTGGGGACGGATGGGTGTGGGGCGTGGGTGCATCGTCCGCGCCCGCGCATCGGATCGCGAGGGTCGAGTGACGGTGCACGGGTGGGACCTTCGGCGCGCCGGCAGTCCTCGCCCAGGTGGTCGTCCGGGGCAGCGATCCGGTTCCCGCCACCCCGTCCAGCGCTCAGTCGCCGCCGAGTTCCGGCGCCCGTCTGCCCTCCAACGGACCCACGACCACCGTGATCTCACGCACCGTGCCGGCCCCGAGGGCCTCGTCGAGGTTGGCCTGCAGGCCACTGGCGAGGTAGCGCAACTGCGTCGCCCACACCTGCGATTCGGCCCGCAAGGTCAGCGTGCGGTGCACGAGCCGGGCCGGCTCACAGTGCCCGGCCAGGTCCGGCCCGACGATCTTCTCCCAGCGTTCCCACGCGTCGACCCCACGCAGCCGTTCCGCCCAGCCCTGCCGTTCGACGAACCGCTGCAGGTCCGGTCCCAACGGGGTCGGGGGCCCGACGCGGCGCAGCCCGTCCCCGTCGTCGGGCACGACCCAGTCGTCGTCGCTCGGGGGACCCGGGTCGTAGCTGGCGCGTTCCCGGCGGCGTCGTTCCTCGGCCTGGCGACGACGCGCGCGTTCGTAGACCCGGTCGTCCAGATCGCGGGTCCGTGCTCGGCGGGTCTCCAGCGAGGGATCCACCCCGCGCCCCCGTCCCCGGGCAGGAGGGGGCGTGCGTCGTGCGTCGTCCCGACTCATCCTGCCTCCTGGGTGTCCCTGGGCGTCACGGAGCTGACCCCGTCCTCGAGGCGGACGTCGACCCTCGCGCCCTCGAGGGGGACGTCCTCCTCTACCGCGGCGGTCACCAACACCTGATCGAAGCGCAGACAGGCCGCGGCGAGCCGGGCCCGACGGGTGGTGTCGAGCTCGGCGAACACGTCGTCGAGGAGCACGATGGGACGGTCGCCGACCTCGGCCAGGACCTCGTAGGTCGCGAGCTTCAGGGCCAGCGCGAGCGACCACGCCTCGCCGTGGGAGGAGTACCCCTTGGCCGGCAACGCCCCGATCGAGAGCTCCAGGTCGTCGCGGTGCGGCCCGACGAGCGTCACCCCGCGCCGGCGTTCGTCGCCCGCCACCTCGGCCAGCGCGGCGCGCAACGACGCCGCGATCCACCCCGGATCCGGGATGGTCGTCGAGGTGTCCGGATCGGCGGCCTCATCGTCTCCGATCTGCTCGCCCGCGGTGGACCGGTAGCGCAGCCGGATCGGTTCGGGGCGGTCCGCGAGGTCGCGGTAGAACGCATCGGTCGGACGCCGCAGAGCTCGGACGGCGGCGACCCGGGCGGCGATCAGTTGCGTGCCGTAGCTGATCAGCTGTTCGGTCCACACGTCGATGGTCCCGACGGCGGCGTCCGCGGCCGAACCGCGCAGACCGCGCGCCTGCTTGAGCAACTGGTTGCGTTGGCGCAACGCCCGCTCGTAGTCGCTGCGTGCCGCGGCGTACGCCGGTCGACGTTGCCCGAGCAGCTCGTCGAGGAAGCGACGACGCTCGCCGGGATCTCCCCGCACCAACGCCACGTCCTCGGGCGCGAACAGGACCACGCGCAGGACCCCGAGCGCATCCGAGGCGCGACGCACGTCCTGTCCATCGACCCGGGTACGCGTGCGGCGCCCGGTCCCGACCTCCAGTTCGATGGTGCGTCGCCGTCCCTCGTCGGTGCGCATGGTGCTCCGGATCACCCCGAGCTCGGCGCCCGCACGGACCAGCGGTCCGTCTCCGGCGACGCGGTGCGATCCACCGGTCGCCGCCCGCAGGACGGCCTCCAGCAGGTTCGTCTTGCCCTGCGCGTTCGGTCCGACCAGCACGGTCACCCCGGGCCCGAACGTGATCGACGCCTGGGCGTAGGAGCGGACGTCACGCAGGGAGAGGTCGACGAGTTGCACGACGGCCCCCGGACCTCGGCGCTCAGCTGACCCGCATCGGCATGAGCAGGTAGGTCAGATCGTCGGTGACCTCGTCCTCGTCCGCCTGGGGGCGCAGCACGGCCGGCTTGAGCCCGTCCCGCAGCTCGATGCGGATCGAGGGGGTCCCGGTCGCCTCCAGACCGGCGAGCAGGAACGTCGGGTTGAACGCGATCGACAACCCCGGGCCGTCGACCTCGGCGCGCAGGGCCTCGGCGGCGTCCCCGGTCTCCTGGTTGGTCGCCTGCAGGTCCACCTGCCCATCCTCGAAGGTGAGCGTGACCGGTGTGTTGGCCTGGCCCATCGCGACGATGGACACGCGTTGCAGGGCCTCGACGAGCTCCGCCCGGTTGACGACCACGGACGTCTCGTGGGCGTCGGGGAGCAACGCGCGGAAGTTCGGGAACGAACCCTCGATCAGCTTCGTGGTCAGGACCCGGCCCTCGAAGCGGAACGACACCTGCCCATCCTCGATGACGACCTGCACGGTGCCACCGACCTCCGAGGCGGCCTTGGCGGCCTCCTGCAGCGACCGCGCCGGCACCAGGGCGGACCCGTCGATCGCGTCCTCCCAGGCCAGCGAACGCACCGCGAGCCGGTAGCTGTCGGTCGCGGCGGCGGTCAGGGTGCCCTCGCTGGCGTCGAGGTGGACCCCGGTCAGCACGGGGCGCCCCTCGTCCGAGGAGGCGGCTCGTGCGACCTGGGCGACCAGGCGAGCGAACGCATCGGCCTTCAGCGTCCCCGTCGGGGCGTCGTCCGCGGGGGTCGCCAGGGTCGGGAAGTCCTCGGCGGACATCGCCCGGACCCGGAAGCTGGCGCGTCCGCAGGTGATCTCCACGCGATCCGAGGAGGCATCGATCTCGACCGGCTGATCGGGGAACCGGGCGACGAGCTGCGCCAGCAGACGCCCCGGGAGCAGCACCTTGCCGGGCCGGTCGATCTGGACGGGCACCGTGACGGTCGCCGAGACCTCCAGATCGGTCGCGCGGCAGATCAGCTCACCATCGACAGCCTCCAGCAGGACGCCGGACAACGCCGGGAGGGTGACCCGTGTCCCGACGGTGCGTGTCGCCCAGGCGATGGCCTCGGCGAACTGGGCACGGTCAGCGCGCAGCTTCACGGTTGGTCTCCTCGTCCCACGATCGGGAGCGGTGGTCGGGCTGATGTGGGAGATGTCCACATCGCTGGGTACAACAAGGTGTTCTCTTCCAGAGAACACGTCACGGTAGTAGGGGCTGTGCATCCTGTGGATGACCTGCATCCGTGCAGGTCAGCGGGTGGTTCCTGGTGGGGACGGCCGTGGGGACGACGCGGGTCGTCACCCACAGGCTGCTGAACGACATCGATGTGCTTCCACCGTTCGTGTCGGTCGTCCCCGTCTCGTCCCCCGCTCGTCCCCAGGCCATCCGAGGGGTGAACGGCCCGGCGTCCACCGTCGAGGTGGCGGCGTCCACGTCGCGTCCACGGGTCGCGCACAGGGTTCCACACCGGATATCCACAGCAACCTGTGGATACTGTGGATGGTTGGTCGCGTTCGCAAGCGTCCGTGTTGCCCTGAGCGGGCCTGGACCACGCGATCGGTGGGCTCGTCGTGGAGCCCGGGCCGCCGGCGAGACGCGCCACGATCGTGCGCAGGGAGCAGCGGGGATGCTCACGCGGTGCGGGCCCGGGTCTTGATGCGGTTCGTGAGCTCCTGGACCTGGTCGTAGATCTGCCGACGCTCCTGCATGAGGCCGGCGATCTTGGACTTGGCGTGCATGACCGTGGTGTGGTCACGGCCCCCGAACGCCTTGCCGATCCGCGGCAGCGACATCTCCGTGAGCTCGCGGGTGAGGTACATCGCGATCTGCCGCGCTCCGACGAGCTGTCGGCTCCGGGAGGCCGAGCACAGGTCCTCGACGCTGAGGGAGAAGTAGGCGGAGACCTCCTCCATGATGAGCTGGACCGAGACCTCCTGGTCGCGTCCATCGGGGAAGAGGTCCTTGAGCACCTGCTCGGCCATGTCCTGGTCGGCGGCGGCACGCTGCAGGCTCGCGTAGGCGGACACGCGGATCAGCGCGCCCTCGAGCTCACGGATGTTGGACTGGACCTTCGAGGCGATCAGCTCGAGCACGTCGGGAGCGACCGAGAGGTGATCCGCGTCGGACTTCTTGCGCAGGATGGCGATCCGCGTCTCGAGGTCCGGCGGTTGCACGTCGGTCATCAACCCCCACTCGAACCGGCTGCGCAGTCGATCCTCGAGCTGCGCGATCTGCTTGGGCGGCCGGTCGCTGGAGATGACGATCTGCTTCTCCGCGTTGTGCAGCGCGTTGAAGGTGTGGAAGAACTCCTCCTGCGTGCGTTCCTTGGACTGCAGGAACTGGATGTCGTCGATCAGCAGGACGTCGGCCTGGCGGTACAGCCGCTGGAACGAGGTGATCCGGTCGTCCCGGATCGCGTTGATGAACTCGTTGGTGAACTGCTCCGAGGTGACGTAACGCACGCGCAGCCGCGGGTACAAGTTGCGTACGTAGTGCCCGATGGCGTGCAACAGGTGGGTCTTCCCGAGTCCGGCACCGCCGTAGATGAACAGCGGGTTGTAGGACTTGGCCGGCGCCTCCGCCACCGCGGTGGCCGCGGCGTGGGCGAAGCGGTTCGACGAGCCGATGACGAAGTCGTCGAAGGAGTACTTCGGGTTGAGCTGGGTGTCCTGGTCCTCGTGCTCCGCCGCGCTCGGACGTGGGTCGGGCAGCGTCACCGTGGGACCAGCCGGTCGGCCCGGGGCGTGCAGCGGGGTGGCACCTGCGGACAGCGAGCGCTCGTCGCGGGGGCCGGCGTCGGGCGCGTGTTGGCGCTCGACCTGGTCGGACGACGCGGACGCCGTCCCGGTGGGGGCGGGTCGACTGGCGCCGGTGGACTCCGCGCCGGGCGTCTGGCCGTTCTTGCCCGGGGTCGGCGGCGTGGTGGTGGCCTCCGGCTGGGTCGCCGTCGGCGCGGAAACCGCGTTGCCGTCCGCGTCCGGGCGGGGCGTGACCGCACCCGTCAACTCGTCCATGGTCGGCTGGTTGACCGGCTCCGGGGTGGCCTGGACCGTGAGCACGACCACGAGGTCGCGGCCGGCCGCGCGGGAGAGCGCGTCGCGGATCGACCCGCCACAGTTGCGCTCGAGCCAGTCGCGGGCGAACCCGTGGGGCGCGGCCAGGATGACGGTGTCATCGTTGAAGCCGACCGGATGCGTCGTGGCCAGCCACTGTCGTTGGGCGGGCGAGGCCAGGTGATCGAGCAGCTCGCGCAGGCTCTCGTTCCACAGCGAGACCAGATCGATCGTGGTGGTTCCTGACACGCGGCTTCCTCACGTCGGGTGGTTCCTCCCGCCGACCGATCGCTCCGGCGCGATCGGCACCCACACGATGCGGGGCGCGGTGGCGGGCGGCGGAACCTAGCGCGGGCGACCGGTGACGATGTCGTGATTTCCACAACTCTTTCCACACATGTGGAAATCGTCCCTCGGCTGCCGTGCACCGTGGTGGCGGTTCGAGCACGAGTACGTGGGGAAGGTCCTGACCGGCGGGGTTCAGCCGGTCCTCCCTGGGAGCCGGCCGTCGCCGTTCGACGGACGATCGGGGACCGTACATGGGGCGCCCTCGTCGCTGCAACAGCTCGCCTGTCGTTCGGCCGAGGCCGTGCGTCCGGGCGGGACCGGTGAAACGCGCGGGGCTGGCGAAGGGACGCGGTCCTGGGCCGTCGTAGCCGCGATCGGTAGTCCGACGATGTCGGCTGCGTGCTGTGCGGTGTGCGGTCCAACTCGTGCGGTTGCTGGTGCCGCGAGGGGGGCGGTACTATCCCGTCTCCATCTCGCACCACCGGAGTGGCCCCGTCGCCGCCCGTGACGCTGCACGACTCGTCCTCTGACGGACCCCGGGAGCTCCGGCGGTTCGCGTCGCGTCACCGAGCGCTCAACGATCCCCCGGTGTGTGCCTCCTCCTCCTCGGACGGCACCGTCATGAAGCGCACGTTCCAGCCCAACAACCGTCGACGTTCCCGCAAGCACGGGTTCCGTGCGCGTATGCGGACCCGTTCCGGCCAGGCGATCGTGAAGAACCGTCGTCGCCGTGGGCGTTCCAAGCTGTCTGCCTGACCTGGTGTCGGTGGCGGTGCCTGACCGACTTCGCAGCGGCCGCGACATCTCGCGGACGTTGCGACAGGGGCGCCGACATGCCTGTCACCGGGTCGTGGTACACGTGCGTCGGTCCGGCGACGGGTCGACCCCCGCGCGGCTGACCGTGGTCGCCTCGCGTCGGGTGGGGAACGCGGTCCAACGCAACCGCGCGAAGCGGCTGCTCCGTGAGGCGGCACGTCTGCTCCAGTGGCGCGCCGGTCACGACGTCGTCCTCGTCGCACGCGCCGCCACCACCACCAGCGGCCTCGCCGCCGTCGGGGACGACGTGGCACGTGCTGCGGCGGCGTTGGACGCGTTCGAGCCGGCTGCGGCGAAGGTCTCCCCGTGACGGACGTCACCGAGGATGCAGGGTCCGGCGTGCGCGCACGCCGCGGCCCGCTCGCCTGGTTGCTGGCGCTCCCCATCATCCTGTACCGCTGGACCGCCCCGTTGCGCACCGCACGGTGCCGGTTCCATCCCTCCTGCTCGAGCTACGCGCTCGAAGCCATCACGGTGCACGGCGCCGTCCGCGGGTCAGGGCTCGCGTTGCGTCGCTTGGGCCGTTGTCACCCGTGGAACCCCGGTGGCGTCGATCCCGTGCCACCTCCCCGCTCCTCCGTTGGAAGTAGCCCATCGTGATCGACGCCGTCCTCGATGCCTTCACGACGGTCCTCGGACTGATCGAGAGCCTGTTCGCGCCCATCAGCTCCAACAGCTGGGGCTGGGCGATCATCACCCTGACCCTCATCGTGCGGGTCCTGCTCCTGCCCCTGGCGATCAAGCAGACGCGTTCCATGCGCGCCATGCAGACGCTGCAGCCGAAGATGAAGGAGCTGCAGAAGAAGTACAAGGTCGACCGTGAGCTGATGCGCAAGGATCCGGAGACCTACAAGGCGCGCAAGGCCAAGCTCAACGAAGAGATGATGGAGCTCTACAAGACGGAGGGCGCCAACCCGGCCGCCAGCTGTCTGCCGTTGCTGGCACAGGCGCCGATCTTCATCGCGTTGTTCTGGACGCTGAACAACTCCAGGGAGCTCGACGGGGAGACCTTCTACTTCTTCACGAGCTTCACCGACGTCGCGGCCGGTGCTCCGGACGGCCTGGCGGCGTCGGTCTCGAACGCTGGCTGGCCGGGCTGGCTGTTGATCCTGCTGATGTCGGGCTCGATGTTCCTGATGCAGAAGCAGATGATGGCCCGCAACGCGGCCCAGATGGCCGATAACCCGATGGCCCAGCAGCAGAAGATCCTGCTGTACGTCATGCCGATCTTCCTGGCGGTCATCTCCTTCCGCTTCCCGTTGGGCATCCTGCTGTACTGGGTGACCACGAACATGTGGCAGGTGATCCAGCAAGGCATCATCTTGCGTGAGGTGAAACAGGAGGTCGAGGAAGGCACGCTGAAGGACAAGCCGGGTGGCACATCGGCCGCCGGGCCGGACGCGCCCCCACGGCGCCGCTCCAGCAGCGCCAGCTCCGGCAAGCAGAAGTCCGATCCCGAGCCGACGTCCGATCCGGTCGAGGACACCCGGTCGTCGAACGGTCGCCCGCCGGCCAAGGGCGAGGCATCGGCCAACGGGAGCGGTACCTCCGATGACGGGGCCGAGGACGAGGTCGTCACCCCGGATCCGGTCCGGGAGCCCTCGGGTCGACGGCCGGCGTCGAAGCGCTCACACCTTCCGAACCGAGGCGGGTCCGCCCGCGACTGAGCAGGAGAAGCAGACATGAGCCGTCGGATCACCGGTCAGGGCGCGAGCCTCACCAGCGCGCTCAGCGATGCGGTCGCATCGCTGCTCGACGTCGATGCGGAGAAGGTGCGTCTCGACCTGGACGCACCCGGCGTGGACGGTGTCGAGGGTGGACTGATCCTCGAGCTGCGCGTGGAGTCACCGGCCGAGGACGCGGAGCGGGCGCCGGCGATGTCGCGGGACGCGTCGGAGCAGGACTCACCACAGGATGAGGCCTCCCCAGCGGACGTGCTCGCTGAGCTCGACGAGGAGGCGGATGCGGCCGCGGACTTCCTCGAGGGCTTGTTGGATGCGCTCGACCTGCCGGGTGATCTGCGGATCAAGGTGCACGAGGACCACGTGGAACTCGAGGTCGTGGAGATCGGCAGTGGTGCGCTCATCGGCCGTCGGGGCCAGACGTTGGAGGCCATCCAGGAGCTGGTGCGCTGTTCGTTGCAGCGCCAGTTCCAGCGCCGGGCACGGGTGAAGGTGGATGCGGAGGGCTACCGCGCCCGCCGGTTGGAGAAGCTGATCGAGAAGACCGAGGAGGCCATCGACCTGGTGCTCGACTCTGGCGAAGCCGAGCGTCTGGAGCCGATGGACGTCTTCGAGCGGAAGACCGTCCACCAGTTGGTCGCGGAGGTCGATGGTGTCGAGTCGCGCAGCCAGGGCCGGGAGCCCTCGCGCCGCGTCGTCATCGAACCGGCCTGAGCAGGACCGAGACGATGTGACGATGCGCCCCGGCTCCGGTCGGGGCGCATCGCATGTGTGCGCCCGCCCACGGAGCGCCTCGTCCTCGCCGAATGGGTCGATCAAGCGGTCGCGGAGCTAGGGCGCGGGTACACCGGTGCCCTCAACGAGGCAGAGACGCGATCCTCGTGCGTTTCACGAGGTCGCTCCCAGGCCGTTCGGTGGAACTCGAGGTGTTGGGGGCTCGCGTGCGGACTGGAGGGCATCGAGCTGACCGGGTCGCGGCGTCGGCGGGGTGATGGCCGCTCGGTTGTCCTGTGTGGGGCTCGATGCTCCTCCCGGGACGGAGGACGGACCCTGGGGCTGGCGAGCCGTGGTCACCCCACGGGATCGAGGCATCGGCGTCGGTCGGGATGGCCGTCCGGCTCGAGGGTCCGCGCTCGAGCTGCCGTTCACATCGGGCTGCGCGCGTGTGCTGTGGTCGGGAGCCGGCCCGAGTCCGACACGGGAGCAGGGCCGCCGGTCCGGACCCGTGGCGCTCGGCCAGGTGGACGACCCCGACGACTGCTCCACCCGCGGTCGGGGTGTCCACGTCCGCGGGACACGTGCCCATCGAGCGATCGTGATCAGGGGCTCGTGGTGCACGGGTTGGCGGTGAGCGGGTGGCTGGCCGCGTGGCCGTCCGTCCACGGCTCCTGCAGCGCTGCAGTCGGCGGGAACGCGTGCGGTAGCTCCCCTCGTCGGGATGGGAGGCGTGCGTCCGCATACTGGTCCGGAGGCCTGAGCCTGCGGCACCATCCACCTCTGTCGTGATGGTCGCGTGATCGTCGATGGTTGGGCACGGGGTCGTGTGTCGCCCGTCTCGCCGGGAGACGTCGAACCTGTCCGCGCCCGACCCGTTCCACGTGGAACTGGTCATCCGAGCGTCGTGTCCACGTGGATGCGTCGCGGCGTCCCGTTCGCGGGTCGCGCCGCGGCGCCCGGAGCATGCTCGGACCGCACGAACCGCAACAGACGGTGCCGCCACCGCTCCGACCGGCGTACGGGTTCGGTGCCCACCGACATGTTCCACGTGGAACATGCCAGTGCTCGGCTGCCGGTAGAGCTACCCAGCGAGGTGCACGGGAGCACGCACGCTGGCGGCGCGGGGCGGGGATCCATCCGTCGGCATCCGTCGGCGTTCCACGTGGAACATATGGAAGGACCGCTCCAGCGGGTCCGGCCGACCGGCACGACGGACACAGCATCACCGGACCGGGACAGCATCTCCAGGTCGTGCGGATCTGGTTCGGCCCCGTACGCCGGCCTGCGAGCCCCCGTGGATGCCCATCGTGGTCGAGCGGGCGAGCGTCCTCCCTGGCTCATGGGCGCGCCTCCCTGCCACGTCGCCCACCAGCGGTCGTTGCACGGAAGGGCTCCCGCTGAGACGACCACGTGATCCCCCGCCACGTCGTCCGTTCCACGTGGAACGTCGCCATGGTGGGGTGGGCTAGGGTCGGGGCCATGGACCTCACCGATGCGCAGGATGCGCAGCTGCGCCGTTTTGCGGACGCGGTGACCGCATCCCCCCACAACCTCGTCTCGCGACGCGCGCGGGATGAGCTCTGGACGCGACACATCCCGGAGTGTCTCGCGGTCGCTGCGGCGATCCCCACCGTCTCTCGCATCCTCGATCTTGGCTCGGGCGGCGGCTTCCCGGGCATGGTGGTGGCCATCGCGCGGCCGGATCTCGACGTCCATCTCCTCGACAGCGTCACGAAGAAGACCTCGTTCCTCGAGGAGACCAAGTTCGCGCTGGGGGTGTCCGTGACCGTCCACACCGCTCGTGCGGAGGACCGTGCCATCCGGGCGGAGATCGGGGCGTCGTTCCCCCTGGTGACGGCCCGGGCACTCGCACCGCTGGAGCGGCTCGTCCCGTGGGCCTGGCCCTTCCTGGCTCCCGGAGGCCGTTTGTGGGCACTGAAGGGTGCGAGATGGGCTGAGGAGTTGGCGGCTGCGACGCCCATCCTCGAGCGTCTGGATGCGGAGATCCAGCCCGGTGTGACCCTGGAGCCGTTCGAACCTGGCGGCCCGACGCCGCTCGTTGTTAGCATCAGCCGACCGGGGGCAGGCTCAGCGTGAGTCGCTCGCCGGCAGGATGGGAGCGAGGATGACCACGTCGAGCACTTCACGTGCCGTACGTATCTGTGTCGCGAACCAGAAGGGCGGGGTCGGGAAGACCACGACGGCGGTGTCCTTGGCCGCCGGGCTGGCGATCCTCGGCGTCCGGGTCCTGGTCGTGGACCTCGACCCGCAGGGGAACGCGTCCACGGGCCTCGGGATCCGGATCGAGGAGGGAGAGGCGAGCGTCTACGGGGTCCTCGTCGACAACGACGATCCGGGCGCGGCGGTGCGTCCGACGGAGGTCGAGGGGCTCGATCTGCTCCCGTCGTCCTTGGACCTGGCTGGGGCGGAGGTGGAGCTCGTTCCCGCGTTCTCACGGGAGCAGCGGCTGAACAAGGCGCTCGACCGGCTCGGCAGCGACTACGACGTCATCCTCATCGACTGCCCCCCGTCGCTCGGCCTGCTGACCATCAACGCGCTGGTGGCCGCGGATCAGGTCCTGGTCCCCATCCAGTGCGAGTACTACGCCCTGGAGGGGCTCTCTCAGTTGTTGCGGACCGTGGAACTGGTCACGGACAACCTCAACGGGCGCCTCGTGCTCGGCGGGGTCGTCCTGACGATGTTCGATGGTCGAACGAACCTTGCGCAGCAGGTCGTCGACGAGGTGCGGGACTACTTCGGTGAGCGCACCTACCGCACCGTGATCCCACGCACGGTCCGCCTGTCCGAGGCGCCGTCCTTCGGACAGCCGATCACGACCTTCGACCCGACCAGTCGCGGGGCTCGGGCCTACCAACGCCTGGCGGTGGAGGTCGCGGAGCGCAACCACCTCGCCGTCGAGCTCGCACCGGACGGTGAGGGTGAGGACACGGGTGTCGAGCCCGCGAGCGACCCGCTCGATCGGCTCCTCGGGGCGCGGCAGGAGGCCCCGGCGACGCCGGTCGATCCCGTGCACGCGGACCCCACCCCTGCTGCGTCGTCATCCCCCCACGAGGAGCACCCCGCATGAGTCGACGTTCCGGCCTCGGTCGCGGCCTCGCCGCGCTGATCCCCCCGACCCCGAAGGACGACGCCGCCGCGGACGGTGCGGTGCACCAGCGGTCCGACCTGCCCGAGGACGACGACGCCGTCACGGTGCTCCCCCCGCCGTCCGACGGCGGAACGAACGTACGTTCGTCTCCTGCCCCTGAGGGTGAGGTGTCGACCGGCGCCGCACTTCGGCCGGAGGCCGACGATGCCGAGGGATCGGCCGAGGACGAGCCGTCGGTGGTTCCCACGGATGCCGCGCCAGCCGTCGGGCAGTCCCCTGCGTCCCCCGGCGACCGTGCGGTCCCGACGTCGGACGTGGGTGCTGCCGCCGCGCACGGGGGCATCGACGCGCGAACGGCCACGCTGGCGGAGGTGGCGCCGGACCGCATCGAGCCCAACCCCGACCAGCCGCGTGACGTGTTCGACCCCGACGAGCTGGAAGGTCTGGCCATCTCGCTGCGGGACATCGGCGTCCTGCAGCCGTTGGTCGTACGTCCGGTCCAGGACGGTCGCTACCAGCTGATCGCGGGGGAGCGTCGCTGGCGAGCCGCACAGCTCGCCGGTCTGGCCACCGTCCCCGTCGTGGTCCGACACACCGACGATGCGAGCCTCCTGAAGGAGGCGTTGGTCGAGAACATCCACCGGGTCCAGCTCAACCCGCTGGAGGAGGCTGCCGCCTACCAGCAGCTGCTCGAGGACTTCGAGGTCACCCAGGAGGAGCTCGCCGAGCGCCTCGGACGCTCCCGGCCCTCGATCAGCAACGCGATCCGGTTGCTGCAGCTGCCCTCCGCGGTCCAGCGACGCCTCGCGGCGGGGGTGTTGAGCGCCGGGCACGCCAAGGTGCTGCTCGCGGTGGACGATGCCGCCGCGCAGACCCGTCTCGCCGACCGGATCGTCGCCGAGGGGCTCTCGGTCCGCGCGACCGAGGAGCTCGTACGCCTGCAGCTGTTGGACGGCCCCAGCTCGTCGTCACGCCGCCGACGTGGACCGACCGCCCCGGGGCTGGTCGAGCTGCAGGACGATCTCTCCGACGCCCTGGAGGCGCGGGTGCGCATCACCATGGGCGCCCGGAAGGGCAAGGTCGCGATCGAGTTCGCGTCCGTCGACGACCTCGAGCGGATCGTCGGGATCATCGCCGGGGGGATCTCCGCCTCCGGGCGTGCATCGGGGGGGACGGCCGCCGGCTCCGCCTGACCCGTCGGGGTCCACCTCGCCGCCTCCACACCCCGGATCCGCGTGGTCGGCGTGTCAGTCGGCGGGCGTCTCGGGGGTCCGTCGGTGGACCGTGGTCCCGTCCGGCGCGCCGAGGATGACCTCGTCGACCAGGTCGATGAACAGCCCGCTGGTGACCACCCCCGGTTCGGCGGCGAGGACCAGGTCGAGTACCGCGGGATCCTCGATCCCCGCGGGGAAGGTCGCGTCCAGGATCTCGTTGCCGTTGTCGGTCAGGACGGGTCCACTCGCGTCGCGGCGCAGCACCACGCTGGCTCCGCGCGCCTCGAGCGCCCGACGGACGGGGCCGCGGGCGAACGGGACGATCTCGACCGGGAGCGGGAAGCTCCGCCCGAGCCGTTCGACCTCCTTGTCCGGCGTCGCGACGACCACGAACCGGCGGGCCATCGTGGCGACGACCTTCTCCCGCAGCAGCGCGCCACCGCCACCCTTGGTGACCTGGAAGGAGGCGTCGAACTCGTCCGCGCCGTCGATCGCGAGGTCGAGCTCCGCGACGTCCTCGGGGCTGAGCAGCGCGATCCCGAGCTCGCGGCACCGCTCCTCGGTCGCCCGGGAGGTCGGGATGCCCGCGATGTCGGCCACCCTGCGCGCCGCGAGCGCGTCCAGTAGGTGGGCCACGGTCGACCCGGTCCCGAGCCCGAGCCGCATGCCCGGCTCGACGAGAGCCGCGGCGGCGGTCCCCGCCGCGCGCTTGGCCTCATCCATCCTCGGCTCCTCCCTCAGTCGCCACGCCACTGCGCCAGCAGCAGCGGCAGTTCACCGAGCCCCTCGAGGACCAGGTCGACCTCGACGTCGTCGGGCAGGTCCTGCAGATGCCCCCACGGTCCGCGTCGCAGCCAGCAGGTCCGCAGTCCCGCGGCGGCCGCCGGGAGCACGTCGTTGTCGACCCGGTCACCGACGTAGAGCGCGTCCTGCGGGCGGGCCCGCTCGACGAGGTCGATCATGGCCGAGAAGAACCCCGGTTCGGGCTTGTCCGACCCCAGTTCCTCGGAGGTGGCGATGTGATCGTGGGGTAGGTCGAGCGCGCGCAGCTGGGCGGCGCGCCGCGCCGGCTGGTTGCCAGCGAGCACCACCACGAACCCCAGCTGCTGCAGTTCCTCCAGGCAGGAGCGCACATCCGGGTACAGGTCCACCTCGTGGAACCCCCCGTAGCGGCGTTCGTGCTCGTCCTCGAACTCCTCCCAGTCGACGTTCGGGGCGAGGTGGGGGAAGACCGCACGGTGGTCGTCACCCTGCACGATCGCGGCGCCGAGCACGGCCGCGAAGGTCAGCGGGGAGACGCCGAGCAGCTCCGCCCAGATACCCCAGACGCGGCTCTCGTCGATGAGGACCTCACCGATGTCGAACGCGACGATGCGCGGCGCGGGCCCGTCCGGATCCGGGATGGCGGCCGGATCGAAGTCCAGCTCGGTCAGGTCCTCGAGGTCGTCACGGTCCTCGAGGGCGGTGCCCGTCGGGGGGGTGACCGGCTCGGTCGTCGGTGGCGTGGTCTCGCTCACGACTGGTCCTGCGCGTCGCGCAGCGCGCACGCCACGAGCCGTTCGCACAGGGCCGCGAAGGGCAGCTGTGCCGCCTCGGCCGCCAGCGGCACCAACGAGGTCCCCGTCATCCCCGGGCAGGTGTCGATCTCGAGCAGCCACGGGGTCCCGGCCGCGTCGACGATCATGTCGGCCCGGGAGACGTGTCGGGCCCCGATCGCCCCGTAGGCCGTGAGCGCCGTCCGGGTGCACGCCTCCAGCGTCGACGCATCGAGTCGCGCCGGTGCGTGGAACTCGGTCGCCCCGGCGGTGTAGCGGGCCGCGAAGTCGTAGGCACCCTCCTTGGGCTGGATCTCGACGGCGGGCAGCGCCTCGCCGTCCAGGACGGTGACCGCCACCTCGGTGCCGGCGACGAACCGCTCGATCAGCACCGTGTCGGCGTAGCTGAACGCGCCGACGATGGCCTGCGGGATCGCGGCCGGATCCTCGACGATGCTCAGCCCCAGCGAGGATCCACCCGTGGCCGGCTTGACGACCAGTGGGCTGCCGAGCGCCCGGGCGATGCGGTCCACGGCCGCGGTCGCGCCCATCTCGCGGAAGGCCTGCTGGCTCAGGCCGACGCTCTGCGGGACCGCGAGCCCGGCACGGGCGTACAGGCCCTGCGCGATCGGCTTGTTCCAGGCCAGCGACGAGGCCAGCACGTCGGGTCCGGTGTAGGGCAGCCCGAGCAGCTCCAGCAGCGACTGGATCGTGCCGTCCTCGCCGGCGGAGCCGTGCAGGGCCAGCACGGCGACGTCGAACCCGCCCTGCTCGAGGGTCGTGATCAACGCGGCGTCGACGTCGACGCGGGTGACGTGGTGGCCACGGTCGGCGAGCGCGTCGGCGATGCGTCCGCCCGACCGCAGGCTCACCTCACGCTCGAGGGAGATCCCCCCGCACAGCACCGCGACGTTGGTCGGGGACAACCGGTCCGGTTCGCTCATGCTGGCCTCCTGGGTCCACGGGGATCGGATCCGTGGGGATCACGTCGCCGGCTCATCCGCCGACACTCCCGCCACGCTGGCTGGATCGGGCACGCAGCGGTGGCGTCGTGTCGCCGAACACCGCCCGGACGAGCTCGAGTTCCGTGTGCAGCAGTTCGCCGAGCCGGTCGACGCCTTCGTCGATCCGTTCGGTCGGCGGGTAGCTGAAGCACAGCCGCATCTGGTCCCCCCCGGTGCCGTCCCCGTAGAAGCCACGGCCCGGCACGTAGGCGACACGGCTGGCGATCGCCTTGGCCAACAGGTCCGAGGTGTCGATCCCCGGCGGCACCGTGAGCCACACGTAGAACGCGCCCTGCGGTGCCGTCCAGGCCACCTCGGCGGGCATCGCCCGGTCCAGCGCGGCCAGCATGACCTCGGAGCGTTCGCGGTACACGTTCGTGAAGCGCTTGATCTGCTCGCGCCACGGCTGGGTGGTCAGCCAGGTCTCCACGATCATCTGGGTCAGGTTCGACGGGCACAGGTCCGCGGCCTCGCGCAGGAGCACCAGCTTGTCGCGCACCGGGCGCGGCGCTGCCACCCAGCCCGTGCGCACCCCCGGCGCGAAGGTCTTCGACATCGTCCCGACGTAGATCACCCGCTCCGGGATCATGCTGCGGAGCGAGGGCCAGGTGCGTCCCTCGAAATCGAGCAGTCCGTAGGGGTTGTCCTCGAGGACCATGAGGTCGTGGGTCTCGGCGAGCGCGGCGAGGCGGTGCCGTCGCTCGACCGACATGGACACACCGGCCGGGTTCTGGTGGTTGGGGATCGTGTAGACGTACTTCGCCTGGCGCCCCTCGCGCTCGAGCACGGCGAGCGCCTCCTCCAGGGCGTCGATCTGCATGCCGTCGGCGTCCATCGGGACGTGCCGGACCTCCGCCTGGTTCGCGACCAGGGCGCCGATCCCCCCGACGTAGGTGGGTCCCTCGGCGAGGACCACGTCGCCGGGGTCGATGAAACAGCGGGCGACCAGTTCCAGCGCCTGCTGTCCGCCGACGGTGACCACCAGGTCGTCGGCGTGCCCGGGGATCCCCTCGTGGTGCATGACCGTCGCCAGCTGTTCGCGCAGCTCCGCGCGTCCCTGGCCGCCCCCGTACTGCAGCGCCGTCGCTCCGTGGTCCCGGATGACCTGGGCCGCGACCTGTTCGACCGCCTCCATGTCCAACGCCGAGGTGGCAGGCATCCCACCCGCGAAGGAGACCACCTCGGGCCGCGACGCGACCGCGAACAGGGCCCGGATCTCCGAGGCACTCATCCCGCGGACCCGGGCGGCGTACCGCGCGAGGTACGGGTCGGTGTCGAGGCGCACGGAGCTCTCCACGGCGCGGCAGGGGGCCGGGTCGGTTGGGACGGTGGCCCGGGTAGCATCGAGCGTAGCGAGCGCAGCCGAGCCGCCCCGAGCGGTGGTCAGGAGGGTCCGTGCGCGAGACCGAGTCCACCCGCACGCCGTCGGGACGCCCGGTCGCTGCCGGTGGTTGGCGTCGGATGCTGATCGGGCTGCTGCTGGGGATCCTCGCGGGCGCGCTGGTGGCGCTGGTGCTCCCCCGCGACGACGGCCCCCGTCGGGTGCGCCCCGACACCGCACCGACCGAACCCGGCCGCAGCACCGATCGGTCGTCCCCGGACCCCGAACCCGGGCCGGTGCTGGGCGGATGAACCGTCGGGTCGTGCCGCTGTCGGGTGCGACGCTCGACACGCTGCCGGCCGACTGTCGTCGCTGCCGGTACTGGGAGCTCGGGATCGCACCGGGGGCCTCGGCACGCCACCCCGTCGACGCGGCGGCCCGGCGCGACGGGGCGCAGCACGATGCGGCGGCCGACAAGCGCGCCTGGATCGAGGATCGCCTCGCCTCGGGTGGGGTGCCGGGCTGGACGGTGCAGGCCGAGGGCGAGACCGTCGCGTACGCGCTGGCCGGCCCTGCGGCCTGGTTCCACCACCCACCCGACCGGCCCGGGACCGGCCAGGTACCCCGTCCCGCCCCCCCACCCGCCACCACCCAGTTTGCGACGCAGCACCTGGCCCCCCCCCCCC
>JAFIEQ010000050.1 GCA_020832455.1 Nitriliruptoraceae bacterium
CAGACGCCGACCGCGGGTGTCGGCCAGGCGGCCGCCCACGATGACCCCGATGCCGCCGGGGGTGTTGGTGAGGATGGTGAACAAGGCAATGCGGGTGGCGTCGAATCCCTGCTCGGTGCGCAGGTACTCGTTGAGTAGCTGTGAGCTGGGGGAGGAGAACAGCGCCAACAGCAGCGCCGAGACAGCGAGCAGCACGAAGCGTCGTTGGTTGCTGCCGGTGTGGGCCACTGGCGATGCCGCCGGGGTCGTCGCCTGCTCGGCCTCGGCCCGCTCGGGTGTCGGCTGTGCTGGCTGTGCCGGTGCCGCCTGCGCGGCGGTGGTGCGCTCGGTCGGGGCCGCGTCCTCGGCCGGGGGCACGTTCGTTCGGCGCCGCAGCGACACGAGGAAGCGTTCCGTCTCCGGCAGTGTGCGCCCGATGGCCACGATGCCCGGCAGCGCCAGCAAGGGGAGCACGTAGAGCAGTCGCCAGGCGCCTGGCCCCATGTCGGCCAACGGCAGCGCCATGACACAGAAGCCGGCGCCCAGGGCGCCGCTCATGCCGAGCACTGAGACGGCGAACGCCCGGGCGCCGGCGGGCATCACTTCCACGGCGTAGATGCCGATGACCACGGCCAGTGCGGTGG
The DNA here is from genome assembly GCA_020832455.1 of Nitriliruptoraceae bacterium. GTDB lineage: Bacteria > Actinomycetota > Nitriliruptoria > Nitriliruptorales > Nitriliruptoraceae > PWLR01. The sequence goes on from JAFIEQ010000050.1 coordinate 624, forward strand.
AGAAGGTGCGGGCCAGCGTCTGGGTGCCGCCGAGGGCCACCAGGTCGGGGCTCAGCGCGCTGGTGGCGGTGGCCACACAACCAGCGATGCCGCACGCCGCCAGCACCAGGCGGCGCCCACGGCGATCGGCGAGCGCCACGAAGACCAGCGCCAGTACCGCCGCCACCCGGGTGGCCGCCAACATGGTGGTGATCTGGGCGTCGTCGACGCCGAACTCCTCTTTGGCGAAGGTGTTGGTCTGGGTGAGGACGGTGCCGAGGTAGCCGGCCACGAGGGCCAACACGCACAGCAGCGAGAGCGAGCGGGCGGCGGGTGCGTCGATCCGGTCCGGTGGCGACCACCACGGCACCGTGCCGGGCTTCGGCGGTTTGCGGATGGCCGCCGCCACGGCAGGGTTGAACATGGCTCGCCACACCGGGATGGCCAGACGGAAGCGGACGGTCTGCACCACCGCTGTGCCCTCGGCGGTCTCCTCGGTGCGCAGGGTGCGTTCCCAGTGGTCGAACGGTCCGTGGGTCACCACGAAACGGCCCGGCTCCTCTTCGCGCTCCTCGAGCAGGTCGGTACGTGGTCGCCGGGCGGCTCGCTGGTCCTCGGGGTCGGTGATGGTGGTGACGACGGTGGGCACTGCCCGGGTTCCTCCTGCCGGTTCCGCCGGCCCGTTCCCTCTGGGGAGGTGCGCCGGAGCATACTGAGCGGGTGGAGCGCATCAGGGTCCGGCCCGGCGAACCGCTGTCGGGCACGGTCCGCGTCAGTGGCGCCAAGAACTCGGTGTTGAAGCTCATGGCGGCGTCGGTGCTGGCCGAGGGCACGTTCGTGCTGCAGAACGTGCCCCGCATCAGCGACGTCGAGTGGATGGGCGACCTGCTCGGCGCCATGGGCATGAACGTGCAGCGGCGTGTCGACGGCGCCGTGCAGATCGACCGGCCGGGCACCATCACGCCCGAGGCACCGTACGAGTTAGTGGAGCGCATGCGGGCCTCGATCGTTGTGCTCGGGCCGCTGCTGGCTCGGTGTGGGGAGGCCAAGGTGGCGCTACCCGGTGGCGACGACTTCGGGCCCCGGCCCATCGACATGCACCTGCGTGCCCTCGAGGCGCTCGGTGCCCGCTTCGAGGTCCGCCACGGCTTCATAGAAGCGCGGGCCGACCGGTTGCGTGGTGCGCAGCTCCTGCTCGAGTTCCCCAGTGTCGGCGCCACCGAGAACGCCATGATGGCTGCCGTACTGGCCGAGGGGACGACGGTCATCGACAACGCGGCGCGCGAACCAGAGATCGCGGATCTGGCGGCGCTGTTGAACCGGATGGGAGCCAGCGTGTTGGGCGCCGGGTCATCGACCATCACCATCGAAGGCGTCACTGAGTTGTCGGCCACCGACCATCGAGTGATCCCTGACCGCATCGAACCGGCCACCTTCCTCGCCGTACTGGGCGCTGCCGGTGGGGAGATCACCTTGGAGGAGGCCCGGGCCGAGCACATGGGAATGCTGGTCACCAAGCTGGGGGAGATGGGGATGCGCATCTCCCCCGAAGGCGATGGTCTGTGGGCCATGGTGCCGGGGCGGCTGCGCAGCGTGGACGTGGGGCCCCCCCCCGATCCGGGGCCTGCAGGGTTCAGCGGCCGACCGCGTCCCGAACGGTGTCGCGCGCCCGGTCGAAGACGCCGACCACCGGACCGAGCAGCGCCCGGACGGTCGGCTGCTGCGGTGTCATCGGGTGCGGTCGGGTGGGACCCGACGCCCGGAGCTCCCGGAAGCGCTCCGCGATCACCCGACGGTCGGTGACACTCAGGTGCTCCTCGAGCAGGGGGAACTCGTGGGTCTCCTCGTACTCGGCGTGCGCGAGGACATCCCGCTGGAGGCGTTCGAGCGCCTCGACGAACTCGTCGCTCGACGTGTCGAGGTCCTCCATGTCGGCCAGTGCGCGCTCCGCCGACGCCTCCTGCTCGAGCGCGTGCGCTGCCACCTCACCGCCTTCGGGGACGTCGCGCTGGGTCACCCGATGGACCAGGGCCTCCTCCGCGGCCTCGTGGGCCGCGAGTCGGGCCACGAGCGTGCGGAACGGGTCGGTTCGCGCCTGGGGCTCCGCCTCGAGCACCTCGCGGAACAGCTCCCGTAGGTCCTCGTGCTCGTCTCGGAGCAGTTCGATGATGTCCAGATCCGTGTCGCTGACCATGTGGGGCTCCTCCGTCGTCGTGCCGTCGCGCCCGGGACCGGGCTCGCTGGTCGCGTCCGAGACGCGCTCCATGGCAGCGTGACGGGGCCAGGGCGCGTCGTCCCGCTGCGCCCCGTCCATCGAGGCCGGGACCGGGATCCGCCGAACTGGACGAGGTGGCGCGGCGTGCGGGAGGTCGCCTCCGCGTCCGCTGCGACCCGATCCGTGCCGCGGCCGATCAGTTCGCCCCGGCCGGCTCGGCCGTTGCGGTCGGAGCCGGCGAGGTCACGTACAGGTCGCTGCGCCATCCGGACCCCGGGCGCGTGGCGAGCCACCGACGGACGATCGGGCGGGCCCACAGTGGGGTCCGGCCCCGGACGACCTGCGGTTCCGGCAGGTACCCGCGGTAGCGGTAGCTGTCGATGGTGGCCTTCGAGACGCCAGCAGCCTCCGCGATGTCGCCGACCGTCAGCATCAGGACCACGTGCAGCTCCGGCGCGCTCATCCCCACGATGAGATCACCGATGGTGGCCTGCTGCCTGTTCCGGTGCACCACGATCTCGTGACGTGCGGCGCGGTCCCCCGCCAACCACCGACGCTCAGCCGCCGTCAGCGGACGGATCGCGCTGATGGCGTCCACGCACGAGACGTCGTCGATCGCCATCAGGTCGGCGAGCGTGAGGTCACTCGCACCGGTGACGGGTCCACCCCACGGGTAGCGCCAACCCTCGACGTCGCGGGTGTAGGTGTCGTTGCAGCAGCGCATGATCATCGGTCGCTCTCCGGGTGAACGGACGAGGACCCGGGGACGACATCTCAGCCCCCCGGGCTGCGACGCTCGCTGCTGAACGGTGCGCAGGGTGTGTCGCGTGATCGCACGTGCAGATCATCGCGACACACCGAACCTAGACGCCTGGGTCCCCCCGTCAAGAGCGGTCGGGGGCGTTCGTCGGTGGCCGTCCGGCCGCTGGCGCGACCGCGGGACGGCGGCATCCTGTACGCGACGCCATCCGACTGGAGTGTCCGCATGTCCGACCGTCGCGACGATCGAGAGGGGCGCGACCTGCCCCGGGGGTCGCTCGAGGTGTTCGCCAAGTTCGCCATGGCGCTCGCGCAGCCCTACGACCGCGACGAGCTGCTGCAACTGCTGCTCGAGAGCGTGAACGAGCTGATCGAGGACGCCAGCAGCGGGATCATGCTGGCGTCCGGAGCCGGCGACCTCGAGTTCGTCGCCGCGAGCGAGCAGGGTGTGGTCGAGATCGAGTTGCACCAGGAGCGTGTCCAGGAGGGGGCCTGCTACGAGGCCTACCGCACCGACACCCTGGTGGCGGTCGACGACATGCGGACCTGGGATGCCTGGCCGGACTACCGCCAGCGGGTGCTCGACAGCGGCAAGCACGCGGTGCTCGGGGTGCCGATGCACGCCTTCGGCGACAAGATCGGCGTCATCAACATCTACCGCACGACACCCGGTCCCTGGAGCGAGGCGGAGGTCACCGCGGCCCAGGCGACCGCGGGCATCGCGGCTGCGGCCATCGTGCACTCCACCGATCAGGAGGAGCAGGACCAGCTGCGCCACAACCTGGAACTCGCCATCGAGTCGCGCGACACGATCGGCCAGGCGAAGGGCATCCTGATGGAGAAGCACGGCCTGGACAGCGACGCCGCCTTCACGCAGCTGCGGGAGCGGTCCCAGCACGCCAACCGCAAGCTGCACGAGATCGCCCGACAGATCGTCGACGAGGCACGCCAGTTGGTCGACCCCGACCGTGGTGCGTAACGCTGACGCGGAGCGCCACCGGCCGTCAGCTCAGCCCTCGCGCTCGTCGTCGCTCGGGCCATCCTGCCGCCGTTCCCGCTTGTGTTCGGCCTCCTGGACGTGACGGCGCCCGCCCACCAGCTCGTCCCGTACCCGTCGGTTCAGGTCGATCGCGACCTCGTGGTAGGTGTCCTCGAAGGCCTCGACGACCTGGAAGGTCCACATCCCCGGCACGACGTTGCGTCCGAGCCAGCGGCGCCGGAGCTCTTGCGCCAGCTCGCCGTGCCCGGCGCCCTCCAACATCTCGATCCCGTCGCCCAACGTCTCGTCCACCCATCCCATCTGCTGGTGGAAGGTGTAGAGCGACCCGCGCGCCCGCTGGAGCAGTTCGAAGGCCTCGCTGATCTTGCCGACGGCATCGACGGTGGCGTCGTCCACCCCGTCCGGGCGCTGGTGCTCGTTCGAGTGCGGCATCTCGATCGACTCCCGTCGGTGCCGGGCGACCGATCTGGCCGCCCGAGGGAGCGTGGCCTGGCGCCGGCGCGTCCCCGTCGCGGGCAGCGAACCCACGACGAGGCACGCCGGAGGCCCCGGACCCGGTCGAGGGACCGGGGTCCTGCTCCCACCCGACTGGACGGCCGCGACCAGGCGCCGGGGGTGGCGGCTCACCGCCCCCGGCGAGCGACGCCATCGCTCAGAAGATGGTCGCGGCGTGCTCCGCGAGCGGGCTGCGGACCCCCTTCGACAGCGTCACGTGCCCGAACAACGGGCTGCCCTTCATCTTCTCGATGAGCGCCGCCATACCGCCGTAGGGGGAGATGTAGGGGTTGTCGACCTGTCCGAGGTCGCCGCAGAACACGACCTTGGAGCCCATCGCCATCCGGGTGAGCACGACCTTGAGTGCGGAGAGCTCGATGTTCTGCGCCCGGGCGACGATGACGAACTCGGGGGTGATCCACCGGCCGCGCAGTAAGGTGAGCGGGGCCAGCGCCAGCTGGCCGCTATCGACCAACGACTCGATCGTCGACTGGATCTGGCGGTGCTCGCGGGCGCCGCGCCCACCGGGCGTGTCGGTCCGCAGCAGGGCGTAGAGGTTGTCGTGCACCGCGGCCATCCACGGCGCGAGCTTCTCGTCGAGGTCGCCGGGCAGGTAGCCGATCTCCTGCTTGCCGACCGCGATCAGGGGTCGGTAGACGCTGAGCCGGCGGTAGGCGGTCGCCTCCAGCACCTGCTCGAGGCCGGCCGCGAGCGCCAGGAAGGTCTTGCCGGTCCCGGCCATGCCCATCAGCGATACGCACGGCACGTCCGCGTCGAGCAGCAGGTCGATCGCGAAGGTCTGGCGCACGTCACGCGGGGCCATCCCGAACGCCTGGCGGTGCCCGGGCACACGCACCGCGGTCGCGACCAGGTCGTCGTCGACCTCCTTGACCCGCGCGAGCCCGGAAGCCGACCGCCCCGCGCGCAGCACCAGGCAGGCGTTGGGCCACAGCGCGTCGACGTGGGCCAGCACGTCGGTGTTCTCCGCGTCGAGCTGCACCTTGCCGTCGCGGTGCAGCAGATCGAGGACCTCCGGATCGACCTCGAGCTCGAGGATGCCGGTGGTGTGCTCCTCGACCCGGACGGTGTCCGCCCGGTAGTCCTCCACCTCGACGCCCAGCTGGCTGCCCTTGATCCGCAGCGCCGCGTCCTTGGTGACCAGCGTGGCCTGCAAGCCGATCGCGACACACAGGATGCGGTGATCGGCCTTCGACCGGTCGAGGTAGGGAGGCAACGCCACGTCGACGTGGTTGGACTCGATGCGCAGCGTGCCCCCGTTGGGCAGCCGCAACGCCTCACGCAACCCCCCGCCGGATGCGACCCGCAGCTCCTCGAGCTGGCGCAGCGCCATGCGGGCGTTGCGTCCCACCTCGTCCATGTCGGTCTTCTTTCGGTCCAACTCCTCGATCACGACCAACGGCAGGACGACCTCGTGCTCGTCGAACCGGAGCAGCGCGTTCGGGTCGGCGAGCAGGACGCAGGTGTCGAGGACGTAGGTACGGCGGGTGGGCGTCGACGGCATCGGTGGCTCCCTGGACGGCACGGGGCGTTCCGGGGGCTCCCGGAACGGTCCCACAACGACGAACGCCGCCCCGGTGGGGGCGGCGTGGATGGTGCGGCGGGCGGGACGAGCCCGGTCTGCGCGGCGCGGCGAACGGACCGCGGATGGGTCGGTTCGGGTTCGCGCACCACGCGTCCTGGCTCGGCAACGTGAGGTCGGATCGGGCTCTTCGGACGCTACCGGGGGGCGGCGCCGCAACCGCGCAACCTCCCCCACCTGCAGGGGTCCCGTGCGCGGATCGTCACCGGCCGTTCACCGGGTCCGCCGTCCGGAGCGGCGCGCGGCGGTTCACCGCCCGACACGCGGTCCGCGTCTGCCCAGCGCCCGACGGTTCACCGCCCGAAGCGCCGGACCCGCTTGCCGTAGTCACGCATCGCCCGCAGGAAGTCGACCCGACGGAACTCCGGCCAGTACGCGTCGCAGAAGTAGTACTCGCTGTGGGCGGACTGCCACAGCAGGAACCCCGAGAGCCGGACCTCCCCGGAGGTGCGGATGATGAGGTCCGGATCCGGCAGGCCCGTGGTGTACAGGTGATCGCCGACGTCCTCGGGCCGCAGGTCCTGGGCGACCTGTTCGAGGGTGGCGCCCGCCGCTGCGCGGTCGAGGAGCAGGCTGCGCAGTGCGTCGGTGATCTCCTGGCGGCCGCCGTAGCCCACCGCGACCTGCAGCCGCAGCCGGTCGTGATCTGCGGTGGCCTCCTCGGCCTGCTTGAGCACCGCCCGGGTGTCCTCCGGCAGCAGGTCCAGCGCCCCCACGGCGGTCACCTTCAGCCCGCGTTGCTTGGCCTCGGGCGTGCAGCCGAGGTGGCGCACGGTGTCCTCGATGATCTGCAGCAGGTCGGCCACCTCGGCATCGTCGCGCGCGAGGTTGTCGGTGCTCAGCAGCCACAGCGTCACGTAGGGGATCTGGAAGTCGAGGCACCACCCGAGGAACTCGTCGATGTGCTTCGCCCCCGCGACGTGTCCGTCCGCCACCCCGGCGAGCCCCTTCGCGGCGGCGTACCGCCGGTTGCCGTCGACGATCACGCCGATGTGTCGTGGCAACGGACGTCCCGCCAGCTCCGAGACGAGCTGGCGTTCGTACAGGCGGTAGAGCAGATCGCGAGCAGCCATGGTGCTCCCGAGGCTAGTCCTCGCGTCGGCGTTCCCGTCGGGGGGTACGTCGGTGGGCACGTCGTGTCCGTCCGGACACGTGGCGGCACGCGCCACGGACGTGAGCGGTCTGGTAACATCCCCACTTCACGCCCGGTCGCCATGCGCCCGGGCGTTGTTCGTCGCCCCGCCCCGTCGATCGTCCTCGTACGGGCGCCGGGCGACCTCGCGGGATCTGCCCGCACCCGCCGTGGAGCGGCGGGACGACCGATCGATGGAGTCCCCCATGGCCGAGACGTGGCTGAGTCAGGAAGCGTTCGACCGCCTCAAGAGCGAGCTCGACACCCTCAAGACGGAGGGTCGCGAGCGCATCTCCGCAGAGATCGAGGTGGCCCGGGCGCACGGAGACCTGCGCGAGAACGCCGAGTACCACGCGGCCAAGGACGAGCAGGGCAAGATGGAGGCGCGCATCCGCCAGCTCGAGGAGCTGCTGCGTGACGCCAAGATCGGCGAGCCCGACGGCACCGACCGGGCACGTCCCGGCCTGGTGGTCGCCCTCCTCGTCGATGGCGACGAGGAGACCTACCTGCTCGGCAGCCGGGAGGACCACCACGACGAGTTCGACATCCTCTCCGCGGAGAGCCCGATGGGCAAGGCCGTGCTGGATCAGCCGGCCGGGGCCGAGGTGTCGTTCACCACGCCGACGGGTGTCGAGGTCGCGGTGACGCTCGAGGAGATCCGCACGCCCTGAGGCGTCGGCCCCGGCCGGGGACCGTCCCGGCCGGGGTCCGTCCCGACCGGGGTCCGTCCCGTGCCTCCGCTCCGAAGCGCACTCGGAGACGGAAGGCATCCACCCATGAGTTCATCCACGACCGAGCGACCGCTCACCCGACGCCAACGTCGGCGGGTCGTCGCCAAACTGCTGTTCATCGCGGCCGGAACGGTGTCGTTCCTGCTGTCGGTCTCGCTGTGGTTCCTGGCCGACGACCGGGAGACCGCCCTGTACGTCGGCCTGTGGGTCCCGTCGCTGTTCGCACTCGGCGCGCTCGTGCTCGCGCCGGAGGGTGAGCGATGACCCCCGGCGTGCTGTTCGCCATCGGCGCGGTGCTGTTCTTCATGGGCGGCCTCGCCATGATCATCGTCGGACTGGACGTGTTCGGCGACTGGCGCATCCGGGAGAAGCAGGACGACGAGGACACCTACCTCGACGACGAGACCGCCGGCGACGTCATGGCCGACCCACTGCACCGCCGACGCCCGCACTGACCCGCCGGGCGTCCTGCGAGAAACGACCCCCAGAGCACCGCTTCTCGCACCCCCACGCGATCGCCCGCAGCCCCGTGGGCGATACGCGCGAGAACCGGTCCGCATGACGCCGCTTCTCGCACCCCCACGCGATCGCCCGCGGCCCCGCGGGCAACACCCGCGAGAACCGGTCCGCATGACGCCACTTCTCGCACCGGCCGGGGACGATCGAAGGCCGCGTCAGATCGCCGACCGCAGCCAGGCGACGAGGTCGCGCACGGTGGCGTAGGCGGCCAGCCGTGCGGTGTCGGTGTCCGCGCGCTCCGCCTCGTCGATGGCACGGGCGAGGTGGTCCACCCCGGACGTGCCGAGTTCCAGCAACGCCTCGTTCCCGCCGCTGGCCCAGCGGGCCAGGACGTAGTGCACGAGATCGTCCACCGCGATGCCGCTGGCGTCGCTCAGCCCGCGCAGGGTGACCAGCGGGTCGGCGTGCCGGTAGAGCTCGACGTCGGCGCGCAGACCCGCGAACGCATCCTCCGCTGCCGCGGCCGTGGCATCGGCCGGCGCCGGGTCCTCCCCCGACGCATCGGCCGTGGCATCGGCCGGCGCCGGGTCCTCCCCCGGCTCACGCCCCGCCGCCGGCACCGGCTCATCCCCCGGCACTGGCCCGTTCCCGGGCGGCCGCACGCGGCGACTCAGCGCAGCCGTTCGAGGACCATGGCCATGCCCTGCCCGCCACCGACGCACATGGTCTCCAGACCGAAGGTGGCGTCGCGGTGGCGCAGGCCGTTGAGCAGCGTCCCGGTGATGCGCGCGCCCGTCATGCCGAACGGGTGGCCGACGGCGATCGCGCCGCCGTGCGGGTTGAGCTTGTCGTGGTCGATGCCCAGATCGTCGGCCGAGGGGATCACCTGGGCGGCGAAGGCCTCGTTGATCTCCACGATGTCCATGTCGTCGATGGTCATCCCGGCACGGCCGAGGGCCTGACGGGAGGCCTCCACCGGCCCGTAGCCCATGATCTCCGGGTCGAGCGCGCTGACCCCCGTCGACACGACCCGCGCCAGCGGCTCGATCCCGAGCTCGGCGGCCTTGGTGTCGGACATCACGACGACCGCGGCCGCCCCGTCGTTCAGCGGGCAGGCGTTGCCGGCCGTGATCCGCCCGTCGGGCCGGAAGACCGGCTGCAGCTCGCGCATCTTGTCCCGGTCGGCCGGGCGCGGGGACTCGTCGGCCTCCATCGTGGAGCCGTCGGGCAGCTCGATCGGCGTGATCTCCTTCGCCCAGAACCCGTCGGCGGCCGCGGCGGCGTAGCGGTTCTGGGACTCGAAGGCGAAGTCGTCCATCGCCTCGCGGGAGACCCCCTTGTGCTGGGCGAGGTTCTCCGCGGTCTGGCCCATCGGGACGTAGACGTCCGGCAGCTCGGAGGGCTCCCAGGTGCCGCCCTGCTGCGCCCGCGACTCGGTGCGCGCCACCGCGTCCGCGAAGCGGGGGTTCTGGGTGTCGGGCAGCGAATCCGAGTTGCCCTTCACGAAACGCGAGACGAGCTCGACCCCCGCGGAGATGAACACGTCCCCCTCGCCGGCGCGGATCGCGTGCATCGCCATGCGGGTCGTCTGCAGGCTGGAGGAGCAGTACCGGGTGATGGTCGTGCCCGGGACCTCCCAGCCCAGCAGCGTGGTGACCACGCGGGCCATGTTGAAGCCCTGCTCGCCGCCCGGCAGGCCACAGCCGAGGTGGAGGTCATCGATGTCCTGCGGCGAGAGCTGCGGGACCTGGGCCATCGCCGCCTGGATGATGGTCGCGGTGAGGTCGTCAGGGCGCAGCTCGGTCATGGAGCCCTTGAAGGCCCGTCCGATGGGCGAGCGCGCGGTCGCGACGATGACAGCCTCGGGCATACGGGTCCTCCCAGACCTCGGTGATGACGTGAACGCAGGCTAACCGCCCGGCCCCTCCGACGACCCACCGCGGGGGACACGTTCGACGGGGTCCCAACGCCCCGCTTCAGGCGCGGCGGACCGTCGCCCGCCAACGCCCGTCGTGGTGCGCCACCTGCACCGGCACGTCGAAGGCGGCGCTGACGGTGGCGTCGTCGAGCACCCGGTCGATCGGTCCCGCAGCGACGGACGCTCCCCCGCGCAGCAGCAGCGCGTGGTCGATCGCCACGGGCAGCTCCTCGAGGTGGTGGGTGACGAGCACGGTGGTCGGCGCGTCGGGGGCGGCGAGCAACGCATCGAGGTCGGCGAGCAGCGACTCCCGTCCGCCGAGGTCGAGCCCCGCGAACGGTTCGTCGAGCAGCAGCAGGGTGGGATCGGTCACCAGCGCCCGCGCGATCCGCACCCGCTGGCGTTCGCCCTGGCTGAGCGTGTCGACCCGCCGGTCGCCGAGGTGGTCCGCACCGACCCGGGTGAGCGCGGCGACCGCCGCCGCACGCAGCTCCTCGTCGTCGAGGATGTCGGGGGGCGCCCACAACCCGCCCTGGCGCGCCACCGCGACCAACGGCAGCACCCGCGCCCGTTCGTGCACCAGCGGGTCGAGCCCGACGCTGACGAACCCGATGCGGGCCCGCAGCGGCCGGAGGTCGGCCCGCCCGAAGCGCAGACCCAGCACCTCCACCTCGCCGCTGGTCGGGTGGCGGTAGGTCGCCAGGATGCGCAGCAGACTGGTCTTGCCGGACCCGTTCGGACCGAGGACGGCCAGGTGTTCGCCCGTCGGCAGGTCGAGGTCGATGCCGCGCAGGATCTCCGTGCCATCGATCCGGATGGTCACGTCACGCAGGCGTGCCGCCAGCGCCGGCGAGCCGACCGACGACAGCTCCGACGCGCCGGCCGACGACATGCCCGCCGGACTCACGGGGCCCGCCGCGCTCACGGCGCCCGCCGGATCGGACAGCTCATGCACCGCGGACCGCCGCGGCCGCGCGGCAGCTCGTAGGACGGGATGGTGCGCACGCGGATGCCTGCGGCCTCCAGGATCTCGTTGGTCGCGACGTTGCGCTCGTAGGCGATCACCTCGCCGGGGGCGAGCGCGAGCGTGTTGTTCGCGTCGTTCCACTGCTCGCGTTCCGCGCGGATCGACCCGAGTGCGGGCTCGATCGCGCGGGCGTGGTCGAGCCCCGCCGCCCAGGCCAGCCCCTGCATCAACCCGTCGCCGGCCTCCACGTGCACCCCGCCGTCGGGGCCGGGCGTGAGCCGGTAGGTGTCGATGGCACGCGTCATCTTCGGGTAGGTGATGAACGCGTCGCGGTCGACCTGGGTGACGATGGTGTCGAGGTGCATCGCCGCCCGGACCTTGGGCAGGTCGACGGCCACGACCCGGTCGACGACCTGCGCGTCGAACAGCCGCGCGACCAGGGTCTCCACCCCGGAGGGCGTCGTGCGTTCGCTCAGCCCGATCGCGATCCCGCGCGGGCCGACGACCAGCAGGTCCCCGCCTTCGAAGGTCGCGGGGAACGGGTCGGTCGGTTCGTCGCCGAACCAGACGGGTGCGCCCGCGAACCGCGGGTGGTGGCGGTAGATGGTGCGCAGCAGGTCGGTCTCCCGCCGGCGCACGGTCCGGTGCATCGGCGACAGCACGACCCCACCGTCGATCCACGCCGACGCGTCCCGGGTGAACACCAGGTTGGGCAGCGGCCCGAGCAGCGCCTGGGTCGGGTCGCTGGCGGCGGCGACCAACCCGTCGACCGCGCCGACCTCCTCCAGGGTGACCCCGGCGATCAGGTGCTCGACGAGCTGGTCCGTCGGTGCCTCGCCCAGCAACGCCCGCACCCGCCCGACCGCCTGCGGGCCGCAGGTCGTCGCGGTGACGTGCCGGTCGATCAGCGCCGCGGCGAGCGCGGGGTCCGCGAGCACGTCGGCCAACAGCCCCGCGACGGTCAGCACCTCCACGCCGGCGTCCTGCAGCGTCGCGACGAACGCGTCGTGCTCGCGCTGCGCCTCCTCGAGCCACAGCAGCTCGTCGAACAGCAGCCGGTCCATGTTCGACGGGGTGATCCGGGCGAGCTCCGCGCCGGGCCGGTGCACCAGCACCGTGCGCAGCGGCTCGATCTCCGAGCGCACGTGGGGACCGGCCGCCGGGGGCGGCTCGGACGCGGCCACCTCGGCCGAGGGCGGGTCGTGCGGGCTCGACGTCGACATCAGCGCCGGCCGAGCACCCCGGTCGGCTCGAACCAGCGGCCGTCCTCGGGCAGGGTGTCGAGGGTGATGCGGGGCAGCGGCTCGCCGAACAGCCCGCTGATGGCCTCCAGGTCCACGAAGCGCAGGTCGTCGGTCACCGAGAGCTGCCCGGCGTACTCGGAGAACCCGAGCACGTTGCAGCTGACGCCCAGTCCGGCCAGTTCCGTGAGCGGCTCGAGGAACGCCTTGGCGTCGTTCGAGCCGACGTAGACCGCCTCCAGGTCGCCGGCGTCGTGCCGGTCCCACAGGTGGTCGATCATGTCGTCGTCGACGTCGGAGTCGCCGTGCTTGGGCTTGGCGAAGACGCGGAAGCCCTGCTCCAGCAGCCACAGCACCCACCCGCGCAGCGGACCGGCCACGTGCGGGGCGACGTTGATGAAGACGCACGCTTCGACGTCGTCGTCCTCGCCGGCGTGGTCGACGAGCCACTCACCGAGCACGGCGAGGTCCGGACGGACCTTCGCGGTCGGCTTGCCGTCGATGATGTTGGCCAACGTCATGTCGACGTTCGGCGCGTCCCAGACGAGGACGTGACGACCCACGGATGCGGCTCCTTGATCGGTGCGCCCACCGACCGGCGGGAGCGCGGGGACCGAACGCCGGGTGCGGCTCGGGCGGTCCGGTAGGGCAGGGTAGGCCTGTCGACAGGGGCGCTGCCTCGTCCCCTGCCGCCTTGGAGCCCACCGATGTCCGAACTGCTGCCCCCGACGGTCCACGGCTACCTCGACGATCTGGTCACCGCGGAGGTCTACGACCCCATCGTGGTGGAGCTCGAACGGCGCGCGGAGGCGACCGGGCGGCCCATCCCTGGTCGTGCCGTCGGCCGGCACCTCGAGGTGGTGCTGTCGAGCGCCGACATCGTCGAGGTGGCCCACCTCGACGCCGGGTTCGGGGCGCTGACCTACTGGCTCGCACGGGCCGTCGGCGCGCAGGGGGTGGTGCACACCATCGGGACCGACCCCGCGGACGCCGCCATCGCCGAGGACGTGCTGCGACGGGCCGGCACCTTCGCCCGGACGCGGCCCGTGCCGGCCGATGGGCGCTCGATCCTGGAGACGCTCCGAGCGGTGGCCGACGGCGCGGCGCTCGGTGCCGTGGTCGGGGACGTCGCGCTCGACGCGGACACCACGGACACCACGGACACCACGCACGGGCCGGCCTCGTTGTGGCAGGCCGCGGCCGACCGCATCCGCATCGGGGGGCTGCTCGTCGTCCTCGGGGTCCTGCGCGGCGCCGACGGCACGACCCCGGTCCCCACCCACGACCACGTCGTCCGCGAGGTCGTCAACGACCCGCGCTTCGTGACCACGATCGCCCCGCTGCGCGACGGCGTGCTGGTCGCCCGCCGCATCCCCGACGAGGACATCACGCTGTACTGAGCTCGTCGTCAGCGGATCCGGTGTCGACGAGGCGGACCTCGAAGCGTGCACCACCGCTGGGACGGTTCGCTGCGGTCAGGGTGCCGTGGTGCAGTTCGACCAGTTCGCGGGCGAGGGTGAGGCCGAGGCCGGTGCCCGGCTGTGGTGACCGCTGCTGGTCGGGACCCTGCACGAACGGCTCGAAGATGGCCGCGAGGTAGGCGGGATCGATGCCGGGGCCGTCGTCCTCGACGACGAGCAGTGTCGCGGTCGGCTGTCGCTCGAGGCTGACCTTGATGGTCCCGGTTGGTGGGGTGTGGCGGGCGGCGTTGGCGACCAGGTTCGCAACGACGCGCTCGAACTTGGGCGGGTCGACCCGGGCGGTGACCGGTTCCAGGTCGAGCTCGAGCCGGCGGTCGGTGAGCTGTTGGTCGGCGATCACGCGGTGGACCAGCCGAGCGAGGTCGTGGGTCTCGAGGTTCGCGATCATGAGTCCGGCCGTCAGCCGGTCCACGTCGAGCAGGTCGTGGATCAGCCGGGCGAGCCGGCTGGTGTTCGCGGTGAGCCGCTCGAGCAGTACCCGGCGCCCGTCGGTGTCGAGGCGGTCGCCGCGTTCGTGGAGGAGCTCGGCGAACCCGACGATGGAGGTCAGCGGGGTACGCAGCTCGTGCGAGGTGGCGCGGAGGAAGGCGACGCGGATCTCGTCGCTGCGGACGAGTTCATCGAGCGCGACGCGCAGCTGCTGCTCCGTGCGGTCACGTGCGACGGCGGCGCCGATCACGCCGGCGACCGTGTCGAGGAAGACCGCCTCATCGTCGGTGAAGGGCCGTGGCCTGGTGGTGTGGACCGCGAGGATGCCGTAGTCGCCGTCCCTGCCGCGGATGGGGGTGCTCATGCCGGCGACGACGCCGTGGTCGTCGAGGAGTTGCGGACCGCGGAAGCGCGTCTCGGTCGTGAGGTCCTCGACGATCACCGCACGGTCCTGCAGCAGGGTGAAGCCGGCCTGCGAGCGGCGGTCGTTGGCGACCGTCACCCGGCCGACCAACCCATCCTGCCAGCCGACACCCGCCTTCAACAGCAGCTCGTCACGATCCGGGGTGAGCTCGAGGATCTTGACCAGTGGGACGTCGAGCTCGCTCGCGACGACATCGATGACGTCCTTGCACGTCTGCTCGAGGTCGAGATCGGTCAGGGCCCGGCGGCCGAGTTCCGCGACGGCGGTCTGCTGGGATGCCCGCTGCTGCGCCCGGGCCTGGGCATCGCGCAGGTCCGTGATGTCGACCGACACCCCGATGATCCCGGCGAGCTCGCCGGCCGCATCGAGGTAGGGCGCGTTGGTCACCAGCGCCGGGAACCTCGTGCCGTCGCGGTGGCGCACCTCGAACTCCCCGGACCAGCTCACGCCCTCGCGCAGCTGGGTCAGGACCCGCTCCGCGTGCTCGGTGGCGTCCGGGTTGACGTTGAGCTCCAGGATGTTGCGACCGCACGCCTCGTCGGACGACCAGCCGTAGAGGTGTTCGGCAGCGCGGTTCCAGAACGTGACCCGCCCGGTCAGGTCGGTCGCGATGATGGCGTTGCCGGCGACCGCGACGAGTTGGGCGTGGAAGTCACGTTCGGCCGCGGTCCGGTGCTGCAGGGTCACATCGGTGTGGATGGCCACGTAGTGGGTCACCGTGCCGTCCTCGTCCAGCACGGGCGTGATCGTCTGGATGACGGTGTAGAGCTGCCCGGACCGGTGGCGGTTGACGAACTCGCCCCGCCAGGCTCCGCCGGCGACGA
Organism: Nitriliruptoraceae bacterium; assembly: GCA_020832455.1. Classification (GTDB taxonomy): domain Bacteria; phylum Actinomycetota; class Nitriliruptoria; order Nitriliruptorales; family Nitriliruptoraceae; genus PWLR01. Next base: position 16,278 of record JAFIEQ010000050.1, read on the forward strand.
TCGTGGGCCACATGCCCTCGTAGGTGGCCCGGTCCTGCACCCCGGCGTGCAACAGCTGCGGGGTCGCACCGATCGCCTCGTCCGCAGGGAAGCCGCTCATGGCGGTGAAGGCCGCGTTGACCCACAGGATCACCTCGTCCGGGTCGGTGACCATCACCGCATCGGGGATCGCTCCCAACGCCGCAGCGAACACACCCTCGGTCAACGCACCGTCCACCGCTCCGCCTCACTGCCGATCGGCCGGCCGGCCTGGCCGACCCTGCAGACAACCTCGGTGACGGAGACCCCGTCGCAACGCCGGAGCGCCTCGCCGTCAACTGCGCGGCGTGAACCGCGCCGCGCGGAAGCGAAGCGGACACCGCCGCGCGAGGCTAGAGCCGTTCGGCCCCCGCGCCGGCGCGGCGACGGGACCGTGCGCGCGACCGCCATCCGCCACCGCCGCGGCACCACGGGTGCCGGCAGCTGTCCGCCGATGTGTCCGCGTCACCCCGCGGTGCTGCGCCGCAGCGTCTCCGTGACGCTGGCCAGCTCCAGCTCCTCGGCCGCGAGGTCGGTCGGCACCAGCGCCGGGCCGTCGTCGGTGTGGCGCAGCACCCGCAGCCCGTCGGGGGCGCTGACGATGGCGCGGACCACCGCGGCGTCCCCACCGCCGACCGCGATGTCCCAGCGGTGCACCGCGATCCGCTCCGCGCGGTCCGCGCCGACCTGTCCCGCCCAGTCCGGCCCGCCCGTCCGGGCCGCATCCAGCAGCGCGGCGACATCCGGCAACGACACCGTCGAGGCAGCCGCGGGCCGATCGGGGACCGCGAGCGCGTGCAGGATCGCCATCGGCAGCGCGGCCGAGGAGGTCAGCACGTAGGGCGCCGGTTCGTCGGGGTCGTCCCGGGTGGCGTGCAGCACCGTGAGCTCCGGCCGCCACCAGCCCCGCACGTCGGCGAACGCGCCGGCGCTCGCCCAGCGCAGCTCCAGGTCGGCGATCGGATCGGCGACGGTGCGCCCCAGCGGGATCAGCGCCGTGACCGGCTCCCCGGTCGCGTCCAGCAGACCGAGCGCACGCAGCCGCGCGACCCGCACCGCGTCGATGGTCCCACCCACCGCGCACCGCGCGTGGTCCTCCAGGCTCCGGCGCGCGAGGATCCCCGCGGGGATCGCGACCTGCTCGCCGGCACGGTCGGGCGGATCCCCGGCCGCGCCGGGCGTGGGGTCGGTCACGTGGCGACCCCGGGCCCACGACTGGCCACCAGGTACACCCCGATCACGATCAGCAGCGCCCCACCGATCCGCACCGGATCGAGCGCGACGACCGCCCCGGCCAGACCGGTCGACTCGATGACGAAGCCGGCCAACAGCTGCACCGCGGTGACGATCGCCAGCGTGGAGGCCAGCCCGATGCCCCCGACGGCGATGGCGATACCGGTGACCAGCAGCATGCCGGCGACCCCGGCGAGCAGCCCCCACGGCGCCTGGCGGACCACGTCGGGCGCGAACCCGAGCCGGCCCACGAGCACCCCCACGATGCCGAACGCCAACCCGCCGACGTGGACCCACGTGGCGGCCACGAACGGGTGCATCCTCGCGCCGAACGCGCCGATCAGCGCGGACTGGATCGCGATCAGGATGCCGGCGATGACAGCGGCGGACAGCGCGACACGCATGGGCGACGACCTCGACGGTTGCAGGGCTCCGACGGCGCGCCGGACACGGGCGCCCGACGGTAGCGGCGTCGGGGTCAGAAACAGACGGCCGCGAGGTAGGGGTAGGGGTTGATCGCCGCGCCACCACCCGGGTACTGCTCGAAGTGGATGTGCGGCGGGCCACCGCGGGCGTTGCCGGTGTCACCGTTGTAGGCGATGTGCTCGCCGGCGGCGACCCGCGTGCCCACGGCACCACGCGGCGCGTAGCCCTGCAGGTGGGTGTAGAAGTAGGTGTTGCCGTCGTCGCCGCGCAGGTAGAGCGAGATCCCCCCGAGCCGGGAGTTCGAGTGACGGGAGATGACCCCGTCGGTGAACGCGTAGACCGGCACCCCCATCGGGCCCATGATGTCGGTGCCGCGGTGGCTGCGTCCGCCGGAGCGGGGGAAGCCCCAGGAATCGATGAAGTGGGTGAGGTGCCGGTCCAACGGGCAGGCGTAGACCCCCTGCTGGGAGCCGCGATCGATGGTGCGCTGCCGGGCGGCGATCTCCTCCAGGGAGGCCACGGTCGTCTCCGCCCGGTCGAGGTCGTCCTCGAGCTGGGCCTGGACCGCGGCGGCCTCGACGCGGAGCTCGTCGAGTTCGGTCCGCCGCTGTTCCGCGAGCAGGACGGTGGAGTCGAGCGCGACGCGTGCCGCGACCGCCTCCTCGAGGCCCGCGGTGTCGCGGCTCTGGACGGCCTCGGCCAGCGCGGCGCGCTCGATCGCCGTGTCGGGACCGTCGCCGGCCAGCAGCAGTTCGAGCCCCGCGGTCGAGCCGCGCATGAACACCTGACGCGCCCGGCCCTCGAGCGCCTCGTCGAGCGCCGCGGCCGTGGCCTCGAGCTCCGCCGCCCGGCGGTCGAGCGACTCGAGCTCGTCCTCGCTGCGTTCGATCTGGCCGCGCAGTTCCTCGTAGCGGGTGGTCGCGGCCTCGAGGTCGTCGCGCAGCTGCGTGGCCCGGTCGCGGGCGGAGTCGAGGTCGCTCGCCCCGGCCACCACCGGGATCGCGACGAGGGGGATCGCGACGAGAGGGACCACCAACACCGCCGCCAGCACGAGCCGAGGCAGGCGCGTGACGGCCCCGAACGCGGCCCGGGCGACGTCGGGCACGCCGGGGCTCGTGGGGTGGGACTCGGGCACGGACGACCTCGGGCATCGGGGGCAGGACGGGACGCGGCGCGGTCGACGCCGGCAGGGCCGACCCGGGCAGGGGGCAGCGACACGGACGGGACCGACCGGGCCGGCGGGACGCGAACGGCGGGGCCACGCGGCGCCCGGGCACACACGGACGGTGCGCGTATGGTGCCGGGCCGGTCGGGGGAGCTCGCGCCGCCGTGCGCCGGAAGCACACCGGGCGCCGGCACCGGTCAGAAGCAGGCCGCCGCCAACCAGGGGTAGGGGTTGATGGCGGCGCCACCGCCGGGGTGCAGCTCGAAGTGCACGTGCGGCGCGGACCGCGAGGCGTTGCCGGTGGAGCCGTTGCGGGCGATCTGTTCGCCGGCCGTCACGCGCCGGCCGACCGCCCCGGTCGCATCGATGGAGTCGAGGTGCGCGTAGTAGTACACGTTGCCGTCGTCGCCGCGCAGGTACAGCCCGATCCCGCCGAGCGCGCTCCTCGAGTGGCGCTGCACCACGCCGGACGTGATCGCGTAGACCGGCGCTCGGAACGCGGCGAACACGTCCGTGCCGCGGTGGGAGCGCCCACCGCTGCGTGGCGCGCCCCAGGTGTCGCGGAACCGGTACGCCCCCTGGTCGAAGATGCAGGCGTAGATGCCCTGCTGCGCCCCACGCTCGATCCGCCGCTGCCTCGACACCAGCGTCGCGATCTGGTCCGCCTCGGCCTGGGCACTGGCGAGCTCGGCGCTCAGCGCCTCCCCGACCTCGGCCAGGTCCTGCTCCATCACCTCGAGGTCCGCCTGGCGCTCCTCGATCAGCGCGACGGTCTGGGACAGCGCGGCCCGCGTCGCTGCCGCATCCTCGATGTCGATCCGGTCGCGCAGCTGCAACGCCGCGATCATGGCGGCGCGCTCCACGGTGGCCTGCGGGTCCTCCGAGGCGATGAGCGTCTCCACGGTGTTGGTCGCGCCGCGCATGAACACCAGCCGGGCGCGCTCGGCGAGCGCCTCCTCGGCCTGCGCGGCGTCCTCGGCGAGACCGGTCCGCTGCGCCTGGAGGGCGACGATCTCCGAACGGGTCCGCTCGATGTCGGCCCACACGGCCTCGTAGCGGGCGTTGGCCTCGTCGAGCGCATCGTCGAGCCGGGCGACCTCGTCACGGGCGTCGTCGAGGTCGTCCAACGTCTGCGCCTGCGCCGCACCCCGCGGCGCGGGCCGCTCGCCGCCCACGACACCGGCCACGTGGGGGCTGGACTGGCCACCCGGTGCGAAGGCGGGCACCACGGCCGGGAGCAGCAGCAGCCCCGCCACGATGGGCACGAGCAGCCACCTCGAGGTAGAGACTCGCGACACGGACGCCCTCGGGCTCGACAGCTTCGAACGCGGCGCGCTCGACCCCCCGGCGCCCCACCGGTCGCAGAGGGTGCCACGTCCGCGTCCGGGCTGCCGCTCGGTTCGTACCGCGAACACGGGCCTGACTAGCCTCGACACGACGGTGCGCGACGCCGTCAGCACTGGGAGGTGCCGGATGGCGCACGACGATCCGCAGACCCCACCACCCGGGGGGATGCTCCCCGAACGCGACCAGCCCTGGGTGATCCGCACCTACTCCGGGCACTCCTCGGCCGCGGCGTCCAACGCGCTGTACCGCGCCAACCTGGCCAAGGGGCAGACGGGCCTGTCGGTCGCCTTCGACCTGCCGACCCAGACGGGCTACGACCCCGACCACGTGCTGGCCGCCGGCGAGGTCGGCAAGGTCGGCGTGCCGATCAGCTCCATCGACGACATGCGCACCCTGTTCGACCGGATCCCACTCGAGCGCATGAACACCTCGATGACGATCAACGCGACCGCCATGTGGCTGCTCGCCCTCACCATCGCCGTCGCCGAGGAGCAGGGTGCGGACGTGTCCCAGCTCGCCGGGACCACGCAGAACGACATCCTCAAGGAGTACCTGTCGCGCGGGACCTACGCGTTCCCGCCCGAGCCCTCCATGCGGCTCACCACCGACGTCGTCGCCTACACCGTGGAGCACCTGCCGCGGTTCAACCCGCTCAACGTCTGCAGCTACCACCTGCAGGAGGCCGGGGCGACCCCGGTGCAGGAGCTCGCCTTCGCGCTCGCCAACGCCATCGCGATCCTCGACGCCGTGCGGGAACGCGGGCAGGTCCCCGCGGAGGCGTTCCCGCGCGTGGTCGGTCGGATGTCGTTCTTCGTCAACGCCGGCATCCGCTTCGTCGAGGAGGTCGCCAAGATGCGCGCCTTCGTCGAGCTGTGGGACCGCATCACCCGCGAGCGCTACGGCGTCACCGACCCCCGTTACCGCCGCTTCCGCTACGGGGTGCAGGTCAACTCGCTCGGGCTGACCGAGCAGCAGCCGGAGAACAACATCTCCCGCATCCTGATCGAGATGCTCGGGGTGACCCTGTCGCGCGACGCCCGCGCCCGGGCGGTGCAGCTGCCGGCCTGGAACGAGGCGCTGGGCCTGCCGCGCCCGTGGGACCAGCAGCTCAGCCTGCGGATCCAGCAGATCCTGGCCCACGAGACCGACCTGCTCGAGTACCCGGACCTGTTCACCGGCAGCCACGTGATGGAGGCCAAGGTCGACGCGCTGGTCGAGGAGGCCACCGCGATGCTCGACGACGTGCTCGAGCGCGGCGGCGCGATGGCCGCGGTCGACCACATGAAGTCCGCGCTGGTCGGCTCCAACGCCGACCGGCTCGCCCGGATCGAATCCGGCGAGCGCACCGTGGTCGGCGTCAACGCCTACACCGCCGCCGAACCTTCGCCGTTGGTCGACGAGACCGGGGGCATCCTGGTCGTGGACGCGTCGGCGGAGGCCGAGCAGCGCGCGCGGGTGGCGGCGTTCAAGGCCTCGCGGGACGAGGCCGCGGTCGCCGCGGCGCTGGCGGAGCTGCGCCGGGTGGCCGCGACCGATGAGAACCTCATGCCGGCCTCCATCGCCGCGGCCAAGGCCGGGGTGACCACCGGCGAGTGGTCGGCGGTGCTGCGCGAGACCTTCGGGGAGTACCGCGGGCCGACCGGACTCGGGGACGGCGGCACCACCCAGCACGCCGGGACCTCGCTGGCCGCGGCCCGCGAACGCATCCGGGCGGTGGAGGCCCGCCTCGGCCGACGCCTGCGCATCCTGGTCGGCAAGCCGGGGCTCGACGGGCACTCCAACGGGGCCGAGCAGGTGGCGTTGCGGTGCCGCGACCTCGGCATGGAGGTCGTCTACGAGGGCATCCGGCTCACGCCCGAGCAGATCGTGCGCGCCGCCGTCGACGAGGACGTCAACCTCGTCGGGTTGTCGATCCTGTCGGGCTCGCACCTGACGCTGATCCCGCAGATCATCGAGGGCCTGCGTGCCGAGGGCCACGACGTGCCCGTCATCGCGGGCGGGATCATCCCGAACGCCGACGCCGAGGTGCTGCGTGCCGCCGGGGTCGCCGCGGTGTTCACCCCCAAGGACTACGCGCTGACCGACGTCCTGGTCGAGGTCGCGGAGCTCGCCGGCACGACCTCGCCGGTCTGAGCGCGCCGGCGCGCCCGACCGGGCCGCGCGCAGCGGCGCTCACACCTGCGCGTCGCCGAACCCGCGGAACCCACGGTCGAGGATGCCCTCGGCGAAGTCCTGGACGCTGCCCTCGGCGTCCAGCGGCAGCCGGGCGTCCAGGGTGCGTCGGAACGCGTCGGCGGTCTGGTTGATCACCACGGTGAAGCCACCGTCGACGCCCTCCCCGGCGAGCACGGCCGGGTCCTCGCTGACCGCGTCCATGTAGGCGTCCCACGAGTCGAGGTGGACGACGTAGATGCCGCGGATCTCCTCGGCGGCCTCCACGTCCACCTCCTCGGCGAGGTCGTCGCGCACGGTCCGCAGCTCGTCGCGTTGCTCCCCCGCGATCGCGCGCAGCTCGTCGAGCAGGTCCGGGCTGCCGCTGAGCTCGGCGAGCGCCTCGGCGACCCGCTCCTGGAAGGCGATCATCGTGCGCTCGGAGCGGTCGATGTCGATCAGCAGCTGGGCGTAGATGGCATCGTCGCCGTCGAGGGCGTCCGCGTCCGGTGGGTCGAGCGAGGGGGTGACCCCCGGCCGCTCCCCGATCGGCGCGTCCGGCTCGGGGAGGGCATCGGGGTCCGGCAGCGCGTCCGGGTCGACCGGGTCGGCCGGGTCGTCGCCGTCGGCCTCCGGGTCGGCCGGACCGTCGGTGACGTCGTCGTCCGGCGCGTCGGGCTCGACCGGCTGGTCCTCGCTGGCCGAGGGCTCGTCGGATGCGTCCCCACCGACCACGCCGAGCGCGAGCAGGGCCACCGGGACCGCGATCAGCGCCAGCAGCAGCCCCAGACCGACGAACCAGCGTCGCCGGGTGCGCCGACGGCGCACGTGCGGCGGCGGCGGCGGGCCGTCCTCTGGTGCCGACATCCGGGTCTCTTCCCCCTCGATGCGTCCGACCGTACCCACCGGGTCCGGCGGCCGTCTCAGCTCGGGTCGACCGGGTAGCCGGCGTCCGCCAGCGTGCGCTGCAGCTCCGCGACGTGGTCGTTGCCGCGGGTCTCGAGCTCGAGCACCACCTCGACCTGACCGAGCTGCAGCCGCCGTTCGAGCCGGTGGTGGGAGACCCCGACGACGTTGGCGCGGGCGGAGCCCACGACCTGCAGCAACGCCGACAGCGCCCCCGGCGAGTCCGCGACCCGGGTGCGCACCGTGGCGTAGCGGCCCACGGTCGCCAGCCCACCGGTCACCAGGTGCTGCAGCACCAGCGGGTCGATGTTGCCCCCGGACAGGGTGGCGACCACCGGACCGGTCGGGTCGATCCGCCCGGCGAGCAGCGCCGCCACCGCCGCGGCGCCGGCCGGCTCCGCGACCAGCTTCGCCCGCTCGAGCAGCAGGACGACCGCGGAGGCGAGCTCCTGGTCGCTGACGGTCACCACCTCGTCGACCAGCTCGTCGATCAGCGCCAGCGTCAGGTCCCCCGGTCGGGGCACCGCGATGCCGTCGGCGATCGTGTCCAGCTCGCGCAGCGCGATCGGCCGACCAGCCGACAGCGACGCCGGGTACGCGGCGGCGCCCTCCGCCTGGACCCCGACGATGCGCACGTGGGGCTTGAGCGCCCGCAGCGCCACCGCCACCCCGGCCAGCAACCCCCCACCTCCGAGGCACACCACCACGGTGGCGACGTCGGGCACCTGGCGGGCGATCTCCAGCCCGACCGTGCCCTGGCCCGCGATGACGTGCTCGTGGTCGAAGGGGTGCACCAGCACCCGGCCGTCGGTGTCCGCCGCGTCCGAGGCGGCCTGCAGCGCCGCGCCGAGCTTGCCCTCGACGAGCACCACCTCGGCGCCGTAGGCCTCGGTCGCGGCGATCTTGGGCAGCGCGGCCTCCTGGGGCATGAAGACGGTGGCCCGGACCCCCTGCAGCGTCGCTGCCAGCGCGACCCCCTGCGCGTGGTTGCCGGCCGAGGCACACACCACGCCGCGGTCGCGCTCGTCCGCCTCGAGCTGCGCGATGCGGTTGAACGCCCCCCGGAGCTTGAACGAACCGGTCCGCTGCAGGTTCTCGCACTTGAGCCACACCTCGGCGCCGACGGCGCCGCTGATGGCCCGCGAGCGTTCGACCGGGGTGAGCTGCAACACCGCTCCCAGACGGTCGGCCGCGGCACGCACGTCGTCGATGGTCACCGAAGGCATGACGGGGTCCTCGCGGTCGGGGGCGGGTCGCGCCGCGGACGCTAGGCGACGGGTGACGGGCCGACCGGCCACGGTGGCCGACCTCTTGTCCCGGACCGATCGCTGCCGACGATGCACGGGAGCGATCCGCGCCACGCCGGACCCCGGCACCTGCACGGATGGCGGCTCGTTCGCCCGCGACGGTCGGGCGGCTCCAGATGTCGCGATACCGAGGTGCACGATGATCGACCGACTGCTGCGCGCGCTGCCCCGGGGCGGCACCCTGACCGAGGCGTCCTGGAACAGCCGGCACCGGTTGCTGCGGGGCGTGTTCGCGGCGCACCTGGTCGCCCTGGCCGCGCTCGGCCTGATCGTCGGGGAGTCGCTGACCCACCTCGCCATCGAACTGGTCCCGCTGGTCGGGGTGCTGGCGCTGGTGTCCACCGACCGGTTCCGGCCCGTGACCCGTGAGGTCATCCTCGCGCTCGGGTTCCTGGCCACCTCGGCGCTGTTGATCCACCTGGCGAGCGGGACGACCGAGGCGCACTTCCACTTCTTCGTGGTCCTGCCGCTGATCGCGCTGTACCAGCGGTGGGCACCGCTGCTCGCCGCGATCGGGTTCGTGGTCGTCCACCACCTCACGATGGCCCAGCTCGCACCGGACATGCTGTTCGACACCGACATCGCCATCGCGAACCCGTTCGTGTTCGTGATCATCCACGCCGTGTTCGTCCTGCTCGCCATCGCCGTGCTCGTCGCGTTCTGGAAGCTCGCCGAGGACGCCGTGCTGCAGTCCCGCGAGCTGGCCCGCGTCCACACGCTCGGCGCGGAACAGGAGCTGGCCCGCAAGGAGGAACTCCAGCGCCGGACCCAGTCGCAGGTCGACGGGCTGGGGTCGATGACCACCCGGACCCAGCACCTGGTCGGCGCCGTGATGCAGGCGGTCGACGAGCTCTCCCGCGCCGCCAGCGGGGTCGCCGAGGAGGCCACCATCAGCGCCCGGGTCGCCGGGGACGCGCGCACGGTGACCGACCGCGGGGTGCAGACCGCGGACGGCCTGCGGGCCTCCACCGCGGAGGTCGGCGACATCGTCACCTTCATCGAGGGCGTCGCGGAGCGCACCAACCTGCTCGCGCTCAACGCCACCATCGAGGCCGCACGTGCCGGGGAGGCCGGCAAGGGCTTCGCGGTCGTCGCCACGGAGGTCAAGGAGCTCGCCCGCCAGACGGAGACGGCGACCAACGACATCGCGGACCGCCTGAGCCGGATCGTGTCGGACGCGGACGACGCGGCGGAGGTGCTCGGCGAGCTGGGCGGGGTGCTCGGCGACATCGCGGAGCGTCAGCAGCGCATCGACCAGGCCGTCAGCCAGCAGCTCGAGCTGGCCAACGCCACCCGCGACGACGGGACGGAAGCCGCGGAGGCGGTCGGGCGCATCCAGGAGGAGGTCGCCGTGCTGACCGCGACCGTGGGCCTCGCCGGCGACGAGCAGGGCTCGGCCGGCGGGTCGCGCACCGGCGACGCCCACCACGGCGCGGTGCCGGTCGGCGCCTGACGCCCGGCGTCGGTCGCCCGGCGTCGGTCGCCCCGCGGCCGTGGCCCCGGGCCGACGGGGCGGGTTGGGGGACACCCCCCCCGGATGGACGGAGGACCGT